>CAYVFO010000016.1:19673-29384 GCA_964450975.1 uncultured Elusimicrobia bacterium | reverse complement strand
GGCGCCGACGGAGCGGCGGGCGCGGCTCCCTGCGAGAGATACTCGGCGATGAGCTTGAGCGTGCGGAGCGTGCCCATGTGCTCGGGCTTGACGCGCGGGGCGGCCGGCAGCTTCTCGGCGACGGCCGAGAGGATCTCGACGCGCTTGATCGAGTCGATGCCGAGGTCGGCCTCGAGGTCCATGTCGGGGTTGATGGTCTCGGCGGGGTAGCCCGTCTTCTCGGAGACGATGGCCAACAGCGTCGAGGTCACATCGACGGAAGGAACGGCGGGCTTGGAAGGGGCCGACGGGACGGCAACGGCGACCGGCGAAACGGCAACGGCTTCCGGTCTAGCGGGCGGGGCATACGTCGGAAGCACGGCGCTCGGAGCGGGCACGGCGCTTCCCGACATCCGCGCGTACAGAGCCTGCTGCTGCTCGACCAACGCCTGCACCGAGCTCTGCGCGTGGGCCTGGCCCTGCAGGAACTGCAGGTGGAGCGCCGCGGTCTGCTCCTGGAGCTTGGTCAGAGCGTCGATCGAAGCCTGCGCGGCCACGAGCGCCTGGCCGAGAAGACCCGAATCCCCTGTCGGCACGGTCGGCGCCTGCGGCGCCGGAACGGCGGACGGCGCAGCGGCGTACGTCTTCGCCGGGAAATTCTTCTTCGGCGTGGAGCGATACGTCGCGCCCGTCAGCTTGACCGCCATCTTCGGCGTCGGGCGCGCGTCGGAGAGGCCCGCCTCGCCGCCCTGCCAGCCGGTCAGGTCGACGGAGTGGCCGAGCGCCGCGAGCTGCGCGAGGGTCTTCGCGAGATCGCCGACGCCGTTCTTCTTGCCGTTGGAGGCGTCCACGGCGATCGCGGAGGCGTCCTTGGAGATCAGTCCGACGAGGCCGGTCAGGCGGTTGCCCGCGCCGCACTCGACGAAGGTCGTGACGCCGTCGCGGCTCATCGCCTCGATCGTCCTCACGAACTCGACGGGCTTGCCGAGCTGGCCGGCGAGCATCGCGCGCGCGTCCTTCGCGGCTTCGGGGTAGACCTCGCCCGTGGAGTTGGCGTAGACGGGGAGCGACGGCTTGGAGAACGCGACCTTCTCGAGCGCCGCGCCGAACGGCTTGAGCGCGGGAGCGACGAGCGCGGAGTGGAACGCGGCGGCGACCGGCAGGCGGACGGCCTTGATCCCGCGAGCCGTGAAGACCTGCGCCGCTTTCTCGATCTCGGAGGTCGCGCCGGAGAGGACGTTCTGCGCCGGGGCGTTGCGGTTGGCGATGACGAGATCGAGCTTCTCCTCGGAGAGGACCTTCTCGACGTCGGCGAACGAGGCGATGACGGCGAGCATCGAGCCCTTGTCGGAGCCGTCGCCCTTCATGAGCTTGCCGCGCAGGGCCGAGAGCTCGTGGAGAGTCTTCGACTCGTAGCGTCCGGCGACGTGCAGCGCGACGAGCTCGCCGTAGCTGTGGCCGGCGGCGGCGTCGGCCTTCACGCCGAAGCGGGAGAGGACGCGCCACGCGGAGAGCGCGGCGCTTCCGAGGGCGGGCTGGGCGACGGAAGTGTCGCGCAGCGCGAGCTCCTGGGCTTCCTTCTGCTCCGGCTTCCACGCCGGGTGCGGGAACATGAGCGAGCCCAGCCCGCCGAACGCGGCGTCGGCCTCGGAGAGGGCGTCGAACGCCTCGGGGAACGAGCACGCGAGGTCGCGCGACATGCCCACGTACTGCGAGCCCTGGCCGGGGAAGAGGACCGCGAGCTTGCCGGGCTTGCCGGCTCCGCAGAAGATCCCCTCCGCGGGCGAGGACTTGAGAGCCTTCGCCTTCTCGGCGAGCGCCTTCCAGTCGCCGGTCCGCTCGAGCGCGATCACGACGCGCTGGGCGGCCGACGGGTCGAACGACGAGCGCGAAGCCGCGCACGCCATGCGGACCTCGTCCCAGTTCTTCGCGGCCGAAAGCGTCGCGAGCTTCGCCGGAATGTCGCCGCAGGCGGCGAATATCTCGTGCTCGCCGTCCCAGTCGGTCTCCGTCTTCGCGGGATTCGACTCCTCGAGGATCGCGTGGAAGTTCGTGCCGCCGAAGCCGAGCGCGGACAGCGCGGCGCGGCGCGGGTGCTCCTTGGAGGCGAGCCACGGGCGCTTCTCGAGCGAGAGGTAGAACGGCGTGTCGCCCTTCGCGAGAATCGGAAGCGGCTCCGTCACCTTGAGGGTCGGCGGGAAGGTCTTGTGCCGCAGGGCCATCGCGGCCTTCACGAAGGAGGCGGCGCCGGCCGCGGCCTTCGTGTGTCCGACCATGGACTTCACCGAGCCGAGCGCGCACCAAGCGCCGGAACGCTTCGCGTTCTTTTTATATACGCCGGAGATCGCCTCGACTTCGATGCCGTCGCCGACCGCGGTGCCGGTGCCGTGAGCCTCGACGAGCTCGATCGTGTCGGGCGAGATGCCGGAGAGGCGGTACGCCTCCTCGAGCGCGCGCGTCTGACCGCCGGCCGAGGGCGCATAGATCGACTTGCCGCGGCCGTCGGAGGACGTGCCCAAGCCCCGCAGGATCGCGTGGATCTTGTCGCCGTCCTTCTTCGCGTCCTCGAGGCGCTTGAGGACGATCATGCCGACGCCTTCGCCGAGCGTGGTGCCGTCGGCCTTGGAGTCGAAGGGCTTGCTGTGGCCCGAGGGCGAGAGCGCCGGGGTCTTCGTGAAGCACGTGTACATGAAGATGTCGTTGAAGGTGTCGACGCCGCCGGTGACGACCATCTTCGCGCGGCCGGACTGCAGCTCCATCGCGGCCATGTGGACGGCGGAGAGCGAGCTTCCGCACGCGGCGTCCACGACGCAGTTGGTGCCGCCGAGGTTGAAGCGGTTGGCGATGCGGCCCGCGATCACGTTGCCGAGCAGGCCGGGGAACGACGCCTCCTGCCACGGCACGAACTCGTCGGCCATGCGCGCGAGCGCGTCGTCCATCTGCTCCTTCGGCACGCCCGCGCCTTCCATCGCGGCCTTCCACTTCGGGTGCATGAGGCGCGCGCCGAGCGGGATCACGATCTCGAGGGCGCCGGTGACGCCGAGGATGCACGAGACGCGCGTCTTGTCCCACGTGTCCTTGTTCACGTCGTAGCCCGCGTCCGCGAGCGCCATCTTCGCGGCGACGAGGCCGAAGAGCTGGGCCGGGTCGGTCGCCTCGAGCGTGTTCGGGGAGAGGCCGAATTCGGACGGATCGAAATCGTACGCGTCGAGGAAGCCGCCCTTGTAGGAGTAGACCTTGTCCTGCTTCTTCTGGTCCGCGTCGAAGTAGTCTTCCTTCGTCCAGTGGCTCGCCGGAACGTCCTGGATGCAGTCGACCTTGTTCTTGACGTTCGCCCAGTACTGCCGCAGCGACTTCGCCTTCGGGAACACTCCGCCGAGGCCGACGACGGCCAGCGGCATGAATTCGGCGGCGCTCTCGTTCTTCTTGGTCATTGGTTTCTCTAGTCCAGCAGGCGGGCGAGTTCGTCGGCCGTCAGCGGCTCGACGCGGGTCGTTTCGGGAGCCAGGGCGACGCCCTGGCAGCGGAGGAAATGGGCGCGGGTCAGCACGGCGGCGCCGTACAGGATGTTGCGCGCGACGAGCGCGACATGGCGGTTCTCGGGAGCGGACAGGAACGAGCCCGCCGCCCACTCGTTGAACGCGCCCATCGCGGGGCCGCACCAGACCTGGTAGTCGAGGACGCGGTCGGGCACGCCGGCGTTGGCCCAGCGGGACGCCTGGCCCAAGTAGGAGCGGAAGACGAGCGCGAGCTTGTGCTTGGGCTCCTTCTCCGCGCGCTCCACCTGAGACGGGTCGCGCTTGAGGAAGAACTCGCGCGTCGCGGCCCACGTCTGCTCGAGCGTGCCTTTGAAGAGGTCGCGCTCGAGCTGGGCGCGGACGGGCGCCGGGATCGACTCGATCGAGTCGTGAGCCTTCCAGACCTCGTAGAGCTTGGCGCCGCGCTGCGCGAACATCGTGCCGCGCTTGAGCACCTGGACCTTAACGCCCATCTCGAACATGTCGGCGGCGGGCGCCATGATGCAGTCGGCCTGGCCGGCGGCGGCGAGCATCTTGCGCACCGCGTCCGAGGAGCCGGACTCGACGCAGCTCTGGTTGACGGAGCCGGTGAGCACGTAGGCCGCGCCCATCATGTACGCGGCGGCCGCGGCGTCGGGAGTCGCGATGCCGCCGGCCGCGCCGACGCGCGCCGGGTTCTTGAACTTGTGCTGAGCCTGCAGCCGGTCGCGCAGCGCGATCATCGCGGGGAACATCGCGACGAGCGGGCGGTTGTCGGTGTGGCCGCCGGAGTCCGCCTCGACGGTGAGGTCCTGCGCCATCGGCACCTCGGCGCCGAGCGCGGCCTCCTCCTGGGTGATCTTCCCGGCCGCGGCGAGCTCGCGCCGGAGGGACTCGGACGCGGGCGCGAGGAACTTGGCGGCGACCTCGAC
Source organism: uncultured Elusimicrobia bacterium (assembly GCA_964450975.1). Classification (GTDB taxonomy): domain Bacteria; phylum Elusimicrobiota; class Elusimicrobia; order UBA1565; family UBA9628; genus GWA2-66-18. Next base: position 24,976 of record CAYVFO010000016.1, on the reverse strand, counting down.
GCGCGAGACCTTCGCGACGACCTTGTTGGGGACCTCGACCGTCCCATCCGCGCGGCGCTTCGCCCCTTTCAGGCGGTAGCGCACGATCGCGGGCGTGAGGTCCATGAATGCCGAGGCCTCGACGAGCGTCACCCCCTTGCGGAGGTAGAGATCGCAGATCGTCTCCTCGAGCGAGGACTCGCTCGGGGAGTGGATCAGGTTGTAGCCGTGGGGGGTCTTCCCGAGCGCGGCTTGGAGGCGGTCGATGGCCGCTTCCACGCGGTCGGGCCCGAGGCCCGCGGCGCCGAAGAAGGAGAGCAGGCCGGCCTTGGCGCCCGCCTCGACGAGCCGCTCGGAGGCGATGCCGTTGGCCATCGCGCCGGTCGCGTAGGCGTAGCGGACGCCGTGCTCCTCGCGGAAGGCGGGGTCGCCCAGCTGCTCGGGCATGAGGGCGGGCGCGGAGGCGGCGCCGGCGCGGACGGGGGCGCGGAGGTCGCGCAGGGCGGCGCGAAGATCGGCCGCGGATGTCGTTTCGAGGGTGCGGGAGCTCGGGGTCACTGTTCGCGCGCGCGTATTAGGAATGAGACCCGATTATACCGCTTTTTCAACGGATTACTTCGAAAATCTTGTAGGCCCCGGACGGGGTTTCGTGCACGAGCCGGAAGGCCTTTTTGAGGTCCGCGTCCGGCTTCTCATTGTAGAGCCGGTAGAAGACGGTCATGCCCCGCTTCATCTCCCACTTGTCCTGGGGCAACGCGGTCAATCCGAGGTACGTGAAGTATCTCCCCCCGTCGTTCATCGAGTCGAGGAGCACGTAGCGAAAGCCCTTGGACTTCAGCTCGGCGGCGACCTTGGCGCCGTCGTCGCGCAGGAACAACTGGATCGTCGAGCCGAGCTGGTCCTTCATCGCGTGGTTGTTGGCCCCGGCGGCGGGGCGCTCGGCCAAAGCGGCCACCATGGGGGCCAAGTTCGAGTCGGCGAAGACGCCGTATTCGGGGACGCCCTCGTCCCGGTACGCCGACTTCGTCGGCGGGGTGTTCGTCCGAATCCACTCGCAGGCCTCGCGGATTTCCGGGTTCCCGGTCAGCTGGGCTCCGGCGAAGGGAAGGGCGGCCGAGTTCTTGAGGGCCGGCATCAGAAGCAGAACGGCGACGGCAACGGCGGCTTTGAAGCGTTTAGTGTAGTCCAAGGAACTCGCGATGAGAACGGCCGCGGCAAAAGAGAAGTGCATCACATAGCGGGTTTGCAGACAGGCGAGCACGGCGAACGAAAGGGCGAATAGGAAGGCAAGGCGTCCTTCGGGCACGGCGGTTCTGCGACGGTAGAAATCCCAGAATAAGAACGGAACGGCGAACGGCATCAAGCCCAGCCAGGGGCCTGCCGCGAGCAGATCCCAACGGCCATACGGCTTGAACAAGGGCTGCAGTTCGGTGAAGAGATAGAACACTCTCGGCGGCGTGCCGGCGAAGCGTCCGATCGACGGGAGAACGAGCCACAGCAGCGGAAGACCGGCCGCTCCGGCCGCGGCGGCCCACGCCCAAGAACGGCGTCTCAATCCCTCGAGCGCCGCGAAGAAGAACACGCACGACCACGGCTGAAACAGCGAGGGAAGATCGAAGTCGACATTGCCCGCCGTCACGAACGGATTGGCGATCGTGAAGAGCAGGAGAATCGGAACCTGGTAAAGGAACACGTTCGGGTCGACGGCTCTCTTCGACCGGACCTCCCAGCACATCCATAAGAAGAGGATGAGCTCGAAGGCGGCGAAGCCGGACCAGGACAGCCAGCCGGCCGACAAGGCGAGCGCGGCGTACGAAGGAGAACGGATCAACGTGACGCCCAGCAGGAACCAGAAAACTTCCGAGCAGTGGTGATCGGGACGGCCCAGAACGGAATAAAAAAGAGGAGACGGCAGAACGGCGGCGAGGACGGCCGCAAAGACGGCGAGTTTGGACGGGAGCATCGTTTTCACCCAGCCGTGGAGCAGATAAATGGACACGGCTCCGAAGAAGACCGGAATGAAAGCGGCGACGGCCGCGGCCGTCTCCAAGCCCGGCGAAAACATCCAAGCGAAACGGATCAAGCCGCCGGCGAGCCAATCGTGAAAAGGCGGCCAGTTGGTCAAGAACCCGTCCGGGTGGGCGAAGTGGCGGTCCAGCACGGGGAGCAGCGGAAAATTGCGCGCCGCGACGAGCATGCGGCGCAGGTGGTTCCAGTCGTCGACGTCGACGAACAAGGTCCCGGCGGGCGAGAAGACCGCCTTCCACGGCGTCAGGCGCAGGACGAGGGCGCCGAGCGCGATCGCGAGGCCGGTCCGGTCGACGCGAGTCTTCACCGCGAGATGGTAGCCATTTTGTATCATCCTCGCTCATGGAAGAGCTCATCGGCCTTCTCAAGAAGATCCACGACGTCAAGGCGATCGTCCAGTGGGGCGGCCTGACGATGATCTCGGCGATCGTCTTCACCGAGACCGGACTCTTCGTCGGCTTCTTCCTCCCCGGCGATTCGCTTCTCGTCACGGCCGGCATCTTCGCGCGCACCGGGCACCTGTCGCTCTGGTCGCTGCTGACGATCGTCCCCGTCTGCGCGATCGTCGGCGACCAGGTCGGCTACATCATCGGCCGCAAGGCCGGCGACACGCTCTACTCGCGCCCCGACTCGCTCGTCTTCAAGAAGGCCCACCTCCAGCGCGCGCACGACTTCTACGAGAAGTACGGCGCCAAGACGATCGTGCTCGCGCGCTTCGTGCCGATCGTGCGCACCTTCGCCCCCGCCGTCGCGGGCGCGGCGCGCATGGACTACAAGACGTTCGTCACCTACAACATCTTCGGCGGACTTCTGTGGGTCTTCTCGACGGTGCTCGGCGGCTACTTCCTCGCGTCGCTCGTGCCGAACATCGAGAGCCGCATCCACCAGGTCATCGTCGTCGTGGTGTTCCTCTCGCTCTTGCCCGGCGTCTACGAGTACTGGGCGCACAAACGAGCCGCCGCCGCTAAACCCTGACGGGCCCGGCGACCATCCTCTTGTAGGCCTCGAGCACCAGCCCGATCGCGGCCGTGCGGGCCTCCGCGGTCACCGGATGCGCGATGTCGAACCAGCGGTCGGCCGCCGTCCCCTGGCCCTTCTGCGCCGGGAACACGACGAACGGCTCCTCGCCCGGCTCCATGCGCTTGAGCACGCGGATGTTCTTGATCACGAACGCGTCGGCGATCACGAGCTCCGCGAAAGCGAGCAGCTTGGTGGGGCGGTCCGTCTGATCGGCGTACGGCTTCACGCGCGCGTCGAGCTTCGGCAGCTGGTCCATTCGATCCTCCCGGGGCGCCTTCACTCCGGCGCCCTCATCTCATATACGATCGAGGAGGGTTAAATGTTCCCTGAGGCGAGCTTCTGCAGGACCGCTTTGTCGACGACGGAAGCCGCGCGCTGGACGATCTCGCCGAGCACCGGCTCGACGTCCACGACGCGCAGCACTCCGCGCCGCCGCAGGATCTTGACCGCCGCGGCGACGCGCTCGGGCGGCAGCTCCATCTTGGGGATGTAGGACTCGCGTCCGCCCCAGAGGATCGCGAAGTCGGGCAGGAAGAAGCTCCCGTCCTCGCCGCAGCCCGCGTGCTTGAGGATGTGCACGAGCACCTCGACCTCGTCGGCGGTGAACTTGGCCGCGTCGATGAGATGGGCGTACTCCTCGAGGAGCTTGGCGCGCACCTCCTGCGTCAGCGACGCCAGGCTGCGCTTCGGGGTTTCCCCGTCCCAGTGATCAGCCACCGATCCACTCGTAGGCCGAGCGATGGCTGTCGAGCGCGTCGGCGTGGGCGACGAATTTGGAGTACGTGGGGTGGCGGCCGATCGTCGCGGAGTCTCCGACGACGATGAGGCAGCGGCGCGCGCGCGTGATCGCGACGTTGAGGCGGCGCATGTCTCCGAGGAACCCGATCTGGCCGCCCTCGTTGGAGCGCACGAGGCTGAGGATCACGGCCTCCTTCTCGCGCCCCTGGAAGCCGTCGACGGAGCCGATCTCGAGGCCCGGCTCGCGCACGAGCGTCTTGAGGAGCTTGGCCTGCGCGACGTACGGCGTGAGGATCGCGGCGTCCTTCGCCTTGATGCCGGAGCCGAGCAGCTCGTAGAGGAGCTTCACCGCGAGCTCCGCCTCGCCCTTGTTCTCGCGGCTCTCGAGCATCTCGTTCCACGTCTCGTCGTAGCCGGCGCCGGCGGTGTCCACGTACGTGAGCGGCCGGCTCGTGAGGTCGGACGGCGCGACGCCGGGCAGCTCGGCGGCGACGTGCGTGCGCACGCTCTCGTCGGCGATCAGGCGGCCCTCGTAGAACGCGTCGGACGGGAAGCGCATGATCTCCTCGTGCATCCGGTACTGCACGCGCAGCAAGGTCTGCGCCGACGCGGGCAGGAGGTCCTTGAGGCGGTCGAAGAGCGTGATCGAGAGGCCGCCCTCGGCGGCTTCCTTCGAGTAGATCGTCGGCGGCAGCTGGTTCGCGTCTCCCGCGAAGACGGCCTTGCGCGCCATCGTCAGCGGCACCCACGACAGCGGCTCGGAGGCCTGCGACGCCTCGTCGAGCACGACGAGGTCGAAGTCGCCCTTCACGTAGCGCTTGGAGATGCCCGCGTGCGTGCCGAGCACGACGTTGGCGCCCGCGACGATGTGCTTGGCGATGTCGGACTCCAAGTCGCGCGCCTGGCGCCAGAGCTTGCCGACCTCGCGCTCGCGGAGCTGACGCTCCTCGTAGCCGAGCTGAGAGATGCCGCGGCCGAAGCGCGACTTGCGGTGGATCAGGCGCTCGCGGTACGCGTCGAGCTCCTGGACCTCCTCGTACGCCGGATCGGCCTCGATCTGCGCGGCGAGATTGCCGTGCCGCAGGCTCTCGAGCGTGCGCGCGGGGTGGCCCAGGCGCGTGACGCGCAGCCCGGTGCCGAGCAGCTTCTCGAGGATGTTGTCCACCGCGATGTTCGAGGGCGCCGTCGCGAGCACGCGCTCGCCGCGCGCCACGTGCTGGCGGATGATCTCGACGAGCACGGTCGTCTTGCCGGTGCCGGGCGGGCCGTGCACGAGCGCGACGTCCTGCGCGGCGAGGGCGCGCTTGACCGCGTCCTGCTGGAACTCGTTGAGGTTCCGGTCGAACCAGATGACCTTCGGCACGCGGACGCGCTCGGGCTCCTGCTCGCCGAGGAAGATCTCCCGGAGAGTGGAGAGGCGCGTGCGCTTGGCCTCCGCCGCGGTGACGAGCGCCTTGCTGGTGCTGGCTCCGCCTGTTGAGCCGGAGCTCGGCGGAGGGCGCGCACCGGCCCAACAGACCATCGGGATACCGAGGGAC
>CAYVFO010000016.1:224-19663 GCA_964450975.1 uncultured Elusimicrobia bacterium | reverse complement strand
CGCCTTGCGCATGCGCTGGTACGTCGCGTCGGAGCCCAACAAGTCGATCTGGCAGGCGCCCTGCGGCGCGTCCTCGGGGCCGGCCGAGTTGAGCGCGACCGTCACGCGGTACTCGTCGACCTTGTACAGCGTGCCCTCGACGGAGCCGGGCTCGGTGCCCGACGGGAACGTGAGCAGGACGTTGTCCCCCGCGTTCATCGCGTGGAACGGCGCGAGCTCCTCGCCCTTGGGCGCGCGCGAGAGCGTGATCATCGACATCCCGCCCATGCCGCCCTCGAGCCCGTCGACGACCAGGCCGGACACGGTCTTGCCGCGCGCCTCGCGCTGCTGGACCGGGAACTTGCGCAGCTCGCGCAGGTTCTCCGCCTTCTCGGCCTCTCTCTCGAGGTCGATCAGCGTCTGCAGCCGTTCGAAATGCTCTTTTCCCGCCACGAGCGTTATCTTAACAGTTTGGTACCATCGGCGGATGTCGCTCCCGAAGCTGCCGCCCGTCCAGAAGCTCCTGCGCCGGCCCAAGCCCGGCTCGGGCGACTTCTCCTGGGACCTCGACGAGTACGTGCCGGGCAACAAGCTCACGCTCTACGTCCGGGGCGGCTCGCTCTTCGACGCGATGCAGGAGGAGATCGAGGGCGCGAAGGAGAGCGTCAACCTCGAGACCTACATCTTCGGCGGCGACCGCACGGGCAGGCGCTTCGCCGAGCTGCTCTCCCGTGCCGCGCGCCGCGGCTGCCGCGTGCGGCTGATCTACGACTCGGTCGGCTCGCTCGACCTCGAGCCCGCGATGGAGACGGGCATGCGCAACGCGGGCGTTCAGATCCTCGAGTATCACCCCGTGGCGCCGTGGCGGCCGAGGTGGGCGTGGAACCGGCGCGATCACCGCAAGATCCTCGTCGTCGACGGCCGCGTCGCGTTCACCGGCGGTATGAACCTCTGCGACGACCAGGCGCCGCGCTCGCAGGGCGGAGAGGACTGGCCCGACGCGCACGCGCGCGTCGAGGGGCCGGCCGCGTACGATCTCGACCGCTTGTTCCGCCAGGTCTGGTTCAAGGAGACCGGCCGCTGGTACGAGTCGCACGGCCACCCGGATTTCGCCGGCGGGACGTCGTCGGTCAAGATCGTCGGCAACCAGGAGATCCTCAAGCGCTTCGCGATCCGCGAAGCCTACGTCAACGCGCTGCGCGCGGCGCGCAAGGACGTGATGATCGCAAACTCCTACTTCATCCCCGACTGGCGCATCCGCCGCTCGCTCGCTCAGGCGGTCAAGCGCGGCGTGTCCGTGCGCGTGCTCGTTCCGGGAAAGTCGGACGTGAAGTCGGTCTGGTACGCGATGCGCGCGACCTACGCGCGGCTCCTCTCGAAGGGCGTGCGCGTCTTCGAGTGGCAGGGCGCGATGATGCACGCGAAGGCCGTCGTCGTCGACGGGACGTGGTGCGCGGTCGGATCCTACAACCTGGACCACCGCTCCCTCATCCACAACCTCGAGGTCAACCTGCACACGCACGACGCCGCGTTCGCGGCGGAGCTCGCGTCGCGCTTCGAGCAGGGCGTGGCCGGCTCGCGCGAGATGACGCTCGACGACTGGAACCGCCGCGCGTGGACGGAGCGCGCGCTCGAGCGGTTCTTCTCGTCCTTCGACTACTTCTTCTGATTTTGGTACCCTCGCCCTCGTGAAGCGGCTCTACCTGATGCGCCACGGGCATTCCCCGACGACGGCCGAGGCCGGCGTCCCCAAGGACGCCCTGCGCCCCCTCTCCGAGAAGGGCAAAGGCGACGCCCGGAAAATGGCCGCCGAGCTCGCGCGCCGCGGCGGCAAGCCCGCGCTGATCCTGCACTCGCCGCTGACGCGCGCCGTCATGACCGCGGCCGAGGCGGGCGCGGTCCTCAAGCCCGCGTCGGGCGCGGCCGTCTTCGCGCCGCTCGACAACACGCGCGCCGCCGAGGAAGTCGCCGTCGAGCTCGCCAAGCGCGGCTCCTCCGCGCCCGAGGTCCTCGCCATCGGCCACCAGCCGCAGATCGGCGAGATCGCCGCGCTGCTCGGCCGCGCGATCTTCGAGTTCCGCCCCGCGACGATCGTCGCGCTCGAGCTCGACCCGGAGCCCCGCCTGCTGTGGACGCTTTCCCCCGAAGACCTCTAACGGCTCTCGCTCTGCTCCTCCTGCTCGCGGTTCCGGGTCGCGCCGCCTTCGTGCGCGCGGTCATGGACAAGGCCGACACCGAGCCGCTCTTCGACTCCGAGTACTTCGCCGACCTGCGCGGCTTCGCCTATCCGCGCGTCTGGGACGACGCCTGGGCGGCCTCGACCTTCGGCTACCGCGTCAACGGAGCGAGCCTCGACTGCTGCGACCTCTACCTCGACCAGGGCCTGAAATTCGCGCGTCGCCTGACGCCGCGGCTCGAGTTCCGCTTCCGCTTCGTCGACCTGAGCGACAAGGACCGCCAGGAGCAGCACCACTGGCTCGAGCTCGAGACCGACGTCGGCGCGGGCTTCTCCGTCGAGGTTTTCGGCGAGCCGATCTACCGCAAGGAGGACGCCGACATCGGCCTCGGCGTCCGCAAGCGCTTCGACGGCGGCGCGCAGGTCCGCGTCCGCCGGACGCTGGTCGACTTCAACTTCAACTCGCGCGGCAGCACGAGCGCGAAATACTCGCTCAAGCCCTACACCGACGAGCTCTTCGCGGAGACGCCGCTCGGCTCCTGGCGCGCGTGGGCGGGCGCGGAGCTCGACGGCGTCACGCGGCGGGACATCCCGGCGGAGAACCGCTCGTTCGGCTACCGGCGCGCGCGCGCCTACGCGGGCGCCGGCACGTCCGAGGGCTGGGCGCCGCGGATCGAGTACGGCCTCGAGACGCAGCGCAAGAACGACTCCTACGCGACCGCCGCCGCCGGGACCGTGACGACCGACGCGCTCCGGCGCGTCCACTCGCTGGCGGCGTCCGCGCGCGTCTTCCCCCGCGACGGAGACGAGCTCGAGCCCGGCGTCGCCTTCATTTCCCGCACGGCCTCCGCCTCCTTCCGCGACCGCTCGCTCGAGGACGCGCTCTACCGCCGCTGGGAATTACAGCCGTGGCTCCGCTGGCGCCGCAAGTGGGGCAAGATCACGACCGGCGAGCTCGCGGCGTTTCTCTCGTTCGGAGAGAACCGCGCCTTCCGCCCGAAAGGCGGCCTGCCCGACCAGCTCTCGACCGTCGTCGAGGCCAAGATCGGGACCGGCGTCGACTTCGAGTTCTCCCCCTCTGCCCGCATCGGCCTCTACGGCACGTTCGACGCCGACGCGCCCGGCCATTTCTGGGACGGCGGCAACGTGCGCGCGATGTTCCTCTTTTAGGTAAACTGACGAGGATGAGCGCGCCCCGCCGACGCCGCCGGGACAACGACGACATCGCCGCCAGCTGGCGGTCGATCCCCCACCATTATCTCTACCCCGCGGCCGGCTTCGTCCTCGGCCTCGGCTCCCCCGTCGGCGCGTTCATCCTGCGCTACTGGCTCGCCGACCCGCTCCTCAAGCGGATGTGGGTCCAGCACGAACTCGATTACAACTTCCTCTTTTACGCGTACATGGGCCTCGGCACCGTGATCTCGTTCATGATCTTCGGCTACGTGACCGGGCTGCGCTCCGAGCGCCAGCGCGTGCGCAACCGGGTGCTCTCCGCCCGCGTCGACGAGCTCCACCTGAAGTCCGTCACCGACGGCCTCACGGGCGCCTACACGCACGGCTACCTGCAGGAGATCCTCGAGCTCGAGATCCAGAACACCTACACGCGCAAGACGCCTCTGTCGGTGATGATCATCGACATCGACGACTTCAAGCGCATCAACGACAGCCACGGGCACCTCTTCGGCGACCGCGTCATCAAGGAGACGGCGGAGACGATCTCGGCGAACGTCCGCTCCGACGATATCCTGGGCCGCTACGGCGGCGACGAGTTCGTCGTGATCATGCCGGGCGCCGACGCCGCGACCGCGTCCCACGTCGCCGGCCGCGCTCGCGCCGGCATCGCGCAGAACGGCTACCTCGCGACGATCTCCGTCGGCGTCGCCACGCTCGACGGCGGCTCGCGCGAGACGCCCGCCGAGCTCCTCCACCGCGCCGACATGGCGCTCTACCAGGCCAAGCACGACGGCAAAAACTGCGTGCGCGACCACTGCAAGCTGCCGGGCGTGCCCCGGCGGCGGCATCAGGACAAGAAAGACGCCTAGGGACCTTTCGCGACCGAATGGACGCAGTCGCTGCGGAAGTCGCAGCGATGGCAGAAGCTCGTGTCGGGCTTGAACACGGCCGCCTCGATGCCGGACGCGGCCGCCTGGATGTCGGCGGCCAAGGTCTCCGCGCCCGACGCGTCGTAGGCGGCCGACACGCGCTCGCCCGCGGCGACGCAGTCCACCGTCAAGGTCGCCGGCTTCATGCGCAGGCCGCGCTCGGCGCCGAGGGCGTAGAAGCGCATCTGGAGGTCGGCGGCGACCTCGGCCTCCTTCGGCACGCCGGGGCCGGTCTTGTAGTCGATGAGCTCGTAGCCGCCGTCGGGGCCCTGGTCGATCCGGTCGATCATGCCGCGCACCTCGTGGCGGCCGAGCGTCCAGACGAATTCCTTCTCGACGCCGACGGTGCGCGCGCGGCGGTTCTCCTCCTCGCGGTGGAACGACGAGAGCACTCGCTCGGCCTTGGAGTACCAGCGCGCCTCCGTCGCCTCGTCGGGGTAGCCGTCGGCGAGCCAGCGGGCGCGCAGGCACTCCTGCAGGGACTCGAGCGTGCGTTCGCCGCCGGACAGCCACGTCTCGAGCGCGCGATGGAGCGAGAGGCCGAAAGAGGACTTCGGATTGAGCGGGATGCGCCTGCCGTCGGCGAACAGCAGCTTGTACTTCCAGGGACACTCGCGGTAGATGCGGAACCGCGTGAAGGAAATCTCCACGCCTAGGGCGCCGTCGCCTTCCGGATAAACTCGACGTCGGTGTCGCCGTAGCGCTCCTCGCGATACTTCTCGTAGCCCGCGGGCAGGTCGACTTTCTCCTTCTTGTAGCGCTGGAGCAGGATCACGCCGCCGGGCGCCAGAAGGTTCGCCTCGGCCACGCGCGCCAAGGACGGCGTCGAGTAGGCGAGCATCGTGTTGTCCTCGGTGCGGTAGGGCGGGCCGAGGAAGACGATGTCGAACTCGCTCGTGCCCGCGCGGAAGGACACCCAAGACAGGTCCTGGAGGATGTCGCCGTAGGACGCGCGGCCCTTCGAGGCGAGGTTCAAGCGCTTGAGGTTCTCCTCGATCACCGCGACGCAGCGCTTGTCAGCGTCGACGAAGAACGCGGACGCCGCGCCGCGCGAGAGCGCCTCGATGCCGACCGCGCCGGTGCCGGCGTAGAGGTCGAGGAAGCGCGCCCCGCCGAGGCGGGGGCGCAGGATGTCGAACACCGACTTCTTGATCCGCGCGGAGATGGGCTTGACCATCATCTCCTTGGGGACGCTCTTGAGGGACCGGCCGCGGCCTTCGCCCGCGATGATTCGCATGGTTAATTATATAGAATAGCGGCCTTGGCCACGCAGATCATCGTCGTCGACGACGACCCCATCGTCGGGTCGCTCACGCTCGAGCTGCTCCAGGACGCGGGCTACACGATCCGCCTGATCCAGGACAGCCTCAAGGCGCAGGAGATCATCAAGGCCGAGAAGCCAGCCCTCGTCGTCCTCGACATCCTCATGCCCGGCCTGGACGGCCTCACTTTGCTGCACCGCCTCAAGTCCGACCCCGAGACCGAGCCGATCAAGGCGATCGTCGTCTCGGGGAAGTCCTTCGAGGCCGAGAAGCAGCGCGCGGCGCAGTACGGCGCCGAGGCGTTCATCGAGAAGCCCTACGACGTCGACGCCTTCGCGACGAAGGTCGGCGAGATCATGAAGAAGCAGGGCGTCGAGCCGACGAAGACCGCCCGTCCGCCGTCCGCGCCCGCGCCGACGCCGCGCGCGGAGCTCAAGGCGACCGTCTGGGGCTGCCGCTCGCAGTCGTCGGCGGTGTCGCCGGTCGTCACGAAGTACGGCAAGCACACCTCGTGCGTGTCGATCGAGACGCCGCAGCACATGTTCGTCTTCGACGCCGGCTCGGGCATCTCGCTGCTCGGCAACCAGCTCGCGAAGGACGGCAAGCACAAGGAGCTCTGGATCTTCCTCACGCACTTCCACCACGACCACGTGGAGGGCCTCGCGGGCTTCCCGTGCGCGCGCGACAAGGAGTACACGCTCCACATCTCCGGCGCCTCCGACCCCGACAAGCCCCTCGAGAACGCGCTCAAGTCGGCGCTCGAGCCCGGCTTCGGCGACGAGGCCCCGGCCGCGAAGATCGAGCTCTACGAGCTCATCGAGCAGACCTACGAGATCCTGCCCGGAGTGCGTCTCTCCGCGTTCTACGCGAACCACCCCGGCACCACTCTCGGCTACGTCCTGCAGACCGAGGAGCGCAAGATCGTGTATTGCCCGGACTCCGAGCTCTACGGCGAGTACGCGACCGCTCTCCAGGACTACGACGAGAAGATCGGCTCGGTCTGCCGCGGCGCCGACCTCATGTTCCACGACGGCCGCTTCACGGCCGACGACTACAAGAACAAGCGCAACCAGGGCCACTCCTCCTTCATCTCGGCCGTGGATTTCGCGGGCAAGAACCTCGTCAAGCAGCTCGTGCTCGTCCACGCCGACGACAGCTACGCCGACGGCGTGCTCGATCAGATGGGCAAGGACGCCCAGGCGCGCGCCGACGAGCGCGGCTATAAGCTGAAGGTGACGGTCGGCCGCGAAGGCCTGCGCCTCTCGGCGTAGGCGTCCTTTGGACCTCGTCCCCTACTTCGGGCTGCAGGACCCCGTCTCGAGCGCGAGCCACCTGCTCGCGGCCGGGTTCGTCCTCGCCGGCGCGTATGTCCTCTGGCGCAAAGGCCGCGGCGACCAGCTCCGCGTCGCCTCCTTGATGATCTTCAGCGCGACGATGCTGTTCTTGTTCTCGATGAGCGGCGTCTACCACGGCCTGCCGCCCGGTCCCGCCCGGGATATGTTCCGACGGCTCGATTACGCCTCGATCTGGCTCGTCATCGCCGGCTCCGCGACGCCGGTGCACGTCCTGCTGTTCAAGGGACATTGGCGCTGGGGCCTGATCGCGTTCTTCTGGGGCGCGGCGCTCACGGCGATGATCATCGTCGACGTGTGGTTCGACAGCCTGCCCTATTGGGCGCTCGTGCTGGCCTACTTCGGGCTCGGCTCGACGGGCTCGATCTCCTTCGCGAAGATCACGGCGCGCTACGGCTGGAAGGAGACCGCGCTGCTGTTTCTGGGCGGCCTCGCCTACTCCGCCGGCGCCGCCATCGACTGGCTCAAGGGGCCCGTGATCCTCAACGGCGTCCTCGGGCCGCACGAGCTGTTCCACTTCCTCGTCATCGCCGGCGCCGTGCTGCACTGGCGCTTCATCTACGATTGGACGGGGCGCCGCGTCGATTGAGGCGTCAGCGCTCCGCGGCGGCCGCGTAGGCGAGGTTGGCGCGGTCGGCGTCGGCGCCGGTCTTCGGCGTCTCGAGAATCCCCGGCGTCTCCGCGAACTCCGGCCGCGACAGAAGGGCGCGCAGGCCCTCGCAGCCCAGGCGGCCCTGTCCCCAGTGCTCGTGGTGCTCGCGGTTGGAGCCGAGCAAAGCGCGCGTGTCGTTCAAGTGGAAGGCTTTGACGCCCTCGAAGCCGAGCAGCTTGTGGGCGCGCGCGACGAATTTGAGGGCGCCCTCCGCGGTCGAGCAGTCGTAGCCGGCGGCGTAGGCGTGGGCGGTGTCGAGACAGGCGCCGAGCGACGGCAGGAACGGCTTGAGGCCGTCGTGGAGGCGGGCGAGTTCTTCGAGGCTTCCGCCCATCCGTCTTCCCCCGCCGGGAACGTTTTCCAGCAGCAGCGGCATCTTGGAGGACGACTGATCGTAGGCGCGGCGCACGGAATCGACGAACAACTCGACGCCCTTATCGAGGGACGCGCCGAGCGAGTAGGCGCCCCCGTGAAGCACGTAATAGTCTCCGCCCAACGAACTCGCCAGCGACAACTCTTTGGCGAGGTGGGCCACCGAGCGGGTGCGGCGGCCCTCGTCGGACGAAGCGAGGCTCGGAACGAAGCGGCTGTGGACCAGGAGACTGCTGACGCCGGCGGCCCTTCGGGCGGCATTGAAAGACGACAACTCGTCGCTCGACGGATTATCGTGATGGCGGGGGTACGGCAGTATCTGGAGAGCGCGGCATTCCGAAGCGGCGCGCCGCTCCTCGAGAGCGTTCTGGTAGCCCTTTCGGACCGACCCGTGAATGCCGAGAATCACCGCTGATTAGGGAAGGCCCATCAGACGGCGCAGGAAGTTGGCTTTCCCCTCCTCGTAAGGGAACCACCAGAGGTCGGGCGCCGAGTCGGGCCATTCGTGGACGATGACGGACTGCGCCTGCGTGAAGGAGAGCAGGCCCTCCTCGCCGTGACGGCGGCCCATGCCGCTGTGCTTGACGCCGCCGAACGGCAGGGCAGCGAAAGCGTAGTGCGACGCGGGCTCATTGACGCCCGCCAAGCCCACCTCGAGCGCGGCGGCGAGGCGCTCGCCCTTCGCGAGATCGGTCGTCCAGACCGACGCGGCGAGGCCCTCGGAGCCCGCGTTCGCGAGCGCCACGGCGTCCTCGGCGCGCGAGACCTTCATGATGGGCAGCACGGGGCCGAAGGTCTCCTCGTTCATGACGCGCATGTCCATGCGCGCGTCGAGCACGAGGGCCGGGGAGATCATGAGGTTCGCCTTGTCGACGACCTCCCCGCCGATGACGCGCGCGCCCTTGCTGCGCGCGTCCTCGAGCTGCGCCTGGATGCGCTCGATGAGCGGCGGGAAGACCATGCGGCCGATGTCGGCCTGTCGCCCGTCGAGCCTCTGGCGGAGCGCGGCCATCTTGGGCCGGACGAGCTCGACGAACTTGTCGTAGGCCTCGGCCTCGACGAAGACGCGCTCGACGCCGACGCAGACCTGGCCCGCGTTGGAGCACGACGCCCAGACGGCGGCGGACGCGGCGCGCTCGAGGGCGGCGTCGGCGAGGACGATCATCGGGTGCTTTCCGCCGAGCTCGAGGACGGCGGTCTTGAGCTGGCCCGCGGCGCGCTGCGCGACCGCGCGGCCCGTCTTGGTCGAGCCGGTGAAGACGACCATGTCGGAGGCGTCGATGACGCGCTCGCCCGCCGCCGCGGTCCCGGTCACGACGGAGAGCAGGCCCTCGGGCAGGAGGCCCGTTCCCGCGACGGCGGCTTCGAGCCACAGCGCGGTCTTCGTCGTCCACTCGGAAGGCTTGAGCAGGACGGCGTTGCCCGCGAGCATCGCGGCGAACGCGTCGCCGAACGGAATGAGGAAGGGCATGTTCCACGGCGTGATGAGGCCGATGACACCGAGCGGAACGCGGCGCTCGTAAGCGCGCTTGTTGAACAGGGACCACGGCTTCCAAGCGGCCTTGTCGCCGAGCACGCGGGGCGCGACGGAGGTCATCCAGTCGACGAGCAGGCTCGCCGAGCCCAGCTCCATGAGATCGACCTCGATCAAAGGCTTGCCGGTCTCCTCGTGGACGACCGCGCGGATCTCGTCGGCGCGCGACTTGAGCGCCTTCCAGACGGCGCGCAGCGCGGTCACGCGCTGGCGGATCGTCGTGCGGCGCCAGACGGCGGCGGCGCGGCGAGCGGCCGCGATCTTCGCGGCGGTCTCGGCGGCGGTGGATTCGGTCGCGGACGGGACGGCGAGGGCTTCGCTCACGATTTTCTCCTGACGGCGACGATCTTGGTCGAGTACGGCTCGGCCTCGGCCGAGCACTTCTCGTAGACGAGGCCGACGCCGGGGGCGTACAGGCGCTCGCCGGAGCCGGCGTCGCCGGCCGCGATGAGGTAGCCGACGCGCAGGCAGCCCGAGAAGCGGCCCGCGGGCGTCTCGACGGCGCCGTCGAGGCCCTCGACGAAGTACTCGCGCGGAGGGCGCGCCCAACGCGCGCCGGGCGCGGGCGAAGACGGCAGCTCGAGCCCGCCGTCGCGGAAGCAGCCGTCTTCGCGCAGCTCGAGGCGCTCCTCCGAGGAGCCCGTCCCGCCCGCTCCGCGCCAGGCGCGGCGGACGCGCGCGATCGTCGCGGCGCCCTCGCGGCGGACCTCGAGGATTTCGAGCGAGACTTCGCTCTCTCCGCTCGCGCTCAGCGTCCTGTACTCGAGCCGCAGGCCTTCGGAGACGTCGATCCAGTTCATTTCTTCTTGAGCAGGCCGCCGAGCTTGCCCAGCACGCCGGAAGCGGCCGCCTCGAGCGCCTTTCCGCCGATGTTGGAGACCGCCTTCGTCGCGGCGCCGGTGATCGCGCGCATGACCTCGGACGCCGCTTGAGCCGGAGTGCGGCCCTTGCCGCCGAGGTTGCTCAGCGCGACGGACGGAAGGCTCACGGTCGCCCCTTGTCCGGCGGCCGAGACGCCGACCTTGCCGCCGGTGACGCGCAGCTCGCGGATGAGCAAGGACTTCCCTCCGCCGGTTTGCGACGGCGCGGGGCTGCCCGCGGCGCCTTCGGCGTTCTTCTGCAGGCGCGCGAAGTTGCTGCCGCCCGGGCCGAGCTCGTAGGCGAGCTCGGGGTCGCGCACGACGAGGCTCTCGACGACGATCGTGTCCGAAGCGAGCGACGAGAGCTTCACCTGGAGCTCGACGGAGCCGACGCGCAGCGCGCGCGGCCCCTTGAAGCCGGGCGGGTTGCCGATCTCGAGGCCCTTGATCATGCCCTTGCCCGACCACGGCGTGAGGATGACCGCGTCGAGCGCGACCGGCGCGCCGAGGATGCGCGGGCCGTAGGTGACGACGGCCGACTTGATCCCGGCGCCGAGCCACAAGGAAGCGGCGCCGAACGCGACGGCTCCGAGCACGAGAACGATCATCAGGGCGGCGCGCAGGGCTTTCATTTCGGGATCTCCTCGAACGGGACGTCGAGCAGAGGCCACGCCTTCGAGGCGGGGTCCTTGTAGTGCCACCACTCCTCCGCGAGGGGCGTAAATCCGGCGGCGGCCATCGCGGCCTTGAGGAGCTCGGCGTTGGAGCGAGCGGCGGCGGGAACGCCCTTCGCGCCGTGCGCGGCGCGCGGGCCGAGCTCGTCGAAGGGCGTCGGCATCGGCAGCGGCTCGCCGGCAGAATCCGCGAGCCCGACGTCGACCGCGCCCGCCCTGTTGTGCGACGAGCCCTTGGCCGGATCCGCGACGTACTTCGGATCGGGCTTGGCCTTCCACAGCGCCTTCTGCGCCGTCAGCGGCCTATAGGCGTCGTAGACGACGAGGCGCAGGCCCTTGGCGCGCAGAGTCCGGGCCGCTTTCGCGAGCTTCTCCGCGGTCGAGCGCCGGAGGAACGCCCCGGCGAACGGATACAGCGGCCGGCCGGTCAGGTTGTCGGGTGTGGCGTAGCGCACGTCGAGGACCGCGTCCGGCACGGCGGTCCTGACGTCGATCAGCGGGTCCGTCGACGGGGGCAGGGCGGTCATCGCGAGGAGTGCGGCGAGCACTCCCCCATCTTACCAAACCGACGCCGATCAGGCCGCGGATTTGGGCGGCATCGCCGGCGACGTCTTGGCCGGCGCCTGGCGCAGGAACTCGACGAAGACCTCGCCCGCGCCCATGTAGTGCGCGTCGATCTCGAGGCGGATATCGTCGAGCCGCTGGGGCTCCACGAAGCGCTTGAGGTCGGCCAGGCCCTTCAAGGCGGCGCGCATGCTCTCGGTGGGATCGAGCTCGCGCTTGGCGGCGACGTCCACGACCGCCTCCACGACGAGGATCGCCCCGCGCGTCATGCTGTGGTCGGCGAGCAGCAGGGCGGTCATCGCGCCCTTCACCGTGTCCTCGATGACGACCGGCGCGTTGAAATCCTGCGGAGGAGTGGCCAGGTAGGCCGCCTCGACCGTCTTTTTCACGACGTTGGCGGCCGCGGCGCAAGGATCTCCCATGAGGCGAAGCTCCTCGGCGACCATCTCCTTCGTCAGCTGCGTGATTCGAAGCTCATCCATGGCGGTTGTTCTCCTGACCACAGGATAGCTCGCGCCCGGAGCCGCGTCGACCAAACGATTGGCGAACGTCCGGTTAACGGGATCGCGGGAATGAAAAAAGCCCCCGATTTCTCGGGGGCTTAAATTGGTGGACCTAAACGGGATCGAACCGTTGACCTCCTGCATGCCATGCAGGCGCTCTCCCAGCTGAGCTATAGGCCCGTGACGTCCATTCTACCAAATTTCCGGCCTAGTCGCGCGAGGGGCGCAGGCCGGAACGGCGCGGGCGGCCGTCCGGCCCGTAGCCGTCGTACGACGCGGGGACGGAGACCGGCGACAGCGTGACGGCGTCCTCGCCGAAGCCGGAGGCCCCGTCGAACATCATCTCGAGCTCGCCGAACTTGTTGTAGGTCAGCGGCTTGCCCTTGGGCTCGCGCTCGCCGCGCGAGCGCAAGGTCGCGATCAGCCGCTTGTCGCCCCGGCCGTTCGCCTCCTTTAAAAGCTTCGCGGTGTGCTTGCCCAAGCCCGGCTTGTGCGCCTCGAGTCCCTCGAGGACCTCGGGAAACTGGTCGGGCCGCGCGAGGGCGTGGGCGAGCAGGAGCGCCGCGGCGCGCTGCGAGTCCATGGGCTCGACCCCGAGAGAGGCTTTGATCGCCTTGGGCGACTTCTCCCCCGCCCCGATCACCGCGACCTCCAGATAGTCGCGCACCGCGGGCGGGGTCGTCATCGCGGCGACCGAGCGCAGGTGGAGCTCGAAGGAGTCGAGCAGGCGCGAACCATATAAAGGATCGGACTGGAGCGAGATCCCGACCGTGCCGAGGTAGGCGCCGGGAAAGCCGGTCGAAGGCGCGGCCGTGGTCGCGATCGGGCCGGCCTGGGCCGGCAGGGCGAGCAGGACCGCCAAAAGCGCTCTCACGACGACAGGATAGCCCCGGAAGGGCTTCCTTTCAAGGGCTCAGAAGCACTGACCGCCCGACTCGCAGTAGCGCCGGCGGCCGTCCGGATCGAAGCGGATGAAGTTCGCGAGCCGCTCCATCGACGGCGTCGGACGAAAGTCGAGCGCCCAGCGCCGCTCTCCGGAGAAATGGAACCAGAGCTGCGTATGCGCCTGGGAGTCGAGCGCGGCCGAGGAACTCGCCCGCAGCACCTCCAAGTAGTCCTCCATTCTCTTGATCGCGACGAGCTTCTCGGCCGCTTCCTGGTCCCGCTTGTCGCGCTGCTCGGCGCTGAGGCGCTGAAGATCCAGCTTCATCTGCTCCGCCGCGTACTCGAGCACCTGCTTCATCAGGGCATGGAGCCTATGCGAAGCGAAGTCGACGAGCTCCTCGCGCTGCTTGGCGTCGGCCGCGGCCTCGGTGCGAACGGCCCATGGAGACCCGAGGATGTTCGCGAACGACTTGAACGAGGCCTCGGTCAGGGCCTGAGCGTCGGATTTCGAGAGCTTCTCGAGCTCCGTCAGGCGCGTCTTCAAGTCGACGACCGTCTTGGCGTTCCTGAGAGCGTCGTCGACTGCGGGCGACTCCTCGGTCTCGAACGTCGCGGGGCCCTTGAACCGATAGCCCTTCGCCGCGATGAAGTCGCCCTCGTTCGTGTGCGCGATCACGTGCGGGTGGTCGGTGTGCGCGACTCCCGGGGCCCAGCGCACTCCGCCGGAGACGCCCTCAGCGCTGATCCACTCGTAGCCGGGCTTCGGCTGCCAGGTACCCTCCTTCTTGGCCGCGACGATGTTCGGGTACTTATATGACTCCACGCCGTGCTTCCAGCGGACCTTCAGATCGGGCAGCTTCACCCAATAGTAGCCATCCTCGGGATGCCACAGGCCCTCCGAATCGCCCGCGTACACGTGCTCGTAATCGCGATGCGCCGAGCCCGGCGCCCACCGGACGCTGAAGTCGTTGGGGGCCGAGTTCGCCCAGGTGTAGCCCGGCATCGGCCGCGGGTTCCCGAAAAGAACGGGGAACTCCACATTCGGCCACCGCTCGCGCCGAAGCTGGCCGCTGGACTCGCCTTTTTCCGGCGGCGTCCGATCACGGGGACCGACCGGGCAGCGGCAGCCCACGTGCGGATCGGGCTCGCAGGGCGGGGCGCAGGCGAGGGCTCGCCGAGCCGCCGCGCTGCAGAGGAAAACGGCCAGGGCCACGACCGCGGCGCGCCTTGCGCTGATGGTCATGCGTATATTGTACCCCGGATTCAACGGCCGCCGAACGGGCGGCCGAGCAGTCCGGGGAGAACGGCGGAGAACTCCTTGTCGGACGGAAACATCTCGGCCGTGGGCAGGGCGTTCAAGTCGGCCCAGAACAGAGAGCGCACGTCATTGCCGTTGCCCCCCATCCGCGGCTCGCCGGAGACGCGCTCGACGAGCCAGTAGGCGGAGACGATCTGGACGGACATCTGCGTGGAGAGGTGGGCGCCCTCGCTGACGTAGAGCGCGCGCACGGGACGCACGACGAGGCCGGTTTCCTCGGAGAACTCGCGTAGCAAAGCGGCCCGCGGGGCCTCCTCGATCTCGATCCCGCCGCCCGGATAGTTCACGAACTCGCGGCCCCGGAAGTGCGAGCGCGTGAGCAGGATCTTGTCCCCCTCGCGCAGGACGCCGTAGACGCGGCAGGAGAAGACGAGGCTCACGCGGCCTTGAGCCAGGACACGACCGCCGTCTTCGCGTCGCCGAGCAGCGGGTCGCCGTCGCCGACGAGCAGGTGGTCGAAGTCGTAGGAGCGCAGGAGCTCGAGCGACTTCCGGAGCAGCGCCGGATCGTCCTGCTTCTCGGCGGGGACGGTCTTGAGCCTGCCGTTGGGGGCGATGAAGGCGTCGCCGACCAAAAAAAGACGGCGGTCGGGCCAATAAAGGCCTATTTCGCCCGGCGACTTCCCGGGCAGGTGAACGACCACGGCGCCATGAACGACGTCTCCGTCCTTTACGAGCACGTCGGCTTTGAAGTCGACTTGATCGGCCTCGGCCTTGTGCATCACGACGGGCGTGTTGGGCCATTTGCTCAGCACGGCATCCTTGCTGCGGATGTGATTGCGATTGGTGATCAGCACGGCGTCCGGCTTGAGACCGGCGGCTTCAATCACGGCCAAATCGTCCGGAGAAAACGGCACCGGATCGACGATCAACGTGCCCTTATCCGTGCGGAGAAAATGGCCGTTGAAGTTGAACTTCTTCTCCGCGTTGAAGGAGGACCAGCACCAGGCGCCTTGGACGAGTTGGATCATTTGATGGGGAGCGGCGAGGGTTTGAGCATCTTCACGGCTTCGACGAAATGCCACTGCGGGACGCGCTCGGCTTTGAGGCCGGGCGCGACGGCGTTCATCGCCTCGCGGTAGCGGTACCACGGCAGCTGCGGGAACAGATGGTGGATGGCGTGCAGGTTCTGGCAGAGGAACAGCGGATCGAACCAGACGGGCAGGAGGTTCGCCGTGTCCTTGAAGCGGCCGCGCTCGGTGTGCGGACGGTGAGGCCAGTAGTCGAACGTCAGCGCGAGCAAGGCGACCGCGAGCTGAGCGGGCACGGTCCAATGCAGGACGAGCGTCCAGAAGAAGCCCGCCTTCCACGCCAGAGCGTGAAGAAGAACGATCAAGGCCGACGTGCCGACCGCGCCCGCGAGCGCGCCGTCGCGCCGGCGGAGGCGGCGGAAATAGCTCCAGTAGTGGTACTGGAGCATCGTCAGGCAGCGCGCGGCGGTGCCGAGCCAGGTCTCCCCCGCGGCCCAGTAGTCGGGATCCTGGACGGGGTCGTTGGTGTGGGCGTGGTGGTGCAGGTGGTTGCGGCGCATGGCCCCGAACGGCCCGCACAGAGTGAACGTCGCGATCACTCCGAGGAGCTCGTTGAGCCAGACGATCCGCGAGGCCGACTTGTGGATCGCGTCGTGGAGGACGGTGAACTGCGCGTACGCGCACGCGGTGTTGACCGCGATCGCGAAGGGGACGGGCCAGAAGCCCGTGATCGAGGCGGCGGTGGACGCGGCCTGAAGGGCGAGCGCGACGACGCACAGGCCGGCCGTCGGCCAGGCCGTGCCCCGGTCGGGCAGCTCGTACACGCGGACCGCGCGAACGTCGACGGCGCTCACACCGCGAGTGTACCTATTTTGTACCCTGGACTGGATGCGCCGAGCCCCCTTTCTCGCCGCGCTCGTTCTCCTCGCCGCCTGCTCGCGCGAGGGGTCCGGCACCGCGCGCCTCGTCGTCGCCGCGCCGCTGACCGGCGACATGGGCCCCGAGGGCCGCGCGCTCGAGCGCGCCGTGACGATGGCCATCGACGACGAGACGGCCGCAGGCGGCCTCCCGAAGATCGAGCTCGTCGCGCTCGACGACCAGGCCGATCCGTTCAACGCCGTCGTCGTCGCCCGCCAGGCCGCGGACGATCCGAAGGTGTTCGCGGTCATCGGGCACATGACCTCGGGCTGCGCGCTCGAGGCCTCGCGCGTCTACTCGCAGGCCGGTCTCGCGATGATCACCCCCTCCGCGACCGCGACTTTGCTGACGCTGCAGCAGGACCGCCCCGACTGGGGCGGCGAGCGCGTCGTCTTCCGCATGCCCCCGTCCGACGGCGTTCAGGGCGACTACGCGGCCGACTACGCGGTGAAGCGTCTCTCGCTCAAGACCTTCGCGCTCGTCCACGACGGCACGCCGTACGGGCAGGGCTTGGCCGAGTCCTTCCGCTCCGGGCTCGAGCGCCGCGGCGGCGCCGCGCCTCTCTTCCACCCCGTCCGGCGCGGGGACAAGGACTTCTCCGCCGCCGTCTCCGAGGTCGCCGCCTCGAAGGCGGAGGCCGTCTTCTACGGCGGCCTCTACATGGAGGCGGGCCTGCTGCTCAAGCAGCTGCGCGCCGCCGGCTGGAAGGGCGTCTTCATGTCGGGAGACGGCGCCAAGAACCCCGACATCTTCGAGACCGCGGGCGCCGCGTCGGACGGCGCGTACTTCTCCGTCGGCGGCGTGCCCGTCGAGTCGCTGCCGAGCGCGGCGGACTTCGTCGAGCGCTACCAGAAGCGCTGGAGCGCCGCTCCGCGCACGTTCGACCACTACGGCTACGAGGCCGCGCGCGTCGCGCTGCACGCGCTGCGCCGGGCGGGCTCGCCCGACCGCGCGAAGGTGCTCGCGGCCGTGCGCGCCTCGAACCTGCGCGCGATGGTCGGCGACGTCGTCTTCGATTCGAAGGGCGACACGCTCAAGGGGCTCGTGACGATGACGAAGGCGGACTTCCAGCGCCGCCGCTTCGAGGTGTCCTATTAAGGCCGCTCCGTCGCGCGCGCCGTGGCTGCTGCTCGCCGCGTTCGCGGGCTTCGGCGTTCTGCTGTGGGCGCCGTTCATCTACGACGACAAGTGGTACCTGATGGCCGACCCGTCGATCACGGGTCCGTGGCCCGGGCTGCGCGCCTTCCTGACGGGCTCCTTCGGAGACCTCGGCGACTGGAGCCCGCTCGTCGAGCTGCTCCATTGGCTCCTGTACCGCGTTTTCGGGACGGCGCCGCTCGGCTACCGCGTCACGTCCTTGGCGCTCCACGCGGGCATCGGCGTCCTGGCCTACCGCGCGCTCAAGAAGCGCCTCGGCCGCGAAGATCTCGCGTTCGCGGCGGCCTTGCTGTGGGTTTTGTTCCCCTCGCATGTCGAGGTCTTGGCGCAGTCGAGCTTCAAGAAGCATCAGCTGGTGGCGCTGTTCGGATTGTTGATGCTGGAGACGCGCCGTTCTTGGTTGAAGGTCGCGCTGTTCTGTTCGGCCCTCCTCTGTCGAGAATCCGGTCTTCTTTTGCTTCCACTCGCTTATCTCGACGACCCCAAGAACCGTAAGCCGTTGTACGTCATGGCATTCGTCGCCGTTCTCTACGCCGTCGCTCATTCCGTTCTTCTTCCGAGGGCTCTCACCGCCCCCATGGGCGGGTCGTACCTGAGCCACGTCCTCACCGCCGCGAAGATCCTCGGCTGGCACGTCTTCACGCTCGCCGTCCCCGTCGCCCAGTGCCAGGAGCACTCGCTCTCGACGACGTCGTCGTTGTTGTTTCTCCTGCCCGCCGCCGCGCTCGCCGGAGCCGGCTGGGCTTATCTCCGCAAGGACGCCGTCGGGCGCTTCGCCGCGCTGTGGACCTTGCTGTTCCTGGCTCCCTTCCTCAACCTGCTGCCGTACTTGAACTTCTCGCTCGTCGCCAACCGCTACCACTACATGGCGTCGCTCGGCTTTTTGCTGCTCGCCGCGCGGCTTTGGGAGCGCGCGAAGATCCCGACGAAGGCGCTCCCGCCGGCCGCCGCCGCGATCCTCCTCGGCTACGTCGCGATCGGCCTGCCGCACGCCGCCCGCTACGCGCAGCCGCTCGAGCTCTGGGAGCACACGGCGCGGTGCGCGCCGGACAATCCGCGCGCGCGGGCGGGCTTCGGCGCGGAGCTGCGCGCCGCGGGCCGCCTCCCGGAGGCCAAGACCGAGCTCGACGCCGCCGTGGCGCTCGATCCGGCGTTCTCGGAGCCGTACGTCGACCTCACGTGGGTGAACGCCGCGCTCGGCAAGCGCGAAGAGGCGCTCGCCGCCGGCCGCCGCCGCCTCGAGCTGCGCCCCGACGCCGTCGGCCACGCGAGCTTGGGCGCTCTCGAGCTCTCCCTCGGCATGGTCGCGGACGCCTGCCCGCATCTCGCGAAGTCCTTCTCGCTCGCGCCGGGACCCGAGGCCGCCTACACGCTCGGCCAGTGCCGCGCGGCGGCGGGCCGCCTCGACGAGGCCGAAATGAACCTGCGCCTGGCCGCCGCCGACCTGGCGCTGCGCCCGCGCGCCCTGGGCGAGCTCGCGGACGTGCTGGCGCGCGCGGGCCGCAAGGCCGACGCCGACAAGGCGCGCGCCGAGTCGCTCGACCTCATGATCGCCGCGCTCGAGGCGGCCCCCTCCGAGGAGGCGCGCCGCCAGGCCGCGCCGACTCTCGCCGACCTGCGCGCCAAGCGCGCCAAGCTCCCTTAACGGTGTCAGGCCTCCCGGTAATGCCGGTATTGGCTAATTTGGCCACAGCTTATTGTGGCCAAGACGTCCAATACCGCGACTAACGGGAGGCCTGACACCAAAAACGAAGCCCCCGGTCTTTCGACCGGGGGCCTTGTTCGATCTCGGAAGATCTTTGCGCGAGGAGGGACTTGAACCCTCAAACCCTTTCGGGCATACGCACCTCAAGCGTACGTGTCTGCCAGTTCCACCACCCGCGCGTCGGGTTTACGGCTTACTTCTTGGCCGGCTCGGACTTCTTGTCGGCCGGCTTCTCGGAAATCGGATTGTAGGCGTCGGCCGCGGCGGGCGACGACGGCTGCTGCTTGGGCGCCTCGGCGGACGCCGGCGCGGGCATCGACGGAGCGCGCGACGTCACGCTCGAGAGGCCCGTGCGGTCCGACAGGAGCGTCAGGAAAAGCGAGGTGAAGGCGAACGTCGCCGCGAGGCCGGCCGTGAACTTCTTCATGAAGCTCGAGCCCGACGGGGTGTTGATG
>CAYVFO010000016.1:0-214 GCA_964450975.1 uncultured Elusimicrobia bacterium | reverse complement strand
CCGCCGAACATGTTGAGGCCCGCGCCGCGCCCGGTCTGCAGGAGCACGAACAGGATCATGCCGAGGCACGCGATCACGTGGACGACCATCAGGAACTGGTACATGAGGGTTCGATTATACCAATTTTAGGCGGCCAAAGCCGCCAGACCGGGAAGGACCTTGCCCTCGAGCAGCTCGAGAGAGGCGCCGCCGCCGGTCGAGCAGTGGCTCATCT
>CAYVFO010000015.1:1442-29389 GCA_964450975.1 uncultured Elusimicrobia bacterium | reverse complement strand
ATCGCCAAGCTCAAGGGCGGCTTCCAGGTCGACGACCTCAAGGACAACATGGACCGCTTCGACGGCGCGGTCGCCGACAAGGTCGCGGACGCGAAGGGGCATGCCGACGCTGCGGCGACCAACCCGGACGAGGTCCTCAAGAAGGCGAAGGAGTCGCTCCGCACGCAGGAGATCGCGGACGAGCTCGCGCGCCGCAAGGCCGCCATCGAGGCCGCGAAGAACAAGAAATAATCGACCCTTTCGTACCCCCGAAGCGGCTCCGCGCGACGACGCGGGGCCGCTTCCCTTTTGTAGGATAAGGAAGATGCTCCTCCCCCTCCTGATCCTGCTCGCCGTGCCCGCCTTCTCCGCCGACCGCGACGCCGATCTCAAGCGCGAGGCCCTCGCGCACACGAAGGCCCTGATCGCGCTCGACACCTCGAACCCGCCCGGCAACGAGATCATCGCGGCGCGCTACATCGAGAAGGCGCTCAAGAAGGACGGGATCACGGGCGTCACCTACGTCTCGACCGGGACGCGCGCGAGCTTCGTCGCGCGGCTCAAGGGCGACGGCTCCAAGCGCCCGCTCGTGCTCATGTGCCACACCGACGTCGTCCCCGCCGACCCGAAGGGCTGGACCGTGAAGCCCTTCGTGCCGCTCGAGAAGGACGGCTACCTCTACGGCCGCGGCGCCGCCGACATCAAGAGCATGTGCGGCGTGCAGATGGCGATCCTCTCCTGGCTCAAGCGGACGGGCACGCCGCTGTCGCGCGACGTGATCTTCTTCGCCGAAGCCGACGAGGAGACGGGCGCCTCCGTCCGCCACATCGACTCGCTGCTGCGCGACCGCCCCGACCTCGTGGACGCCGAGTTCGGCATCAACGAGGGCGGCAACACGCTCTGGAAGGACGGAAAGGTCGTGGAGATCCGCGTCGAGGCCGCCGAGAAGGAGTACATGGACTTCACGCTCACGGCGCGCGGCAAGCCCGGCCACTCGTCGGTGCCGACGCCCGACAACGCGATCGCGCGCCTTTCCGCGGCCGTCGCCCGCCTCGCGAAGCTGCGCTTCCCCGTGCGTCTCAATCCGGTCTCGCGCGGCTATCTCGAGCATCTCGCGCTCTCCTCGGAGCCGAAGCTGGCGCTGGCGATCCGCGACGTGCTGAACGCGCGCGGGTCGAAGCGCCTCGACGAGGCCGGCGACCGGCTCGCGGCGCTCAACCCCGACCTCGGCGCCAAGCTGCGCGACACGATCACGCCGACGATCCTCAAGGCCGGCTACAAGAGCAACGTCATCCCGGCCGAAGCCGTCGCGACGTTCAACGCGCGGCTGATGCCCGGCCGGAAGGCCGCCGACATGATCGCGGAGATCACCAAGGCCGTCGACGATCCGTCCATCGAGCTCGCGTTCGAGCCGCCGACGCGCCCGCCCGTCGAGGCGATGCCGGTCGACACCGACCTCTTCCGCGCGGCCGCCTCCGCGGCGCGCGGCATCCCCGTCCTCCCTTATATGGCGGGCTGGACGACCGACTCGCAGGATCTGCGCGGCCGCGGGACGATCGTCTACGGCATCGACCCGCCGATGACGGAAGAGGACGTCGAGCGCGTGCACGGCGAGGACGAACGCATCCCGCTCGCGGGCCTCGATTGGTACGCGCTGTACCTGCGCGACGTGACCGTCGCCGTCGCTGGAGCGAAAAAATGAAAGCCCTCCTGGCCTTGCTGCTCGCCGCCCCCGTTTACGCCGCCGAACCCGCGCCCGCCGAAGCGCCCGCGCCGCGGGCGGCGTACTCGCCCAAGCGCCTCGCGCTCGTCCGCTCCGTCACCGCCGTGGACTCCGCGCCCGAGGGCGGAACCGCCTACTTCGTCACCGACATCACCGGCGCCCTCGAGCTCTGGAAGGTCCAGGCGCACGACCGCTGGCCCGTCCAGCTCACCGACCTGGGCGAGCAGGTGACGTCCCCCGAGGTCTCGCCCGACGGCAAGACCGTCGTCTTCGCCTCCGACTTCGGCGGCGACGAACGCTCCGACCTCTACCTCGTGCCGTCCGCCGGCGGCGAGATCGTCAACCTCACGAAGTCGACGCGCGCCGAGATCTCGCCGACCTTCTCCAAGGACGGCAAGCGGCTCGCGTATTCGTCGGACCCCGACGAACAATTCGTGTTCCAGCTCCACGTGCGCGACCTCGAGACGGGCGCGGAGACGCGGCTCACGCGCGAGAAGGTCAACGTCTTCTTCCCGACGTGGTCGCCCGACGGCCGCACGATCGCCGCGACGCGCACCGGCGACGACCGCTCCGGCGACCTGCTGCTCGCGGCCGCCGACGGCTCGGGCGTGCGCGTGATCGCTCCGCCGGTCAAGGGCGGAATCCTGCGCCCCGAGGCCTGGTCGCCCGGCGGCGAGTTCCTGCTCTGCGCCGCCGAGGACGCCAAGGGCTTCCACCGCCTCTACCTGCTCGGCCCCGAGAGCGGCCAAGGACGCTTCATCGGCCCTGAGGGCTGGGACGTCGAGGACGCGAAGTGGCATCCGCACCAGGGAATCGTCTTCACCCGAAACGAGGCCGGCGCTTCCGCCTTGTACCGCATGACGGATCCCGACGCCGACCCCAAGCTCATCCTTCCCGCCAAGGGCCGCATCGACGACTTCTCGATCGTCCCGAACGGCGGGATGTTCATGGTGTGGAGCGACTCCTCGCACGCGCCCGACGTCTGGGAGGTGGCGCTCCCGCCCCTCGTCTATAAGGGCGGCAAGTACGAGAACCAGCTCAAGCGCCGCGTCACCGAATCCATGCTCGGCGGCGTCGAGGCCGAGGCGCTCGCGCCCGGCGAGATCATCGAATACCCGACGTGGGACGGCAAGAAGGTCTCGGCGATCTACCTCAAGCCGCCGGTCGCTCGCCTCGGATCGCCGCCGCCCGTCGTCGTCATGGCGCACGGCGGCCCCGACTGGCAGAGCTTCGACGACTTCCACCCGATGCGCCAGGCCCTCGCGGAGGCCGGCTTCGCGGTGCTCGCGCCGAACTTCCGCGGCTCGACGGGCTTCGGCCGCGCGTGGCTCGACGCCAACCGCAAGGACTGGGGCGGCGGCGACCGCAAGGACATGATCGCGGGCGTGAAGTTCCTCGCCGCGCGCGGCGACGTCGACGGGACGCGCGCCGGCATCACGGGCGGCAGCTACGGCGGCTACTCGACGCTCTACGCGCTCGCCAAGAACGAGGGCGACTGGGCGGCCGGCGTCGCCGCCTACGGCATGCCCGACCTCGTGCTCGACTACGAGCTGTCCAAGTCGCGGTTCGCGACCTGGTACGAAACGCAGATGGGCAACCCGAAGGACGACGCCCCGCTCTTCAAGGAGCGCTCGGCGATTCATTATCTGGACGGATTGAAGGCGCCTCTCCTGATCTTCCAGGGAGCCAACGACACGAACGTGCCGCTCGCGGAGTCCGAGCTCGTCTACAAGCGTCTCAAGAAGATGAAGCGCGACGTCGGGCTCGTCGTGTATCCCGACGAGGGCCACGGCTTCACGCGCCGCAAGAACCTCACCGACTACTACGAGCGCACGACGAAGTTCTTCTCCGAGAAGCTCGCGCCGAAGTAGGTACACTATACGGGCGTGGTTCACCTCACCGAGAAGGAACGCGTCCTCGCCCGAAAGATCATCGACACCTGCCGCGACCTCGAGCGGCGGGGCTTGAACCAGGGCATGGCCGGCAACGTCTCCGCGCGCCTCGGCCCGGGCGCGAATGACCCCTTCCTGATCACGCCGACCGCGGTCTCCTACGACGTCATGGTCCCCGAGGACATGGTGCTCATGCAGCTCGACGGCGCGTGGAAGGGGCGCCGCCCTCCGTCGAGCGAATGGCGCTTCCACAAGGACATCTACGCCTCGCGGCCCGAAGCCGGCGCGATCATCCACACGCACAGCGGCCACGCGACGACCGTGGCGTCCCTCGGCAAGGCGATCCCGGCGTTCCATTATATGGTCGCCCTGTTCGGCGGGAGCGACATCCGCTGCTCCGGCTACGCGACGTACGGCACGCAGGAATTGTCGAACCACGTCCTCGAGGCGCTCAAAGGCCGCGCGGCGGCTTTGATGGGCAACCACGGCCTCGTCGTCATGGGCCCGAGCCTCCACCGCGCGCTCTACCTCACCGTCGAGGCGGAGACGCTCGCGATGATGTACCTGCGCGCGCTGCAGACCGGCGAGACGATCAACATCCTGCCCGACGCCGAGATCGAGCGCGTGAAGACGAAGTTCGCGTCCTACGGCCAGGCCGAAGGCGCCAAAAAGCGCGTCTGGGACTGATTTTACGCGCACCGGTGCGCGTGATTATCATGAGTAGACCGGGATCAAAACCCGGTTTGGGCCGAAATGGTAGAATCGCCGCGTGAGGCCCCTCCTCCCTCTCGTCGTCGTTTTCGTGATTTCCGCGTGCGCACGCGAGGAAGAGGTCACGCGCATCAAGGTTCCGAAAGAGGACGCGCCGGTCGCCTCGCTCCCCGCCCAGAAGAAGCCCGCGGGCCTCGCGTGGAGCGTGCCGAAGGGCTGGAAGAATCTCCCCGCCTCGGGCATGCGCCTGGCGACGATGACGCCGCCCGGTCCCGGCAAGGCGGAGCTCACGATCGTCGCGTTCCCGGGCGAGGTCGGCGGCGAGCTCGCGAACGTCAATCGCTGGCGCGGCCAGCTCGCTTTGCCTCCGATCGGCGAGGCCGAGCTCGAGGCCGCGCGCGGACGCGTCGCCTCCCCCGCCGGCCCCGTGGCGACGTACGAGCTCGCGAGCGCCGACGGCAAGTCGCGCATCTCCGCGGGCGCGATCTCGCGCGGCGGCACGACGTGGTTCGTCAAGCTCATGGGCGACGCGGACGCGGTGGTCTCGGCCAAGCCCGGCTTCGTCAGCCTCCTGGAGTCCCTCCATGCCGCGCGCTGAGGGCCCGCTCGCCAAAGTCGTCGCGGCGCTGACCTCGCTCAAGCTCACGCTGTTCTGCCTCGTGCTCCTCATGATCCTCGTCGTCGCGTGCACGCTCGCGCAGGTGCCGATGGGCACGCACGGCGCCGTCGAGATGTACGTGCGCTCCTTCCTCGTCTGGTGGAAGCCCGAGCAGCTCCCGTTCAAGATTCCGATCTTCCCCGGCGGCGGCCTCGTCGGACTCGTTCTGCTGGCGAACCTCCTGTTCGCGCAGTTCCTCCGGCTCGAGCGCTCGTGGCGCAAGGCGGGCCTGTGGGTGATCCACTTCGGCCTGGCGCTCCTGTTCGTCGGCGAGTTCGCGGCGGCGCTCCTGCAGGTCGAGAGCCGCATCCCGATCGAGGAAGGCCACACCCGCGACTGGTCCGAGGACTACCGCCAGATGGAGCTCGCGGTCATCGACGTGACCGAGAAGGACCACGACGACGTGCGCGCCTTCCCGCACTCGCGCCTCGTCCGCGGCGGGACGCTCGAGCACGAGTCGCTTCCCTTCAAGCTGAACCTCAAGGCGTTCCACGAGAACGCCGCGCTGACGATGCGCCGTCCCGGCGATCCGGAGTCCCTCGCGACGGCCGGCATCGGCACGAACATCGCGGTCCGCGGCATCCCGCCCGTCACCGCCGACGACGACGAGAACACCGCGGCCGCGCTCGTCGAGCCCGTCGCCGACGGCAAGCCGCTCGGCGTCTGGCTCGTCTCCAACGCTCTGCCCGCGCCGCAGACGTTCGTCCACGCCGGGCGCACGTGGCGCCTCGCGCTTCGCAACCGCCGCTACTACCTGCCGTTCACGCTCACGCTCAAGGACTTCCGCCACGACCTTTACCCCGGAACCGACATCCCCAAGAACTTCTCGAGCCTCGTGCGCCTCAAGGACCCGGCGCGCGCCGAGGACCGCGACGTGCTGATCTCGATGAACTCGCCGCTGCGGCACGGCGGCCGCACGTTCTACCAGGCGAGCTTCGGCAAGGACGACACGCTCTCCGTGCTGCAGGTCGTGCGCAACCCGGGCTGGACGCTCCCTTACATCGCGTGCCTCCTCGCGGGCCTCGGCCTGCTCTGGCATTTCGCGGCGACGCTCAAGAAGTCGCTCGGGAAGGCGGCGTGAGGCCCGTTCTCGCGTTCCGCGCCGCGCTCGTCCTCGGCCTGCTCGCGGCGGTCTCGCCGCTGCTCGGACGCTCCGCCAAGACGCCGTTCGACCTCGCCGGCTTCGCGGCGCTGCCCGTGCTCGAGGGCGGACGCGTCAAGCCGGTGGACAGCTTCGCGCGCAACGCGCTGCTCGTCATCCGCGGCAAGCAGAACGCGCTGATGGACGGAAAGCGCGTCAGCGCGGTCCAGTGGCTGCTCGACTCGGCGTTCAAGCCCTCCGCCGCCGACACCTACCCCGCGTTCGTCATCGACGATCCCGACGTGCTCGGCTCGATCGGGATGGAGGCGGGCAAGGCGCGCTACTTCGCCTACTGGCAGCTCGAACCCAAGCGCGAGGAGATCCGCGCGCAGGCGAAGGCCGCGCAGAAGGTCGAAGCCGCGCGCCGCGACCGCTTCCAGACCGCGGCTCTCGCGCTCGACCGGCGGCTCGGGCTCTACGAGCGCGTCAAGAACACGTTCATGGTCTCCGGCGAGCAGGATCCGGTCATCGAGCTCGCGGTGTTCACGGAGGTCGTGCCGCTCGCGCTGCGCGCGATCCACTCCGCGCGCGCGACCGAGCGCGACCGACGCGCGGTCAAGGTGCTCGCTGAGCTTCTGACGCGCTACCGCTTCGTCTCCGAGGCCGCCGCGTTCAAGCCGCTGCCGCCGCAGAAGGGCGAGAGCGCCGACGCGTGGCAGGCGATGGGCGAGCCGCTGCTCAAGCCGGCGGGCGGCCTCGAGCCGCACCCGTCGATCGCGTCGTTCGCGCTCATGGGCCGCGCCTACATCAACGACGATCCCGCCGCGTTCAACGCCGCGCTTGGCGAGCACCAGGCCTGGCTCGCGCGGGAGCGCCCGGACGCCGCGCGCCGCGCGCGCGCCGAGGTCCTGTTCAACAAGGCGCAGCCGTTCGTCGCGGGCATGGCGCTCTACGTCGCCGCGCTCCTGTTCGTGTTCGCGTCGTGGGCGACGCGCCGCGAGGACGCCGCGGCCGCCGCGCGCGGGCTCGCGTGGGCCGCGTTCGCGGCTCACACCGCGGGCCTCGCCGCGCGCGTCGTCCTCCAGGGCCGCCCGCCCGTGACGAATCTCTACTCCTCGGCGGTGTTCGTCGGCTGGGCCGCGGCGCTGCTCGGCCTGCTCGCGGAGCGCATGCACCGCCGCGGCTTCGCCGCCGCCGGCGCGGCGGCCGTCGGCTTCGCCACGCTCGTGATCGCGCAGCACCTCGGCGCCTCCGGCGACACGATGGAGATGATGCGCGCCGTGCTCGACTCCAACTTCTGGCTCGCGACTCACGTCGTCTGCATCACGATCGGCTACAGCGCGTGCTTCCTCGCCGCGGCGCTCGGGCTGGCGTGGGTGTTCCGCCGCCACGCGCTGTCGCGCCCCGATCCCGAGGCCGACAAGGCGCTCGTCTCCCTGGCGTACGGCACGATCTGCTTCTCGCTCTTGTTCTCGTTCGTCGGAACGATGCTCGGCGGCATCTGGGCCGACCAGAGCTGGGGCCGCTTCTGGGGCTGGGACCCGAAGGAGAACGGCGCTTTGCTCATCGTCCTCTGGTGCGCGGCGATCCTGCACGCCCGCTGGGGCGGCTTCGTCCGCGAGCGCGGGATCATGCTCATGGCGGTCTTCGGCGGCGTCGTGACGAGCTGGTCGTGGTTCGGCGTGAACATGCTCGGCATCGGCCTGCACTCGTACGGCTTCATGGACAAGGCGTTCTGGTGGCTCGCCGCGTTCATCGCGAGCCAGCTCGCCGCGATCGGCCTCGGCCTCCTTCCTCCGCGATTCTGGAAGGAGAAGTGACCCGCGACGGCGGGGCCCCGCCCTCGGAATTCGCGGCCCTGCTCGTCCTCGCCTCGGTCCACTTCGTCAACCTCATCGACTTCATGATGGTCATGCCGCTCGGCCCGGACTTCGCGGGCGCGCTCGGCATCCAGACCGCGCATCTCGGGATCGTCGGCGGCTCCTACACGGCGTCGGCGACGGTCGTGGGGATCGCGGGCTCGGTTTTTCTCGACCGCTGGGAGCGCCGCTCGGCTCTGACCGTCGCCGTCGTCGGCCTCGGCATCTCGACCGCGCTCGGCGCGCTCGCGGCCGGGATGTGGAGCCTCATCGCCGCGCGCGTGCTGGCCGGCGCCTTCGGCGGCATCGCCGCGACTCTGTGCTTCTCGGTCGTCGCGGACCTCGTCCCCGAAGAGCGCCGCGGCCGCGGGACCGCGATGGTCGCCTCCGGCTTCTCGCTCGCGTCGATTCTCGGCGTGCCGGCCGGGCTGTGGCTCGCGCAGCACGGGGGCTGGCGCACGCCGTTCTGGGTCGTCGGCGCCCTCGCGCTCGTGCTCGCCGCGGCCGCGCGGCTGCTGCTGCCGAGGCTGCGCGCCCACCTCGAGACGAAGGAGGCCGCCGCTCCGCTTCCACTCGACGAGCGCATGGGCATGGCCTTCGCCGCGTTCGGCTGCGCGATCCTCGGCAACTTCCTGCTCGTGCCCAATCTGTCCGCGTTCCTCCAGCTCAACCTCGGCTTCCCGCGCGAGCACATGTGGTGGCTCTACCTCGGCGGCGGCCTCTTGAGCCTCGTGACGATGCGCATCGCGGGCGTGGTAACGGACAAGTATCGCGCCCTCTGGCCCGTCGGCGTCGGGACGGCGGTCGTCTCGACGATCCTCGTGCTCGGAGCGGTGCTCGAGCCGCCCGTGATCCCGCCGATCGTCTTCTTCGTGCTGTTCATGAGCTTCAACGCCGCGCGCTGGGTGTCGATCAACGCGCTCGCGACGCGCGTGCCCGCGCCGTCCGCGCGCGCGCGATATCTCTCCGCCCAGAACGCGTTCGGCCACGCGGCGTGCGCGTTCTCCGCGTTCGCCTCCGCGGCGTTCCTGACCTCCGACGCCTCGGGCCGCCTCATCGGCATGCCGAAGCTGGCGCTGACGGCGGCGATCCTGGGGCTCGGCGCGCCGCTCGCCACGGCCCGGCTCGAGAAGCTCGTCGGCCGGCGCAAGCCGGAGCCCGCGCCGCCCGTCTTTCCGGCCTGAACTTTTCTATCCTTACGGGATGAAGATCACCGCTCTCCTGCTCGCCCTGTCCTGCGCCGCGTCCGCCGCCGAGGCCCCGCCGCGCACGGTCTCCGTCTCCGGCTCCGCCTCGGTCAAGGTCGCGCCCGATCAGGTGCTTCTCACGATCGGCGTCGAGACGGTGGCGCCTGGTCTCGCCTTCGCCAAGTCCGAGAACGACGCGCGCGTCAAGAAGGTCCTCGCCGCGCTCCGCTCGGCCGGCGCCGAGGAGAAGTCCCTCCAGACCGACCACGTCTCCGTCGAGCCCCGCTACGAGTACGACGGCAAGAACGGCCAGCGCCTCGTCGGCTACGCGGTTCGCCGGTCCGCCGTCGCGACGCTCAAGGACGTCAAGAAGTTCGAGGGCCTGCTCTCGGCCGCGCTCGAGGCGGGCGCCAACCACGTCCACGGCGTCGACTTCCAGACGACGAAGCTGCGCGAGCACCGCGACGAAGCGCGCCGCCTCGCGATCAAGGCCGCGCGCGAGAAGGCGGAGCTCCTCGCCGGCGAGCTCGGGCAGAAGCTCGGCCGGCCGACGGCGATCTCCGAGGGCAATTCGCGGTGGTGGATGCCCTACGGAAGCTGGGGCGGCCGCGGCGCGATGATGGCTCAGAACGCCGTCCAGAACGCGGGCGGCGGCGGGCCGTCCTCCGAGGACTCGACGGTCGCGCTCGGCCAGATCTCGGTCGACGCCGACGTCTCGGTCACCTTCGAGCTCCAATGAGCCGCCTTCTCCTCGCCCTTCTCCTGGCGCTCGCGCTGTCGCCGCGCGCGGAGAAGCACGTGCGCGAGGGGCACTGCGCCGGGGGCAAGCGAACGAAGGGCAAGAGCGTGTTCCTCGACTGCTCGGATCTCGCGGGCCTGCTCGAGAAGGCGGAAGCCGCCGAGCCGGGCCGCCAGAAGAACGGACGCGACAAGCGCGTCGTCGCGACGAAGGAGCCCGTCGGCACGGACGGACGCTCCAAGAAGCCGGTCAAGAGCTACGTCGTGATCTCCGAGCCCGACGGCGCGGTCGTCACGATGTACCCTGGGAGATAATCATGGGCCTCGACGTCTATCTGGAGGACGAGTTCGGCGAGGAGCTCGATCTGTTCATCGACGAGGGCGGCATCCTCGCGTCCGCGATCCCCGCGGGCGACGAGAAGTTCCCGATGCTCCGCTACGTCGACGTCGAAGGCGTGACCGCGTTCAACCGCCTGCAGCTCGGCGCGGTGATCCCCGAGCTCGAGCGCCTCGCCGCCGCGAACGCGAACATGCCGAACACCGCCAAGGCGATCGAGCGCGTGATCAAGCTCGCGCGCAAAGCGGCCGCCGAGCCTCACCTCTACCTCAGCCTCTTAGGGGACTGACCAAGCCCCTTTGAGGGCGGTGAAGCCGCCGTAGTAGGACAGCGGCCCGATCCCGATCGAGGCGGCGAGGCGCGAGGAGTCGAGCGAGACGTCGCGCGGCCGCGGCGAGGCGAACTTCACGTCCGCCGCGCGCGCCTCGCGCACGAGGTTCTCGTCGAAGCCCATCACGCGCGCGAACGTCCTCGCGGCCTGATGCCGCGTCAGGCGCTCGGAGCCGCCCCAGTGGAGGACGCCGTCGAGGTCGGGGTCCCTGAGGATCGCCGCGATCACCTCGGGCAGCTGATCGGCCGCGGTCGAGGTGCGCCATTGATCGACGAAGCCGTTGACAGGCTCCCCCTTCGACAATTTGGCGTGAAGAGAGTCGACGAAGCTCGCGCGGCCCCCGAGCGGGCGGCCGTAGGCGGAGGAGACGCGCAGCACGGCCGCGCCCGGGGCGCGCGCGAGCGCCGCGGCCTCGCTCTCGAGCTTGCCCGTCGCGTAGACGCCGGAGGGGCGCGCCTCGTCGTCCTCGCCGTACCAGCCCCGCTCGCCGTCGAAGACGAGGTCGGTCGAAAAGTGGATCAGGCGGGCGCCCGAGGCGCCGCACAGGCCGGCCAAGGTCTTCACCGCGGCGACGTTGACCTTGGCGGCGAGCTCCGGCTCGCGCTCGCAGACGTCCGGATCGGCCATCCCTCCCGCGTGGACGACCGCGCGGGGGGCGGCGGCGTCGAAGGCCCGGCGGATCGAGTCCCGGTCGGCCAGATCCAGCTCCGCCCGGCCGGGCGCGGCGACGGCCCAGCCCTCGGAGAGGGCCGGCAGCAGCCTCCTTCCTATATAGCCGGTCGCGCCGGTCAACAGGAGCTTTTCACGCATAGGTCTTTGGGCCTAGATGAGACCTCCCCGGAGGCCTCAGGCCGGGGGACGGCGGGACGACTATACTCATTTCATGGTGAATCGAACAGCGGCGCTCACGGGCCTTCTCCTCCTCGCGACGGCTCCGGTCTTCGCGGGCGAAGGCAAGGCCATCAACGACGCCCGGTTCCTGTCCAACGGCGGCTCGGCGCTCGCCGAGGGCTACGACGGCTGCCCCGGCGGCGTCTGCTCGGTCGGCTCGGCGACCACGATCGACCGCTCGGCGAACGGCGCGCTTCAGCGCGGCGGCCTCATCACCGCCAAGTCCAAACCCCGGCCGGCGATGACCGCCGAGGTTCCCGCCCCCAAGCTCACGGCCGACAAGGCCGGGGCGAAGTCCAAGAAAGGCGGCGGCTTTTTCGACGGATTGTTCAGCGGCAAGGGCTTGATGTACGGCCTCGGCGGCGCGGCGGCCGGCGCGGGCGTCGGCTTCCTGCTCGGCGGCCCCCTCGGCGCCGTCATCGGCGGCCTGATCGGAGCGCTCGGCGGATTCCTCCTGTCCAAATGGCTGTGACCAACGAAACCAATATCACGCAGGGGGGCGGGGCCTGGAGAGCCCGCCTCCCTAGCTTTCGCGCGGCGCTGAGGATCGCGCTGCTCGCCGTGCCCGTCGCCCTCGCGCTGTCGTGCGGCAGCGACGACCCCGAGCCGGTTCCCGACCTCGTCGGGCCCTGCCAGTCCGAGAACCAGCGCTGCAACTCGAGCGGCGACTGCTGCGGCGTCCTCACCTGCAACGCGAACAAGGTCTGCAGCGGCGGCCGCTGCCAGGGTCCCGGCACCACATGCACCTCCTCCTCTCAGTGCTGCGGCACCATGAGCTGCACCGGCAACGTCTGCACCGGCGGCTCCGGCTGCAACGGCCAGGGCGCGTCGTGCACCTCGTCGTCCCAGTGCTGCGGCGGCCTCACCTGCTCCGGCAACGTCTGCACGAGCGGAACGGGCTGCGGCGGCCAAGGCGCGTCGTGCGGCTCCTCCTCGCAGTGCTGCGGCACGCTCACCTGCCGCAGCGGCTTCTGCCAGTAGCCCGGTCCCTCCGGGCGTCATAAAAGAGTTCCCCTCCGTCGACGGCGCGCGCCCGGAGACGCGGCTACACTAGCCGCATGAGAACTCTCAAGACCGACCCAAGCCGGGCGGACGCGGCGCCTTTCGCCTCGATCGTGATGAAGCGGCGCGCGACGCAGTCCTTCAAGCCCGATCCCGTCCCCGAGGAAGTCCTGCGCGAGATCCTCGAGCTCGCGACGCTGGCGCCCTCGGGCTACAACCTGCAGCCGTGGCGCTTCCTCGTGCTGCGCGATCTCGAGAGCCGCCGCAAGCTGCGGGCCGCGGCCTACAACCAGCCCAAGATCGAGGAGGCGCCCGTCGTGATCGTCGCGTGCGGAGACACGCAGGCGTGGCGGGACGGCGATCTCCGGCGGATGCTGCGCGACGCGCGCGAGACGGGCTACATCAAGGACGAGGGCGTCGCCGCGCAGATCCGCAAGAACGTCGAGGGCTTCCTCCGCTCGACCGACCTCGGCGTCTGGGTCACGCGGCAGACGATGATCGCCTTCACGCACCTCATGCTCGCCGCCGAGGAGCGCGGCCTCGACACCGCGCCGATGGAGGGCTTCGAGGAAGCGAAGGTCCGCGCGGCGTTCGGCATCCCCGAGCACGTGCGCGTCGTCGCCTTGCTCGCGCTCGGCACCGCGAAAGGCCCGGACAAGCCGTTCGGCGGCCGCTTCGACCTCGACACGGTCGTGTTCTCCGAGCGCTACGCGTCGCCGTGGCGCGTCAAAGCGGGCGTTTGAGCGGGGACGGAGAACCGCCGCCGGTCACGAAAGCGCCGAAATAGGTTCACGCCGCGTCGATGGAGGCGAAGTCCCGCCGGGGGTTATACTGCCCGCGCAGGCAAGACGGGAAACACCGAGGACTTTCATGAGCATCGCCGACGGCGCCGACGACTTTTTCGAGAAGATGACCTTTTGGAGCCGCGTGGCGCCGATGCGCCCCCGCTTGGGCGCCGCGCTCCTCGCGGCCGGACTTTGGCGGCTCAGCGTCCTGATCGGACGCTGAGCCGCCGGGGGCCCGGGAAGCCCGCCTAGTCCTCGCTCCGCCGGCGCAGCAGATACGCGCCGATCAGGAATCCCGCCGCGAACGCTCCGCCGATCGCGCGTCCCGGATTCTCGGACACCCAGTCCCGCGCCTCGACGATCCCCTCGCGCCCGCGCTCTTTCGCGTCGTCGACGAGCTCCTTGCCGCGCTCCGC
Source organism: uncultured Elusimicrobia bacterium (assembly GCA_964450975.1). GTDB lineage: Bacteria > Elusimicrobiota > Elusimicrobia > UBA1565 > UBA9628 > GWA2-66-18. Next base: position 15,799 of record CAYVFO010000015.1, on the reverse strand, counting down.
GAGGCGCTCGGCGAACTTGCGCCCCTCGTCGCGGACTTCCTCGCCCGCCGCCATCGCGCGGCGGCGAGCCTCCTCATAAGCGCCGCGCGCGCGGTGCTCGACGCCGTTGTGCTTCGACCGTCTGACGTAGGTCATGAGTCCTCCTTGAGATCGGTTGTCTTCAGCCGTCGCGGCGGCCGCGCGGCTTCGCGCGGCGCTTCTCGTCGTACCAGAGGATGTCGAGGATCATGAACAGCGCCCCGGCGGCGGCGCCGAGGAACAGGATGATCGCGAGGCCCGGGTACTCGAAGACGCGGAACGTGGTCTCCACCTGCATCATGAGCGCCGCGCCGATGATCAATGACGCGAGCACGACGCCGAGCGCGATGCGGTTGGCGATCTTCTGCATGCCCTGGATCATCAAGGTCTCGTCGATCGAGTCGACCTTGAGGCGGATCTCGTTGCCGCCGATGACGTCGAGCGCCTTCCCGAGCCGCTCGGGCAGCTTGCTCGCGAAGCGCTGCACGTCGAGCAGCACGGAAGCCATGTTGCTGCGAGACATCGAGCGCTCGAGGCTGTCCTGCAGGAGCGCCATCGACTCCGCGCGGACGGTTTCGGACGGCTCGAACCGCGGATCGAGCGCCGCGACGACGCGGTCGAGGTTGAGCAGGGCCTTGCCGATCATCGTCATCTCTGAGGGCATGCGCAGCCCGCACTGGCCGGAAAAGCGCGCGATCTCGAAGATGATGCGGCCCATGTTGAGCTCGGAGATCGTCGCGTCCTGGTGCGCGAGCACGAGCTCGGAGACGCGCGCGCGGAAGGCCGTCTCGTCGAAGCCGTCGCGCTTAGCGCCGATGCGGATGCCCGCCGTGCCGGCGTCCTCCGCGCGCCCCTCGCCGATCGCCAAGAGCAGCACGAGCAGGTCCTGCTGGAGCTGCGGCCCGAGGCGCTCGACCATGCCGAGATCGAGGATCGCGAGCTTGCGCCCCGGCGCGACCACGATGTTTCCCGGGTGCGGGTCGGCGTGGAAGAAGCCGTCGACGAGGATCTGCTTGAGATACGCGCGGAAGAGCTCGCGCGCGAGCTCGCGTCCGGTCTTGTCGGTCAGGCCCGTGGGCTCGCCGTCCTTGAGCTTGCGGCCGTCGATCCAGTCCATCGTCAGCACGCGCGTCGTCGTCAGATCCTCGACCGGCGCGGGCACGACGATGCGCTCGAAGGACTCCAGGTTCTCGGCGAGTTCGCGCAGGTTGAGCGCCTCCTGGGCGAAATCGAGCTCCCGCGTCATCGTCTTGCGGAACTCCGCGACCACGCGGCCGAGCTCGTAGCGGCGGCCGAATTTAGTCCGCCGGTCGAGGAACGCTGCGGCCTCGACGAGCGCTTCCATGTCGTCGTGGATCCGCTCCCGTATGCCCGGGCGCTGGACCTTCACGGCGACCTCGCGGCCGCTCCGCAGCCGCGCGTGGTGAATCTGCGAGAGGGACGCCGCGGCGACAGGGGTCTCCTCGAACGCCTTGAAGTTCGCGGACAGCGGGGCGCCGAGCTCGGATTCGACGATGCTCCGCGCGCGCGCGAACGGGAACGGCCCGACGTGGTCCTGCAGCCGCTCGAGCTCCTCGACGTAGGGCGCGGGCAGGAAGTCCGAGCGCGTGGACAGGAGCTGGCCGAGCTTGACGAACGTCGGCCCGAGCCGCTCGAGGTCCTCCGCCAGCTCCCGCGGGCCCGCGCCGTCCCCGGCTCCGTCGCCGAGCCCGGCGCGGGCGTGCTTCTTGAGCAGGAGCGCGATGTCGCGGTAGCGCGCGAGGTGCCGGACTTTAAGAGCGCCGGCGCCCATGCTTGGCCGCCGGAGCGCGGCGTCGCGCCCGATCTCCATGACCCGTCCGGCCGGTTCGCGGAAATCCGGCAGCCGCTCGCGGGCCTGCGACCCGACGTCGTCGATCACGCGTCCGAGGGACGCGAACACGCCCTTGTCCCGCTTCGATCTTCTCATGGGGCCTCCTTGTTCCCTACTAGGATGCCCGAACCGCGCGGCGCGTCCCAGCGCGGCGCGGTGAATCCTTTGCCGCCGACTTGCGACGTCAGATCGGGCGATTGAGCAGGAGCCAGTAGAGCCCGAGCTCGCGCACGGCCTCGGCGAAATCCTTGAAGTCGACGGGTTTGCAGACGTAGCTGTTGCAGCCGAGGCCGTAGCCGCGAACCCGGTCCTTCTCCTCGTCCGACGACGTCAGGATCACGACGGGCAGAAGCTTGGTCCGCTCGTCCGCGCGTATGCGCCGCAGGACCTCGAGGCCGTCGATCTTGGGAAGATGGAGGTCGAGCAGGACGACCGCGGGGCGGACGGGATCCTTCCCCAATAGGCGCTCGAGCGCCTCGGCCCCGTCGCGCGCGACGACGACCTCGTTGGTGATTTTGCTCTTGGCGAGCGACATCAGGACGAGCGCCTCGTCGTCGGCGTTGTCCTCGACGAGCAGGATGACTCTCTTGTCCGTCATGGCTTCTTCCCCCATAAAGTGAAATGGAATGTCGCTCCTTTCTCGACGGCCGCCTCGCCCCAGATCTCTCCCTCGTGCCGCTGGACGACGCGCTGAACGGTCGCGAGGCCGATGCCCGTCCCTTCGAACTCGCTCGCGCCGTGGAGGCGGGTGAACGGCTGGAACAGGCGCTTGGAGAACGCCATGTCGAAGCCGGCCCCGTCGTCGCGCACGAAGTAGATGAGCGTCCCGTCTCGCCTCTCCGCGCCGAACTCGATGAGCGCGCTCGCGTGCTTGCCCGTGTACTTCCACGAGTTGCCCAGCAGGTTGACGAGGGCGACGCGCAGCAGGTTCGGATCGCCTTGCGCCAGCAGGCCCGGCGCGATCTTGAACTCGGCCGCTCTCGCGGGCTGCGTCCGCTTGAGCTCCGCGGCGATATCCGTCGCCATCCGGCTCAAGTCCACCGTCTCGACTCTGAGCGCGCTGCGCGTGATGCGCGAGAGGTTGAGGAGATCGTCGATGAGCTGCCCCATCTTGCGGGCGCCGGCGCGGACGCGGCTCAGAAAGTCGCGGCCCCGGTCGTCGAGACGGTCGGAATAGGTCTCGAGGAGCACCTGGCTGAAGCCGTCCACCGCCCGAAGCGGCGCGCGCAGGTCGTGCGCCACCGAATAGCTGAAAGCCTCGAGCTCCTTGCTCGAGGCCTCCGCGGCGGACTTGGCCGCGAGGAGACCCTCCTCCGCGCGCTTGAGCTCGGTGATGTCCTTGGCGACGACGATGAAGCCGGCCGGCGAGCCGTCGCGGGCGCGCAGCACGGACGCCGACAAGAGCGCCGGGACGCGGCTTCCGTCCTTCGTCTTGAGCGACCCTTCCGCGTCCCGCAGGCGGCCGGAGGAGACGGCGGCCTCGAGGTCCAGAGGCCGCAAAGCGCCCGCGGGCGCGGTGAACAGGTCGGGAAGCGATAGCCCCGCGAGCTCCCCGGCTTCGCGCCCGAAGGCCGACGCGGCCGCGCGGTTGACCGTGCGAACGCGCCCCTCCGCGTCCGTGACGACGAGAAGGTCCATCATGTTCTCGAGGATGCCCTCGACGTACTCCTTCGAGACCGTCGTGCGCGCGAGCTCTCCGCTCATCTTGTTGAAGCTCTCGGCCAGATCGCCGAGCTCGTCGCGGGAGAGCACCGGGACGACGACGTCGTAGCGCCCGCCCCCGACGCGAGCGATGCCGGCCGTCAGACCGCGGATCGGCTTGAGGACGCCCCGGATCAGAAGCACGATGAGGGCGAACGCGACTCCGCTGATCGCGGCGACGATGAGCGAAACGTCCCGCAGGATGCGCGACCGCGTTTCCATCGCCGGCCCGAGCGGCACGGCGATCTTGAGGGCTCCGAGCCGGCGGCGCGGCCCCGCGCGCGGGTCGCCGGACATCAGAAAGCTCTCGCCGCCCGCGTCGCGGCGCGCGCTCCAAACGGACACCGCCGCGACGATCGCGGGCTCGCCGCGATCGCTGCCGCGCTCCGCGACGGGCTCGTCGGAAAGGAGGGCCGCGGCGACGACCGGATCGAGATCCTTGCGCCCCTTCTCGGCCACGTTCGTGTGCGCGACGATCGTCCCGTCGGCGGCGAGCGCCGACGCGTACGAGGCGCCCGACCTGCGCTGGACCGTCTGGAGGAGCGGCAGCAGACGCTGCTCGTCGAGCCCAGCGAGATCCGATGCCGCGTCGATGGACATCGAGCGGAGGATCATCGACGCGGACCGCTCGAGTCCGCCGACGATGACGGCGTCCACCGATCGGTGCGTCAGCGCGAGGATCGCCGCCGCGGCCAGCGCGGCGGCCGGAAGGAGCAGGCCGAGGAACTTGTTCTGGAGCCTCACTTGATCACCTTGTCGGCGGCCTTGAGCGCCTCCGTGCTGATCGACAGGCCCGATTTCTGCGCCGACGCGACGTTGATCGTGAGATGCGTGCGGTCGGCGTAGACGACGGCCGGGAAATCCAGGCCGGCGAGCGCGCGCCGGGCGATGCCGGCCGCGCGGCGTCCGGCATCCTCTGCGGCGACGGACACCGCGGCCGAGGCGCCGAGGCTCGCGAGGCCGCTCGTCGGGGCGAAAAACGGAAGCCCATTGTCCCAGGAGAACTGCTTGATCGTCTGGAAGGCGCCCGGCGTGACGAGCGCGGGATCCGGCGCGAGCCAGAGCGCGTCCGCCTTGCCCGGCAGCGAGCGCAGCGCGTCGGGGATTTGCGCCGGCGTGGGGGCCTTGAGGAATACGAGCTCGACGCCCGCCGCCGTGGCGGCCGCGCCCAGCTCCGCGGTGAAGCCCGCCGGCTCCCGCCCCGAGGAAAGGATCCCGAGCCGCCTGAGGCCCGGCTGGATGGAGCGCAGACGCGCGAGCAGCTCTCCCGGCGGCGGACGCATGGCGACGATCGAGAAGCGGCCGCCGTGCGGCGCGGAGTTGACGCCCGGCGCGAGGCACGCGATCACGACCGCCTCGGCGTGATACGTCCGCAGCGCCGCGTCGCCGCCGAAGGCGACGATGACGCGGGGACGCGCGGCCGCGGGCGGCTGCTCCGCGGGCAGGCGGTACGCGGGGACGGGCCGGCCGAACTCCTTGACGAAGGCCGCGTAGGCGGCCTGATATGGGCCGGGCGCCGGGCTGACGATGGCGATCACTTCCTGGGCGGCGGCGGGAACGGCCGCGAGCAGCGCGGCGATGGCGAGCGTCTTCACGGGCCGAACCTGTAGGCGAGCGTGCCGGTCCAGCGGGGTCCGATGATCTCGCCGTTCTGGCCGGACGCGGCGCCGCGGCGCGGCAAAGTCTCGTAGTGGCGGTCGGCGACGTTGAAGCCGGCGACGGTGAGCGACAAGCCTTCCCAGCGCCCGGTGAAGCGCCGCGTCGCCGCGACGTTGACCATCGCGTAGGCGCGGACCTCTCCGAGGACCGGATTCGACGCGTTCGTGCCGTCGCTCCACCTCGTGCGGCCGACCCAATGGAGCTCGGCGCTGCCGCCCCACTGCCCGTGCGACGCGCGCGCGCCGGCGTTGACCTTGTGCTTTGGTCCCGAGCGGGCGGAGGTCTGATAGGAGTTCTGGTCGTAGAGCTGCATATAGGCGTAGTTCGCGTAGACCTTCAGCGGCCGCGCGATCGAGAGCTCCGCGCCGGCCTCGCCGCCGAGCGCCTTCGTCTCGCCGCCGTTGACGACGCGCGAGATCTGGGTCGCCACCGGCGGCGCCGAGAGGTCGGTCGTCGTGACCGTGCGCACCAGGCTCGTGACGCGGTAGTAATACCCGGCGAGCGTCGTGCGCAGCGCGTCGAACGTCCCGCGGTGCGCGAGCTCGAAGAACTGGATGCGCTCGGGCTCGAGGTCCTGGTTCGGGACGACGGTCAGGTCCACGGCGGTGAACGGTGGAGAATTCACGGTGAAGCGCTGGCCGAGATCGAAATAATTCTCGAGCAAGGTCGGGTTGCGGAAGGCGGAGGCGGCGGTCGCGCGCAGCGAGTGGCCGTCCATGGGCGCGAAGATCGCGCTCGCCCGCGGAGCGACCTGCCAGCCGGCGAAGGGGTGATGATCCGCGCGAGCGCTGGCGACGAACGTCCATCGCTCGGACGCGCGCCAGGAATTCTCGGCGAACAGGGCGTAGAGCGACTGATCGCGCAGGCCGGGCTGGATCAGGTTCGAGCGTGCGGTGTTCCGCCTCGCGCCGGCTCCGGCCGTCAGGCTGTTCTCGTACGGGAGCTCGAAGGCCCGCTCGACGGAGGCGTCGACGGTGTCGTAGTTGATCTCGATCGGGATCACCGGCTGATCGCGGAACGTCGAGCGGCCGCGGTTCCAGAACACCCGCGCGCTCGTCCCGCGCCGGCGCCAGTCCGCGCGCAGGAAGCCGGTGCGGCCGTCGTCGTAGGAGGGACCGTTGCTGATGTTGACGTCGTGGTCGTTCGCCCCGCCCGAGAAGGAGACGCGCGAGTCCTCGTCGAGGTCGTAAGAGTAGAGCCCGTTGAAGCGGGTCACGCGCGAGGCGAGGCGGCCGCGGTTCTCGAAGCGGGACATCGTGCGGTGCCCGGTCCCGAGCTTCCACGCGTGAGCGCCCGCCCGCGTGCCGGCTCCGCCCCGGAACGCGTGATAGTCGCGCTCGCCGCCGGTGTAGCTGACGACGCCGCCGTTGAGCTGATCCGGCGTCTTCGTGATGATGTTGATGACGCCGTGCAGGGCGTTGCCGCCGTAGAGCGCCGACGTCGGCCCTTCGACGATCTCGATGCGGTCGACCTCGTCGATCGTCACCGGCAAGGCGTCCCAATTCGTGAAGTCGAAGAAGCCGTTGAGGACCGTGCGGCCGTCGAGGAGGACGAGCGTCCGGTTGTTGAGCGGCGTGTTCATGCCGCGGATGCTCACGTCGGCCTGGTTCGTCCGCTCGCTCATGACGTCGACGCCCGGCGCTCCGCGCAGCGCGTCCGGGATCGTCTGCGCGCCGCTCGCCCGGATGTCCTCCGAGGTGATCACGTAGACGGACGCCGGAGACGCCGCGAGGGCGGACGGCCGGCGCGACGCCGTCACGACCTCGGCCTCCTTTTGGAAGAAGGCGAACTCGTCCGGGTCCTCCTGCGCCGCCGCGTGGAGCGGGGAGAGCATGAGGAGCAAAGCCGCGAGGGGTCGTCGCATCGAGCGCGATTCTAACAGAGGCGCTTCGCGCGCCCCCATCGCGAGGCCGTAACAATAATGCTCCGGATTTATCCGCGCGTCCGGACGCGGGCGCGACGCGAAAGATTCACGGGCTCGCCATGGGCCGCGAGAGGCGGCGCGCGCTATGCTGTGGACGAACCAAGGAGGTCACCGCCATGAAACTGAGACTCGGTCTCGCCGGAGCTCTCGCCGTCGTCCCCCTTTTCGCCGCGATCGCTCACGCGGATCCCGCGGATCACGAGTCGCGCGCGGGCGTGACGTTCGGCGCTCGCGGCATGTTCTTCGATCCTAAAGGAGCCGACGACGGCTCGTGGAGCGGAGGCGGCCAGCTCCGCTTCCACCTCTCTCCGACGCTCGCCATCGAGGGCTCGGGAGACTGGCGGCAGAACACCTTCCAAGGGACCACCATCGACGTCTATCCCGTCCAGGCGTCGCTGCTCGTCTATCTGACGCCTCACCTGCCGGTCTCCCCGTTCCTGCTCGGAGGCGGCGGCTGGTATTACACCAACGTCCGCGGCCAGTCTCCGCAGAACCGCTTCGGTCCGCACGCGGGCGGCGGTCTCGAGTGGTTCGTCCACCGCAACTGGTCGATCGACGCGACCTACCGCTACGTGTGGCTCGAGCGGTTCCGCGACAACCCGGTCAACCCGCTGCGCCGCGACTACGACGACAGCGGCTCGATGGTGACGGCGGGAATCAACTACCGCTGGTAGATCAGCGGCGCAGCGAGGCGGACGTCCGCGTCCGCGAGCTGAAGGCGTCGCCCAGGGCCGGCACGGCCTGGGCGATCGCCGTCAGCGCGTCCGGGTTGGAGGCGATGAAGGCGACCGTCTGCGGATCCATGACCATCTTCTGCATGACGACGGGGTCCGAGAGCGCCTCGTGGATCGCGGGGCAGTCCATCATCTTGCGGACCATCGGGCTGCCGAGCAGCTCGCGCACCGCCTGCGGGTCGCGCATCGCGGGGCTCGCGAGGAACGCGCGGATCACGGCGGGATTGCCCAGGATCATCTTCGCGATGCCCGGGCTGTTGAGCGTCACGCGCACGAGAGCGGAGTTCATGTAGCGGTCCACGCGCTTGTCGTCGGCGAGGAACTCGCGCAGGCCGCGCGGGCTCGCCATCGGAGAGCGGCCGGTCAGCGCGGCGGAAGGCCGCGTGAGCAGCGCGGCGAACGCGCGGCTCTTGCGGACCCACGAGATCGCGGCCGCGCGCAGCGGGCGCGGCGCGGGACCGGCGGCGGCCGGCGCGGCGGAGACGGCGGGCGATTCGGGGCGGCCGGCCATGCCGTCGAAGCCGATCGGCGCCATGAGCGAGGTCGGCGCGGGCGGCGCCGAGGCGACCGCGTCGCGCAAGGTCTCGCCGGCGGCGAGCGGGGCGGGGGCCGGCGCCGGAGCGGGGCCCTCCTGGAGGTTGAAGCCCGCGGCGGCGTCGCCCGTGACGTAGATCTCGTCCGGCCGCGAGAGCACCGACCAGCCGACGAGGCCGGCGGCCCCCGCGAGGCCCATGATGCTGACGGCGGCGAGCGTCTTCTTCACCGCTATAAGAATAGCCGTCCCGCACCGCCTCGGCCTGGGGCGCCCGCCCCCTCCCGATATAGGCCCAAAGGCCTACCCCTTGACAGCGCCAGTTTGCGGACTCATACTGATGTAAGCGACGGCCGTATCTCGCGCATATATGAGGATGATGAACGCCCCCCGAGCCCTGATCGCGGCCCTTTTGGCGGCCGCCGTCCCGGCCTTCGCGTTGCATCCCTCCGCGCCCGTTCCGCGCGAGACGGGCCGCCCGATGACTCCGATCATCATCGACCCCGGCCACGGCGGCGACGACTTCGGCGCCGTCGTCAAAGGCCTGCGCGAGAAGGATCTCGCGCTCGCGTTCGCGCAGAAGCTCAAGCGCCGCCTCGCCCAGGATCACGCCGTCGTGCTCACGCGCCAGGACGACCGCTACGTCACGCTCGACGACCGCGTCGTGGGCTCCGTCGACCTCGCGGGCGCCGCGTTCGTGTCGCTCCACCTCAACCAGGTGCGCGGAACGAAGGCTTCCGGCGCGATCATCTACAGCTACGGCCGCGACAAGCACCAGCTCAAGCGCAAGCGCCTGCCGTCGGTGCCGCCGATGCCCGCGCCGCCCCGCGTGCAGTCGCGCGACAGCGAGACTCTCGCGCTCGCCCTCAGCAAGTCCATGCGCGCCGCCGGCTTCCGCGCCGAGACCGCGAAGTCCGACTACTACGTCCTCAAGAATCCGGCGCAGCCGAGCGTGCTCATCGAGCTCGGCTACCTCAACAATCCCTCAGAGGCCGTGAAGCTCTCCGACCCCGACTACCAGGACCGCATGGTCGAGAGCCTCGCGAAAGCCCTCGAGGAGTTCACCGCCCCGGACGTCGTCGCCGCGCGCGAGTGAAGGTCCTCCTCGTCGTCACCGGCGGCACCTTCGACAAGGAGTACGACGAGCTCACGGGCGCGCTCTCCTTCCGCCGCACCCACGTGCGCGAGATGCTGACCCTCGGCCGCTGCCGCGTCCCGACGCGCGTCTCCGAGCTCATGATGAAGGACAGCCTCGTCATGACCGCGGCCGACCGCCGCCGCATCCTCGCCGCGTGCCGGCGCGCGCCCGAGAAGCGCATCGTGATCACGCACGGCACGGACACGATGGCCGAGACGGCCGCCGTCCTCGGCCGCGGCCTCGCCGGCAAGACCGTCGTCTTGACCGGAGCGATGCGCCCCTACCGCTTCGGCTCCTCCGACGGCCTCTTCAACCTCGGCTCAGCGCTCTCGTTCTGCCAGGCGCTGCCGCCGGGCGTCTACATCGCGATGAACGGCCGCGTGCTCTCCTGGGACGACGCGCGCAAGGATCGCGCGCGCGGCGTCTTCGAGAGGCGTGATATAATGGGGGCATGAGAACGGCCCCCCTGCTCGCGCTGCTCCTCGCCTGCGCCGCGTCCGCCTCGCCCGTCCGCCTCGGCGGGGGCCCCAAGTCCGAGGACAAGCTCCGCCGCTTCGTCGAGAACGACGCCCGCCTGCGGGCCCGGCTCATCGACGCCGCCCGCCGCGAGGAGGTCTTCCTTGCCGAAGCCCGCGAGACCGATCTGCGCGACGCCGTCTCCGACATCAACGGCTTCGAGCGCCGCCGCGCCGTCCTCGAGTCCCTTCCCGGAATGAAGGCCGGCGCCGAGCCCGCGTGCCGCACGATCGTGGACTGCCCCTCTCCCGAGCTCGCGCTCGAGGTGCCCGACGCCGAGCGCCTGCCCGACGCCCTGCGCCGCATGGTGCGTCCGTGGATGGCCCTTCAGCACGCTCGCGGCTCCGAAATCTCCGTCTCCCCCGTCGACGGCCCGGGCGACGCCGCCCTCGTCGTCTCGCTGCGCGACCTCGACGCCCAGCCCCTCGTCCTCAACGTGGCGCCGCGCCTTCTCGGCGGCTTCAAGGTCTGGTTCGACCGCCCGTTCGTCCTCGCCGCCCTCTACGGCCGCGAGCGCCGCGCCATCCTGCGCGACTGAACTTCCAACGTTAACCGCAAGTTTGGGGGCATAGCGCCCTTACAGGGCTTATCCTGTTCGCGAGGCCTCTTATGAGAGGAATACGCGATCACGCCCTGACGAGACGCCTGCTCGATCTTCCGATTCGCCGGAAGCTCTCGTGCGTCGTCGCCGTCATGGCGATCGACCTCGCCGCGGTCATCGCCATCGGCGTGTTCGGCATGTGGGCCCTCTCGAGCCTGCGCGCCTACGTCGGCGGCGAGAGCCTCTGGGCGAAGGCGCAGAAGAACGCGATCTACAGCCTCTCGAGCTACGCTCTCTCGCGCGACGAGAAGGACTGGCGCGCCTACGAGGAGCACCTCAAGATCCCGCTCGGCGACCGCAAGGCGCGCCTCGAGCTCGAGAAGCCGCGCCCCGACCTCCGCGTCTCCGACGCGGGCTTCATCGAGGGCGGCAACCACCCCGAGGACGCGCGCGCGATGGCGCACCTGTTCCTGCGCTTCCAGCGCGTCGGCTACATCCGCCGCGCGATCTCGCTGTGGCGTGAGGCCGACACGGAGATCGACGCGCTGCAGGCGGAGGCCGCGGAGCTGCGCCGCCTCGTCTCCGCGGGCTCGCTGTCGAACCGCGAGGCGCGCCGCCGCCTCGAGCGCATCGACGCGGTCAACGAGCGCCTCACGCGCATCGAGAGCGACTTCTCCTACACGCTCGGCGAGGCGTCGCGCTGGGCGCGCCGCGTGTTGTTCTGGACGATGGCGATCGGCTCGCTGCTCTTCGGCGGTCTCGGACTCCTCGTCGCGCTGCTCGTCAGCGCGAGCATCGCGGACGGAGTGTCCGCGCTCGCCGAGGGAGCGGCGCGCGCCGGCGCCGGCGACCTCGCGCACCGCGTTCGCGTCGAGACGCGCGACGAGATCGGTCTGCTCGCGGATTCGTTCAACCGCATGTCCGACGGCCTCGCGAAGCTCGATCGCCTCAAGAACGACTTCATCGCGACGGCGTCGCACGAGCTGCGCACGCCGCTGACGCTCGCGATGGCGCCGCTCGAGTCGCTGCTCGCGGGCGACGCGGGCGACATCCCTCCGGCGCAGCGCTCGCTGCTCGAGGTCGCGCACAACAACGCCGTCCGCCAGCTCCAGCTCGTCAACGGCCTGCTCGACTTCTCGCGCCTCGAAGCCGGCCGCGTCGAGGTCAAGCGCGAGCCCCTCGACGCCGCCGCGCTCACGAAATCCATCGTCGACGACTTCCGCCCGCTCGCGCGCGGCAAAGGGCTCGAGCTCGAGACGCGCGCGGACATTCCGTCGCCGGTCGTCGGGCTCGACCGCTATCTCTACGAGAGGATCGTCTTCAACCTCGTCCCGAACGCGGTCAAGTTCACGCCGCGCGGCGGCTCGGTGCGCGTGGTGCTCGACCAGGCGGGAGACCGCCTGCGGCTCGCGGTGACGGACACCGGCGTCGGGATCGCGAAGGAAGATCAGGGAACCCTCTTCCGCAAGTTCCGCCAGATCGACTCGTCCTCGACGAGGCGCTTCGAGGGCACCGGCCTCGGCCTCGCGCTCGTGCGGGAGTTCTCGCGTCTGCTCGGCGGCGACGCCTCCCTGCGCAGCGCTCCCGGACTCGGCAGCGAGTTCTCCGCCGAGTTCTCCGCGCCGCGCGCCGCGGAGCCGGCCGGAGCCGCGCGCGCGCCGGGCGCCTCTCCCATCCAGCGGCACACGCCCGCGCCGGCCGCGCGCTGCGCGCCCGAAGGACCCGGCGGCATTCTCCTCGCCGAAGACAACGAGGAGCTCGCGGCGTACCTGCGCGGCCTGCTGGAAGAACTCGCGCCCGTGCGCCTGGCTCGCAACGGCGAAGAGGCGCTCGTCGCCGCCCGCGAAAACCCGCCGGATCTCGTCGTCTCCGACGTGATGATGCCGCGCCTCGACGGCCTCGGCCTGTGCCGGGCGCTCAAGAGCGACGCCCGCACCGCCCGCGTCCCGGTCGTCCTGATCACCGCGCTCACCGACCGCGAGTCGATGACGCGCGGCTGGAAGGCCGGCGCCGACGAGTATCTCTTCAAGCCGTTCCATCCGAAGGAGGTCGTCACGCGCGTGCGCGCGATGCTGCGCTCCTCGAGGCAGGTCGCCGAGATCGCGGCCGCCAACGAGGAGCTCAAGTCCTTCACCTACTCGGTCGCGCACGATCTGCGCGCGCCGCTGCGCAACCTCGATGCGTTCTGCGAGCAGCTCGAGAAGGCGATGCCGCCCGGTGCCATGACCGACGACGCGCGCGAGTTCATGCGCCTGACGCGGCGCAGCGCCGCGCGCATGGACGGCATCCTCGACGGGATCCTCCAGCTCTCCCGCGCGGGCCGCCAGGACATGTCGCGCGAGGACTTCCCCAACTCCGACGCGGCCCTCGCGATCCTGACCGAGCTCCACCGCGCCGCGCCTTCCCGCCGCGTCGAGCTCGCCGTCACGCCCGGCCTGCGCGCCGACGCGGACCCGGCGCTGACGCGCATCGTCCTGCGCAATCTGCTCGAGAACGCCTGGAAGTTCACGTCTCTGCGCCCGGCGGCGCGCATCGAGTTCGGCGTCCTCGAGCGTCCGGGCGAGCGCGTCTTCTTCGTGCGCGACGACGGCGCCGGCTTCGACATGAACGCGGCGAAGAACATGTTCGCCCCTTTCCAGCGCTTCCACTCCCCGAAGGACTTCCCCGGCAGCGGCATCGGCCTCGCGACGGTCAAGCGCGCGGTCGGCCGCCACGGGGGCCGCATCTGGGCCGAGTCGGACGGGCGCGGCGCGGCGTTCTACTTCACGCTCGCGCCGGCGGTCACAGAAGCCGCAGCTGCCCGCCCCCCATCGGCCGCCTGAACGCGGACGTCTCCGTCGCGTAGCGGCGGCGGTTGAGCCCAAGCCGGGCGCACGTCAGCGCGAACAGCTTCGCGAGGTGCGCGGCGAAGACGCCTTCCCCGCGCATGCGCGAGCCGAAGCGGGGGTCGTTGAGTCTCCCGCCGCGCGTCGACCGGACCTGGTTGAGCACCTTCTCCTTGCGGTCCGGATAGTGGCGCGCGAGCCAGTCCTCGAACAGCGGCCCGAGCTGGTGCGGCAGGCGCAGCGGCACGTAGCCGGCCGAATCGGCGCCGGCGTCGCGCGCGGCCTCGAGAAGCTTCGGCATCTCGTGGTCGTTGAGGCCCAGGATCAGCGGCGCGGTCATGACGCCGACGGGGACCCCGCCCTCGGCGAGCGTCTTCATCGCGGCGAGCCGGTCCTCGGGAGTCGAGGCGCGCGGCTCCATGCGGCGCGCGAGCTCCGGGTCGAGCGTGGTCAGCGAGACGTACACGCGCCCGCAGCCGTATTTGGCGAGCTCCTGGAACACGTCGAGGTCGCGCGCGACGAGCTTGTTCTTCGTGACGAGCCCGCACGGATGCCGCGCGTCGGCGAGCACCTGCAGGCAGCGGCGCGTGACCTCGAGCTTGCGCTCGACGGGCTGGTAGCAGTCGGTCACGCCTCCGAGCGCGATCCAGTCGGGCTCCCACGAGGGCTTCGAGAGCTCGGCGGCGAGCAGCTCGGGCGCGTCGCTCTTGACGAAGATCATCGACTCGAAGTCGAGCCCCGACGACAAGCCGAGGTACTCGTGGTAGGGGCGCGCGTAGCAGTAGACGCAGCCGTGCTCGCAGCCGCGGTAAGGATTGAGGCTCCACGTGAACGGGATGTCGGGGCTGTCGTTCCTGACGAGGATCGACTTCGCGTTGTCCTTGAAGAAGCGGGTCCGCGGCGCCGGCTTCTCGGCC
>CAYVFO010000015.1:0-1432 GCA_964450975.1 uncultured Elusimicrobia bacterium | reverse complement strand
CGCGTCGGTCGGGTCGACAGGATCAGGGGCAGGCTCGGCCGGGTCGGCGGATTCCTCCCACTCGTAGGCGAGCTCCTCGAAGCGGTTGGCGGGATTGAGGCCGGTTCCCCGGCCGCGCGGCGCGTCGGACATGTCCTCAGTATAGTCGAACGTCTGTTCGATGTCCAGGCCCGGGGATGGCGATCCTCCCGTTTTCCTCTTACAATTCATCCATGCAGACGCTCGCCGTCCTCCTCGTCCTCGCCGCGCTCGCAGCCGCCCCCGCGCGCGCCGAAGGCGAGGAAGAAACGAAAGACGCGAACCCGCCGGCGGCCGGCAGCGAGAAGAAGGACCGGATCCGCGAAAAGAGGGGCATCACCGAAGGCGGGGCGAAGAAGCCCGTCGAGGACTGCAAGGACGACGCGTCCTGCAAGGAGTACGCCAAGCTCAAGCGCCTCGCCGCCGCGGAAGAGGCGGCCAGGCGCGGCGCGGGCAAAGTGAGCGGCGGAGACAAGGTCCGGCCCTCGGAGGCGAGCCTGCCCGTCCCCGACGCCCCCTCGGCGGCGCCGGCTGCGCCCGCCGGCTCGCCGGCGGCCGGCGGAGCTCCGATGACGACGGATATCCCGTCGCCGGAGACGGCTGAGCAAGCCGGAGCGGCCGCGAGCGAGCGCAGCGAGAAGGCCGTCAAGCGCGCGAAGAGCGCGGCGCGCTCGTTGAAGACCACGATGCAGTCGACCGACGGCGGCCCCGGCGGCCCTGACGCCGCCGAGAAGCTTCCTCCGGCCTCGACGAATCCGTCCGGCGCTCCGGATCCCGCGAACCCGCGCGACGCGCGCGACCTCCTCGCCGCCGAGCGCTCCGGCTACCGCGGCGCCTTCGAGGCAGCGGGCCTCAAGGTCGGACCCGGCCCCCGCGGCGAGCCCGCGATCCTCGACGGCTCGGGCGCGCCCGCGACGGCGGAGGCGCTCGAGAAGCTGGCCGACGCGATCCGCGCCGAGCCCGAGGCTCTCATCAGGCGCCCCGACTTCTTCCAGAAGCTTCCGCGCGCCAAGTTCGAGGACCTCAAGAACGACTACCGCTCCAAGCCCGCGCTGCGCTCGACGGCCTTCCGCGACATCGCGCTGACCGGGTCGGGCCGCGACTTCCGCTGGTCGTCGTCTTGCGCGCGCCTGTCCGGCTCGTGCAATCCGCACGCCGGGAACGGCTCCTACCGCGTGGGTTGGGACGTCCCGCCCGAAGATCTCGGCCGCGTCTGGCGCGCGTCGGATCCCGCCCGCGAGGGCCAGGCCGATGAGGAGGAAGTCGACGTCTCCGCCGAGATGCTCACGACGGGACGGCGCCTGCCGTTCGGACTCGACGCGATACGCCGTCAGATGGCGGCGCTCGGCGCGATGTTCGGCGGCGGCGGCGCCGCGGGCGCCGGCGGAAGCGGCGGCCGTTCCGCGCCCTCGGT
>CAYVFO010000014.1:0-29629 GCA_964450975.1 uncultured Elusimicrobia bacterium | reverse complement strand
TGGTTGTCGAGCGCGGCGCGCAAGGTCGCGCGCTTGACGCGATCCTTCTGGTAGGCGCTCCAGCCGTCGACCATCTGCTGCTGCTCGTCGTTGACGTAGAACGGGAGCGTGCCCTCGCCGATGACGGTGTCGACCCACGCGTCGATGCGCGCGCCGACCTCCTCGCTCGACTTCGCGCCGCGCACGAGCAGCGGCAGAGCGAAGTCGATGCCGACCGTCGCATGCAGCGCCTGGACGACGAGCGCGAACGTCTCGGTCATCTCGTCGGCGGTCTGCGCGGCGTGGTCCTTGTCGACGACCGCGGTGAGGAAGCCGTTCTTCGTATCGACGTGGAAGCCCGCCTTGTGGAGCAGGCGGCCGACGTAGTAGAGGCGCGTCTGGTTGTCGTAGCCCGTGCCCCACTCCTGGTAGCGGATGCGGATCATGCCGCCCTCGTCGGGCGGCAGGAAGCTCGCGTAGATCTCGGCCGAGTGCGCGCCGAGCTTGAAGTGGCCCCAGAACTGGTGGTCCTGCATGATCAGCGAGCCCTTCGGCGTGTCCTTCGAGCGCGACATCGCCGCGAGCAGCGCCTTGAAGCCGGGAGCGACGGCCCGGCCGTCGGCGACGATCGGGCGCTCGGAGAGGTCGACGAGCGAGACCGAGCGCTTCTCCGAGCCCTCTCCCATGCGGACCGTCAGGTTCGCGCGCGAGCTCTCGTCGGAGCGGCCGAGCGCGTCGAGCGCCTTCTGATGGAGCTGGTTGACGTAGTAGTGGAGCGCGCGCTTGTCGATCGGCATGACGAGCGCGACGGCCTTCGGCGGGAGCAGGTCGCCGTCGGGCAGCCCCTGCACGGCCTTCTCGATCTCTTCGATGAGGCGGCGGACCTCCATCTGGATGCCCATCGCCTCGTCGGAGCGCTCGCGGTCGCCCGCGACGAGCTCGGCGTACGCGCGCGCCATCGCGTCGACGTGGACGTGGATCGCGCGCGCCGTCTTGATCGTCATCTTCGAGGAGCTCTGCGCGATGAGCTCGAGCGCGGCGAAATTCGTCTCGATAAGAACGTTGAAGCGCGCGAAGTGCTCGCGCAGCGCCTGCGTCTCGCCGCCGTCGGCCGAGCGCTCGAGCTTCACCGACAGCTCGTCGTCCTTCACGGCCGAAGTCGTCACGCCATCGCCGACCGGCTTGGCGTAGAGCACCTTGTAGCCGTTGGCCTCGTACGCCGCGCCGCGCGAGGAGCGCACGACGACGGTCTGCTTGACCGGACCCATCGGCTGACCCGACACGGCGACGGCCTCGCCGGTGATCTTGACCGGCGGCGCGATCTTGATCGTGGGAAGGTCGGCCGCGTCCGGAGAGGAAGAGAAGCTGTCCTTGATCCAGACGCCGAGACCGGAATACCACGCCTTGATCTGCGTGACCGCGGCGACGCCCAGGCCCTTCGTCTTGGCGAGATGGAGCGCCGCGCCCGGCGGCGTCGGGGCGACGGGCCCTTTTCCGGCCGCCTTGAGGTTCTTGCCGGGGCGCGCGAGCGTGGGCGCGCCCGTCTTCACGGCCGCGAACTTGCCGGTCGGCGCCCGGTCGAATTCGGCGTCGAGGGAGCCGTCGTCGCCGTCGGTGACGGCCATGCCGTCGTAGAAGAGGCGCAGCTCCTGCTGGATCATCTCCGCGCTCTTGTTCGTCGCGGGGGCCTTCGCGGCGCCCATGATCTTGAGGAGCTTGGCGTCGAGCTCGCCGGCCGCCGCGCTCTGGTTCGGCGTGTCGATGGCCGGCGGCTTCGGCGGGACCTTGAGCAGGTCGTCGATCGTGAAGCGGCGCTCGGCCGCGGTCGCGACAGGCTTGATCGGAGTTCCCGCCGGATCGCCCTTCACGGCCGCGGCCTCGAGGGCCGCGGCGAAGGCGGCGTTCTTCTCGGCGGCGGCGAGCGGGACCGGCTTGACGGCGGGGTTGAGGACGGGCGGAGCGAGATCGATGACCTGCGGAGCGCCGCCGGGGCCGAGCGACGGCGTCAGGCCGAGAGACAGCTGCGGAACTCCGTTGACGCCGGAGCCGCCGAGCGTGCCGTTGCCGAGCGTGCCGGCCTGGCCGGAGCCCGAATTGCCTGTGTTGACCGTCTCCGGGACGGAGACCGTCGTCGCCCGCGCGGCGAGAGACGCCGCCAGCAGGGCAACTATGAGGAAAGGACGGGCTCCCCGGAGGGGTTTCGGGGCCATACCGGCAGTGTAGCCCCGGAACCTTTCCCGCGCCAGGGGGGTCTCACCGGGCATGAAACGCTCCACTTCCGTCGTGCGGATGGGTCCGGTCATCGTCTGGCGCCCGCGTTGACAACACCCGCGGGGGGCGATATACTCCGGGCATGAGCCGAATCGCGATCTACCCCGGAAGCTTCGATCCCCTCACCCGCGGACACCTCGACATCATCCAGCGGGCCTCCCGGCTCTTCGACCACGTGATCGTCGCCGTCTCCAATAACGCCTCGAAAAAACACGTCTTTTCCGTGTCCGAGCGCATCGAGATGGTCGAGGAGTCGATCCGCTCCTTGCCGAACGCGGATGTGGACACCTTCTCCGGCCTGCTCGTCGACTACGTCAAGCGCAAGAAGGCCAAGATCCTCATCCGCGGCCTGCGCGTCGTCTCCGACATGGACTACGAGTTCCAGCTCGCCTCCTTCAACCGCCGCCTCAACAAGGACGTCGAGACGGTCTTCTTGATGCCCGACGACCAGTACACGTACCTCGCGTCCTCCATGGTCCGCGAGATCGCGCGCCTCGGAGCCGGCACCGACCAGTTCGTGCCGCCCTTCGTCGCCCGCAAGCTCAAGCTCAAGTTTGTCCCGAAGCCCTAGAGTCCTCCTCGTTCTCGCCGCGGCGCTGACGCTCGGCGCCGCCTGCCGGCGCGCGCCCGAGAGCGAAGCGCCGGCTCCCGCGGCGCCCGACGCCGGGCTCGAGGCGCCTCCCCCCTCGTCGAGCCTCGTCGTCACGCCGCTCGACCGCGCGACGACCGGCTACACCAACGAGATGCAGGCCGCCAACCTCCGCCGCGAGACCTCCGAGCTCGGCATCGGCAACATCAGCAAGCACTACGAGGAGGGCAAACGCGACGAGTCCGAGGCCCGCGAGAAGCCGCCGCGCCTCTCCGAGGTCGAGCGCAAGGAGCGCATCAAGCAGCTGCGCGACATGACGAGCCAGTTCACCCGCATGCGCCGCAACATCGACGCCGCGCGCGACAAGAGCGTCGTTCTCGAGGGGACCAAGCCCGGCCTGATCCCGACCGTCGAGAAGGGCGGCGCGCTCGAGGGGGCCGAGGAGGCGCCCGGGCGCTGGAGCGGACTGCAGGCCGACGGCGTTCCCGCCGGCGCGCGCGTCGTCGAAGCCGCCGAGTGGAAGGAGCTCTGGGGCCGTCTCTCGCGCGAGGACCCGCCCGCCGTCGACTTCGCCGCGTCGCGCGTCGCCGCCGTCTTCCTCGGCCCGCGCCCGACGGGCGGCTACCGCGTCCGCTTCGCCGAGACCGTCGAGGGCAAGGACGCCGTCACCGTCCGGTGGAGCGAGCAGGCGCCCGGCGAGGGCCAGGCCCCGCCCCAAGGCGCGACGTCGCCCTGGCTGCTCGTCGCGGTCCCCCGGGACGCGCGCCCCGTCCGCTTCCAGAAGGCGAAATAGCCTTCCCCATAGGGCCCAAAAGAAAATAGGACTTTAGTCCTTTTTTCGCTTGACTCCCGAGGGACGGCGGTTTAGAATGGGACCTTGCCGCGCCCGGAGGTCCCATGAAGAAAACCCTCGCCCCCGCCGTGCTCTTGGCCGTCGCGTTGTCGGCCGGCGCCCTCGACGCCCCCCGCTTCGACGGGGAGAAGGGCTCGCCCGCGGCCGTCCCGGCGGCGAAGGCTCCCGCCGCCGCGATCTCCGAGGCCGACGACCGCGTCTGGGTCGAGGTCGAGACGCAGGGCAAGGCCGAGCGGCAGCTCGCCGTCGACTCCGGCATCAGCGTCGAGGAGGTCAAGCCCGGCCGCTCCGGCGGCTTCGCGACGAAGGAGTCCATCGCGCGCGCCGAGAAGAAGGGCCTCAAGATCCTCTCGCGCGTTTCGCTCCGCCAGCGCTTCGGCAAGCTCGACTTCCCCGAGCGCGACGCGATCTACCACGATTACAAAGAGATGGACTCCGCGCTGCGCGGCATGGCCGCCTCCGCCCCCGACCTCGCCTCGGTGTTCTCCATCGGCAAGTCCGTCCAGGGCCGCGACATGCTGGCGATCCGCCTCAACACCTCGGCGCGCGGCACCGCCGCCTCGACCAAGCCCGGCATCGTCTTCCTCGGCACCCACCACGCGCGCGAGCACCTCTCGACCGACGTGCCGCTGCGCCTGGCCAAGCACATCATCGAGAACCGCGCGCAGCCCGAGATCGCCGCGCTGCTCGAGAAGCGCGACGTCTACTTCGTGCCGATGGTCAACCCCGACGGCGTCGAGTACGACATCGAGGGCGGCCGCTACCACATGCACCGCAAGAACATGGCGCAGAACGCGGACGGCTCGACGGGCGTCGACCTCAACCGCAACTACGCGTGGCGCTGGGGCGGCCCGGGCGCCTCGCCCGATCCCCGCTCCGACACCTACCACGGCCCCTCGGCGTTCTCCGAGCCCGAGTCGCGCGCGGTGAAGGCCTTCGTCGAGGCCCGCCCGAACCTCAAGGTCCTGCTCTCCTACCACACGTTCTCCGAGCTCATCCTCTACCCGTGGGGCGGCTCCGACGACCCCATCCCCGAGGAGCGGCCTCGAAAGGCGTTCGTCGCGATGGCCCAGGAGATGGCGAAGATGACCGGCTACACGCCGCAGCAGTCGAGCGACCTCTACGTCGCGACCGGCGACACCTGCGACTGGGCGTGGGGCGAGAAGGGCATCTACGCGTTCACCTTCGAGCTCACGCCGAAGTCCATGTGGGACGGCGGCTTCTATCCGGGCGCGGCGGCCGTGGCCAAGACGCTCCAGGCCAACATCCGGCCCGCGCTGTACTTGATCGATCTGGCCGACGACCCGCTGCGCGTCCTGAAGGGGCCCGTCTCCTTCGCGGCCGCGCCGGCGGCGCCCTCGGCGGGGGAGGCGGTTAAATGAAGGGACTCGCGTCGCTGCTGTCCTTGCTGCTCGCGTCGTCCGCGTCGGCTCAATCGCTCGAGGCGCTGCGCGCCTCCGCGGAGCTCGGCCTGATCCAGGCCGTTCCGATGGCCGCTCATCCGTCGCTCCAGCAGCCTCGGGAGCCCGTGCTGCAGCCGCATCTCTCGCCGCTGCCCATGCGCGGCAACGCGAGAAGCGGCGCCGTCGTCGGCAAGGCGATCCTGGGCTCGCTGCACGCGCAGAACCGCCGCGTCCTCAATCGGCAGTTCGGCGCGCGCCCGCTCGACTTGGGCGTCGGCACCGACGCCGGCTTCAAGAACTACTACTTCGCCTTCAGCGACGCCAAGACGACGACGCTCGCGGCGATCGGCGACGTCAACCGCCTGCGCAACGAGGGCGTCGACGCGCGCATCGACGCGAAGACCGTCTACAACTTCAAGGTCTCGATCAACATCTTCAGCCCCGTCCGCGGCTCGACCCTGAAGATCACGCCCGTGCAGGGCACCGTCGGCCCCAAGCACGAGATGAAGACCGGCGTGCTGCTCGACGCGATCCGCGCGAAAGCCTTCGTCTTCAAGGCGAAGGGCAACGAGTACTGGCTGCTCTACGACAACGACGTCCTGCCCGACGGCTCGGGCTACGCGGAGACGCGCAGCTTCCTCTTCATCCGCGAGGACGGCCTCTCGTCGAAGGCGTGGCCGCTCGCCGAGACCGCGCTCGGCGTCGACACGGCCGGCACCGTGGACCTCAACGGCGTGAAGCTCACGCTCACGCGCACTTCGGCCGGCGAGCTCATCATCCGCGAGTAGCCGTTCTTCGGCGCTGAAAAGCGGCGGCGGAGCGATCCGCCGCCGCTTCCATTTTGGGTATCATCCTCCTATGATCAAGCTTCTCCCCCTTCTCCTCGTTCTCGCCGTTCCCGCCTCGGCCGCGTTCGTGCCCGCGTCCGCGCTGCGCTTCGACGCGACGCCCGCCGAGGTGCTCGAGAGCTGCAAGAACGCCAAGAAGCGCGCCGAGTCCGCGCTCGAGGCGATCGTCCGCCTCCCCGCCTCCGCGCGGACGTTCGACAACACGCCCTGGGCGCTCGACCGCGCCGGCGCCGATCTCTCCGACCAGACCGCGTCGGACACTTTCCTCAAGTACGTCTCGCCGGCCGCGCCGGTCCGCGACGCCGCCAACGAGTGCGAGACCTTGCTCGGCCAGTTCTCGGTCGACGTCTACTCGCGCGAGGACCTCTACCGCGCCTTGAAGGACTACGCGGCGAAGGGCGAGGCGCTGACCGGCGAGTCGAAGCGCCTCGTCGAGAAGGAGCTGCTCGACTTCAAGCGCTCCGGTCTCGAGCTTCCGAAGGAGCAGCGCCAGAAGGTCCTCGACCTGCGCAAGAAGCTCGTCGAGCGCGAGGCGACCTTCGGCAAGAACATCAACGAGTTCAAGGACTACGCGCTCTACGAGAAGTCCGACCTCGACGGCCTGCCCGAGGACTTCGTCTCGCGCCTCGAGAAGGTCGACGGCAAGTACAAGGTCGGCCTCGACTATCCCGACTACTTCCCGTTCATGGAGAACGCGCAGAAGGGCGAGGCCCGCCGCGTCCTCGAGGGCAAGTTCAACAACCGCGCGACGCGCGAGAACCTGCCGGTGCTCAAGGAAGTCCTCGCGCTGCGCCTCGAGGCCGCGCGCCTGCTCGGCTACCCGACGCACGCGCACTACATCCTCGAGGACCGCATGGCGAAGGACCCGAAGACCGTCGCCGCGTTCATCGCGCGCCTGCGCAAGAAGCTCAAGGTGCTCGGCTCGGCCGAGCTCGAGACGCTCAAGGCCCTGAAGTTCGTCTTCGAGGGCAAGGGGGCCGACGAGACCTTCAACGCGTGGGACTGGCGTTTCTATGACAATCAGCTCAAGAAGGCCAAGTATTCGATCGACTCGCAGAAGATCAAGGAGTACTTCCCCGCCGACCACGTGACCGAGCAGATGCTCGCGGTCTACCAGAAGCTTCTCGGCCTCAAGTACCGCAAGATCGAGGGCTCGACGTGGCACCCCGACGTGAAGCTCTACGAGATCTCCGACGCCGCGGGCGGAGAGCCGATCGCGTACTTCTACATGGACCTCTTCCCGCGCGACGGCAAGTACAAGCACGCCGCCGCGTTCTCCCTGATCTCCGGCCGCGTCGTGCCCGACGGCCGCTACCAGAAGCCGGTCTCGGCGATGGTCGCCAACTTCAACAAGCCGACGAAGGACCGCCCCTCGCTCCTCACGCACGACGAAGTCGAGACCTTCTTCCACGAGTTCGGCCACATCATGCACCAGACCCTGACGAAGGCGCGCTACGGCCGCTTCTCGGGCTCGGCGACCGCGCGCGACTTCGTCGAGGCGCCGTCGCAGATGCTCGAGAACTGGGTCTGGGACGCCGAGGTCCTCAAGCAGCTCTCGGGCCACTGGGAGGACCGCGGCCGCAAGCTCCCGAAGGAGCTGCTCGACAAGATGCTCGCGGCGAAGAACGTGAACTCCGGCCTCGTGAACCTCCGGCAGCTCCTGTTCGGCTCGGTCGACCAGGAGTACCACGGCGTGCCGCCGTCGGACACGACGAAGGCGTACGCGCGCCTCGCCAAGGACATCGCGATGATTCCGACGTCCGAAGGCACGCACCCCGAGGCGAGCTTCGGCCACCTCATGGGCTACGACTCAGGCTACTACGGCTACATGTGGTCGAAGGTCTACGCCGAGGACATGTTCTCGCGCTTCAAGGCCGAGGGCGTGCTCAATCCCACGCTCGGCCGGCGCTACCGCGTCGAGATCCTCGAGAAGGGCAGCTCGCGCGACGAGATGGAGTCGCTCAAGGCCTTCCTCGGCCGCGAGCCCTCGGAAGAGGCGTTCCTCGAGAGCATCGGGCTCAAACCCGGGAAGTCTTAAGCGTAAATCGTCCGCTTCTTGGGGTTCGTCTCGCGGATGCCGCGCCAGCGGAGCGCCGCGACGGCGATAGAGCCCGTGACGAGCGAGATCCACTGCGAGGGCGAGAGCAGCGCGGGCAGGCCGAGCAAGGTTCCGCGGTCGTCGGCGCGCAGGAACTCGACCAAGAACCGCATCGTCGAGTAGTACGCGACGTAGCCGATGAACGCGGTGCCGTAGCGGAACTTCCCGGCGCGGATCGCGGGCAGGAGCCAGCCGATCAGGACGATCGCGGCGACGGCCTCGAAGCCCGCCTCATAGAGCTGCGTCGGATGGAGGGCGACCCCGAGCAGCTTCTCATCCACGCTCGACGCCGGGCTCGTGAAGGCGATCCCCCACGGCAAGGACGTCGGCGCGCCGTGGCAGCAGCCCTCGAGGAAGCAGCCGACGCGGCCGAGAACGTGGCCGATCGCGAGCGCCGCGATGCAGTAGTCGGCGACGGGCAGATAGAGGCGCGGCTTGTGCGTCGCGTTGTACCAGCGCTGATAAACGAGGCCAGCGCCCATGCCCGCGAGCAGGCCGGTCCAGAACACCCAGCCCGACCCGATGTTCTGCCAGATCGTGGACGGGTCCGCGGCGTACTCGCGCCACTCGACGATGAAGATGCCGAGCTTGCCGCCGAGCAGCGCCGGGCCGACGACGCTGACGATCAGCGACCAGAAGATCCGCGGAGTCGTCTCGAGGTTCTTGACCTGCGTGCGCAGCCACAGGATGCCGGCGACATAGCCGGCGGTCATGAAGATCGCGTACCAGGAGTAGGCTTCGCCGCCTATCCGCAGCAGCGGGCACATGTCAGGGCTTCTCGCAGAGGATCTGCTTGAGCACCGACTGCGGCCCGTCGAGGATGGACGCGTAGGTGAGGTAGAGGTGCCAGGCGCGCTCGATGGTGGGCGTGATCATGTGGCGGGTCTGAGGCAGATTCTCGACGTAGCGCTTGTACCAGTGGCGCAGGGTCTTGGCGTAGTGGCCGTAGCGGAAGTTGATGTTCTTCACGCGGAAGCCCAGCTTCTCGATGATCTTGAGGTGGACGTGGATCGGGAACTGGAAGTGGTCGGGGAACACGTACTTCTGCGAGAACGTGCCCGAGATCGTCGTGTAGTTCGTCAGGCCCGCGTTGTTGGCGGGCGGGATGATCGCGTGGAACCACGCCTTGCCGCCCGACTTGAGCAGGCCGTAGCAGTGGCGGTAGTAGCGCTCGATCTCCGAGCGGTCGAGATGGCTGATCATGCCGCAGGTGTAGAGCTTGTCGAAGCTCCCGTCCGCCGGAATCTCCATGTAGTGCTTGAGCAGGAGATTCTTCGAGAAGCCGGTGTCGATCTGATTCTGCGACAGCGTGATGCCGCGCGCGTCCCGGCAGCCGTACTTCGTCTCCGCGAGATGGACGGCGTAGCCGTAGCCGCAGCCGATGTCGATGAACTTGTCGTCGGGCTGGAGCTGCAGGGCGGTCAGAGCCTGGTCGAACTTGTTGTGCTGCGCGTCGTCGAGCGCCTCGTCGTCGAGATTCCCGATCTTGAGCGGGTCCTTCCACATCGCGCAGGAGTACGCCTTGGTGCGCTTGTCGAGGTAGGAGAGGATGAACTCGTTGGGGAGGTCGTAGTGGGAGCTCACCGCGCGCAGCTTCCGGCGCACGCCCGACGGGAACAGCGCGGTCCAGATGTAGCGGAACTGGTGCTTGAGCTTGATGCGCCAGAAGGCGTCCTCGCGCACGTGATTGCGGGCGCCGACGAAGGAGTACATGTCGCCGTTGATGTCGGCGTCGCCGACCGCGTAGTGGTCGAGGAAGTCGGAGAGGTCGCCGCGGGCGAGCGCCGCGACGGCGCCCTCGGTCTTGCACGCCATCTCGGCCTTCTCGGGGCCGGAGCCGACGTTCCGGCTCTGTCCTTTATAGGAGATGCGGATGACGTACGGCATCGCGGGGAACATCCAATTCATCGCGTCCCCGGCCCGGTCGAGCGTGCTCATGCGGGATGAGTTTAACGGGCGTCCCGGGAGCCGTCAAGCCCCGGTCAGAACGCCGCGCACTTCTGCGGGCACTTCCCTTTGTTCTTGCGGCCCACGATTCCGATGGAGCAGCGGAAGCGGAACCACCAGTTGTCGTGCTTCTTGCTCCTCTTGTAGGAGACGACGTCCCACGTGTCGCCGCCGCCCTTCGTGGTCTCGCCCACCTTGATGAGGATGATCTCGGCCTCGCCCTGCTGGCCGCCTTCCTTGCGCGAACCGGAGACCTGGGCGACGCCGTCGAAGTCCACCCGCACGTAGCGGAACTGCTCGTATTCCTTCTCGATCTTGGCCGCGTAGAAATCCGCGGTCTTCTTGTCGCCCTTCGCGTTGGCTTCGCCTTCCTTGCGCGCCCACTCCTTGGCCTCATCGGACGCGGGCGAGTCGCCCTTCACGCAGAACTTCTCGGCGAACGCGGCTCGATCCTTCTCCTCGACGAGCCACGTCGGGCAGTTGTAGGGGCTGTCGGGCCCGGTCGTGCCGTTGCCGTTGCCGCCCGCGGAGTCGGTGAAGATCTGCTTGCCGCCGCCGGCGGGCGCGCCGCCGGCCTCCGAGTCCTCATCCGAATAGGAGAAGTCTCCCGCGACCGGCGGGAACTTGTCCCAGAGCACGCCGCGCTTGGCGAGCTCGGCGCGCACGACGAGATTGAGCGTGTTCGCGCGGGCGCGCGAGAGCTCGCGGTGCGTGAGACGCGTCGACTTGTCCTTGGGATCGGCGTAGGCGTTGTTGAACACCGCGCTCGCCGAGGACTCGATGTGGATTCCGCCGACGCTCGCCTTCGCGCCGGGATTGGCCGCCTTGATCTTGTCGAAGGCGGCGAACGACTTGTCGACGGCCTCCTTGATCTTCGCCTGGGCGCCGGGCTTGAGCTCCCAGCTGTTGTCGGCGAACAGGTCGCGGAGAAGGACCGGCAGGATCGGCACGGGCTCGGTGAACGGCACGTCCTTCGCGGGGATGTGCTCCTTGTCCTGCTCGCTGAAGACGATCTTGAATCCGCTCGTCTCGATCGGCTTTTCCTTCTTGGGGTTCGCCGAGCAGAAGTTGTCGCCGGCCGCGTTGAGGTCCTTGCCTTCCTTGATCTGGATGAGCGCCGTTCCGACTCTCTTCCGCCTGCCGTGAATCTCGATCGCCATCGCCTGGAGCACCGCTTCGCGCTGCTCGTCCGTGAGATCCTTCCACAGCTTGTGCTTCTCGGCGAGCTCTTTGGCGCGTTTCTTGTCCTTCTCGTTGAACTTTCCTTCCTGGTTGAAGACGTGCGTCTCCTTCTCTTTGGTTTGAGCGGAGGCGGCGCAGGGCAGCAGCAGGACGGCGGCGAGGAGGAGGGGTCGAGGGGTCATGGAGCCAGTGTGGCCCCGGAGACGCGGATCGTCAAGCCCGCGTCTTAACCTCTGTTAAGAGCCGGGGCTTGACGCGTTCCCGCTTCGCGCCCATACTAAAGGAAGATGCGCCTCGCGCTGCTCCTGCTCCTGTCGGCGGCCGTGCAATCGCCCGCCGAAGACCCGGCTCCCGCCGCGACGACCACGCCTCCGACCCAGGAGCCGGCCGCGCAGGAGCTCCGCGGCGACAAGGATCACGACGGCGTCTTGAGCCGCCGCGAGGCGCGCCAGCAGCGCCGCGCCGACCGCCGCGCGCGGCGCCGCGCGCAGGGCCTGCCCGACGAGCCCGAGGGCGCCGACGAGGACGAGGCCGCCGCGGCCGAGTCGTCGGCGCGCGGCGCGGCCGCCGGCAAGAACGCGGCCGGCGCGGCCGCGGCGATGAAGAGCTCGATGGCCTCGATGGACGGGGCCGGCGGCCTTCCGGGCGGAGGAGGCGGAGGACCCGCGGGCGCGGCCGGCCCGGCCGGCGCTGCGGGCGGAGCCGGCGGACATGCGGGCGGCGCCGCGGGACAAGGAACGCACGGCGGCGACAAGACTCTCGCCGGAGGAAATCCCGGCGCCACGACGAGCTTCACCGCGGGCGCCTCCGGCGACCCCGCGCGCCCCAAATCGCCGTCGGATTTCGTGCTCGCCGCCCGGTCCGGCTACGAGCCCGCGTTCGCGAAGAACGGGCTCAAGCTCGCGCCCGACGGCCGCACGGTCGTCCGCCTCGACGGTTCCCCGGCGACCGCCGAGGATTACGCGAACCTGCGCCGCGACATCGGCTCGATGCCCGGCGCCGTCGGCCGGCGCCCCGACTTCTTCGACGCGATCAGCCCGGGCCACTACGCCGACGTGCGCAAAGGCTTCAAGGACGGCACGGCGAAGGACACCGTCTACAAAGACGTCGCCGAGTCCGAGGACAAGCGCGACCTCGTCTACGACAAGAGCTGCCCGAACACGAAGCTCGAGTCCGGCTGCAACCAGACCGTCGGCGCGGCGTCCTACAAGAAGGGCGACTACGTGGCGCCCGAGGATCTCGACAAGATGTGGGAGTCGCTGCAGAAGGAGCTCGACGGCGCGGCGTCTTCCGAGGACGGCAAGCCCCACGGCGACGGGATGCGCCTCGGCGGCTCGGCCGGGCGCCTGGCGCGCGACGGAGCGCTCGGCGCCGCCGCGGAGCTCGCGGGCGAACTCGTCGCCGACGGCGGCCCGGCAGCCCAGGGCGGCTCGGCCGTCGCCGGAGGCGGCGGATCGGCGTCCACGCCCGCCGCCGGCGCGGCGCTCGCGGTCAAGAAGCTCTGGAAGACCGTCTCGCTCGGCATGCCCGGCTCCGACGGCAAGGCTCAGTCGGGCACGGGCCTGATCATCGTGATCGCCGCCGTCGCCGCCCTCGTCCTCGGGGCGGGCTTTTTCCTCTCTCGCCGGGGCGAGTGAGGAAAGGCTAGAATCGGGTTCGACGCGCCCATAGCTCAGTTGGTCAGAGCGGTCCGCTCATAACGGATTGGTCGCCGGTTCGAGTCCGGCTGGGCGCAGACTTTGGGAGACCGGACATGGCTCAAAAACTGAAAGGAATCGTGCTGGCCGGAGGCTCGGGAACGCGCCTCTATCCCGTGACGCGCGCGGTGAGCAAGCAGCTCGTCCCCGTCCACGACAAGCCGATGATCTACTATCCCCTCTCGACGCTGATGCTCGCGGGCATACGCGACATATTGATCATCACGACGCCCGAGGATCGCCCCGCGTTCGTTCGCCTGCTCGGCGACGGGTCGTGGGCCGGCCTGCGGCTTTCCTACGCGGTGCAGCCCAAGCCCGAGGGCCTCGCGCAGGCGTTCATCATCGGCCGCGACTTCGTCGGCGACGACCGCGTCGCGCTCGTCCTCGGCGACAACATCTTCTACGGCCACGGCCTGCCGAACTACCTGCGCGCGGCCGCCGACCAGAAATCCGGCGCGACCGTCTTCGCGTATCAGGTGAAGGACCCGGAGCGCTACGGCGTCGTCGAGTTCGACGACAAGAACCGCGCGATCAGCCTCGCCGAGAAGCCCGCGAAGCCGAAGTCCTTCCACGCGGTCACCGGCCTCTACTTCTACGACAACTCCGTGCTCGACATCGCGAAGAACCTCAAGCCGTCGCCGCGCGGCGAGCTCGAGATCACCGACGTCAACAAGGCCTACCTCAAGAAGGGCAAGCTGCACGTCCAGCGCATGGGCCGCGGCATCGCGTGGCTCGACACCGGCACGCACGAGGCGCTGCTGCAGGCCTCCACGTTCATCCAGGTCATCGAGGAGCGGCAGGCTCTCAAGGTCGCCTGCCTCGAGGAGATCGCCTTCAATCAGGGCTACATCGACGAGAAGCGCCTGCGCGAGCTCGCGGAGCCGATGAAGAAGAACGAGTACGGCCGCTACCTCCTGCGCGTCGCGGACGGGCGCATCTAGTGATCCGTCCCGACGTCGTCGACTACCTCAAGGAGCACCTGCCGGGCCATCCGGTCGAGGTCCTGCGCAAGCAGCTCGCCGACGAGGGCGTCAGCGACGCGGATTTCACCGACTCTCTCGCCCAGGCGCTGCGCGCGCCGAAGACCGAGCGCACGGGCGTGAAGACGAAGTCGAAGGCCGCGAGCGCGGCCGCGCTCCTGTTCCTCGGCGTCGGCGTGCTCGTCATCGTCGGCGTCGGCATGTTCGCTCTCTCGCAGAAGAGCCCCGAGACGGCCGCCGAGGGAAACACGCAGACCGGCTCCGGCGAGTCCGGCTTCATCGGCCACGCGGGCTGGGTCGTGCGCCTGCCGAAGGACTATGTCGGCGTCTCGGACTTCCGCGACTCGAGCAAGTCCCACCAGATCGTCTTCTTCTGCAAGAAGGGCACCGACCCGACCAACTTCCTCAACGAGGGCCTCTACGGCCAGCTCGGCATCGTCAAGCTCGAGGTCATGCCGACGCAGTTCCCCAACAACGCGACCGGCCTCGCGAACCTCTCGCGCATGGCCCAGCAGAAGTACACCAACGCCGGCGAGAAGTTCGCGGTCAAGAACCTGCAGATCGCGACCTTGCCCGGCATCCAGGTGACGGTCCTCTCCCCGTTCCCCCGCGCCGAGGCCTTCGTGCTGGGCGAGAAGCATCTCTACTTCTTCTACGCCGGCCAGGAAGACGAGGTCTGGCGCGACATCACCCTCTCCCTCCGCGACGCCCACACCGAAAACTGACGGCCCAACGGCCGAACACGAAGAACGGCGAAGACGGAAACGAAAAGGACGGCGAAGATTTCTCTTCGCCGTCCTTCGTCGTTCTTCGTCGTCTTCGTGTTTAGCTGTTGTCCGTTAGGCGCCCTTCGAGACCTTCTCGAGGGTGAGCCAGCGGTTGGTGCCCGCGAACTTCTGGTGCATGCGGGTGCGCGGCTCGGCGGTCTGAGCGACCTCGGACAGCTGGAGGTCGGCCAGCGCGTCGATGCCCCGCTCGCGGAAGCCCTTGAGCGAGTTCTCGAGCGCCATGCCCACGGTGCGGAACGCGAGGAGCGTGGAGAACTGGAGCGTGAAGCCCAGCTTTCCGAGCGTCTCGTTGGTGATGAGCGTGTTGGCCTGCTTCGCCTTGCCCCAGTGCAGCGACGGGGAGAGGTTGAAGCCGAGCATCTGGTTCGGGTAGTACTTGTGCACGCCCTCGGCGAACTCCTGCGGGCCGTCGAGGTCGGTGTTGTTGAACTCGGGCCAGATCACGTCGACGCCGAGCGAGGCCGCCTCGAGCGCGCGATCGATCGCGTGCTGGACGCTGCCGCCGCGGCCGCCGGGAACCGCGCCGTCGACGGCGTCGGTGCGCGCGATGACGACGAGGTTCGTCTCGGAGGCCTGCGCGGCCGCCTTGACCGCGATGAGCTTCTCGATCCACTTGTTGGTCGGGACGAGGACCTTCTCGCGCTTAACGCCGTGATGCGCGATGATGTGGCCGCAGGTGCGCTCGGCCGGGTCCTGGTCCTCGAGGTGCACGCCGCCGACGCCGGCGCGGATGAGCTCGCGCGTGAGCGTGAAGGTCTGCGTCGGGCCGCCGAAGCCCGCCTCGATGTCGGCGAAGATGGGGGGCGCGTTGAGCACCTTGCCGCCGTCGTCGTAGAAGTGCCGGTCGCGCGTTCCCTCGATTCCGCGCACGAGCTCGCGCGCGAGGTCGACCATCATGTGCGAGGGGTAGATGCCGATGTCGGGGTACATGTTGTGCGCGACGGCGAGCTGCCAGCCGGACGCGTACACGGCCTCGAAGCCGAGGTCGGTGAGCATCGACGCGGTCATCGCGTCGTAGGCGCCGGCGGTGTGGAGGAAGGACTTCGCCGGGTTCTTGAGGCGGTTGGCGAACTTCTCCTTGAGCAGGGCGCGGAGCTTGTCGGAGGGATGGATCGTCTCGTGCGGCGCGTACATCTTCGCGAACTCGGCCTGCGGGTACTTCCACGTCTTGATGCCCTTGGGCAGGGGGGCGGCGGCTTCCTTGATCATCTGCTGGCTCCATGCGCTCGCGCGTCGGTATGTTTCCGCCGTGGCGGATTGAGGCTTTGCGGCCGATAGAATCTTGTCCGTCTCCTCGTCGAACCATTTCGAAATCGTCGCGGCGTCGTGGATGCCGTGCCGGAGGCGCTGCGCGATCATCAGCCGGTAGATCCGGTCGGTCGCGAGGTCCTCCATGAAGTTGCCGATGAGCCGGCCCTCGGCGTCGTAGCCCTTGATCATGCGGGCGCCGAGGCCGGTGAGCACGCCGAAGCGGTACTCGACGCACGTGCGGATCGCGTCGCGCGTGCCGGCGTCGGTGACGGCGCCGAGGCCCATCGGCGACGGCGTGAGATCGGGCTTCTTGGCGTTCTTGTGGACGACGGAGAGCTGATTGGGCGCCGGGAACTGAGAGATCGCCCCCTCGTGCTGGTCGGGGTGGCCGGTCCACGCGCCGTCGAAGCCCATCGTCGCCTCGTTCTTCTTGTCGACGGCGAGCTTCTCCATCGCGCGAGCGTTGATCGCGGCGTCGGTCCGGTCGGGGAAGAGGGCGCTCATGCCGCCGATCGCGAGCGCGCCGCGGCGGTGGCACGCGTCGACGAGCCGGCGGCGGAGATTCTGAAAGAACGGGACGTCGTGCGGGATCGTGTTGCGGTCCGGGAGAATCCACTTCGGATCGGCGAGCTTGAAGTGGAGCAGGCTCGCCATGTAGTCCCAGCGGCCGAGGTTGAGGCCGATCGCGTGGCGGCGGGCGGCGTAGAGGATTTCCTCGATCTGATACGCGGCGGGCAGCGACTCGATCAGGAACATGATCTTGGTCGTGCCTTCCTGGATGCCGATCTCCTTCTCCATCGCGGCGATGAGGTCCGAGAACCACGCGGCCTCGAGGTGGGACTCGGTCTTCGGAATGTAGAAGCAGAGCTTGGCCTGGAGCTCGGGCTTGTTGACCGCCTCGCGGCGCTCGGACGCGGTGCCGTGGAACACGGCCGCGAGGTCGAAGAGCGAGCCCGAGACCGTCTCGCCCGGGAGCGCGTTCGTCTCGTCGAGGTGCAGGCCGCGCGGCCTGTAGAACATGACCTGAGAGGACGGCTTGATCGTCTTGCCGGCGTGGCTCAGGGTGCCCTTGATCGCGGCGATCACGTTGCGGTGCGCGGCGCGCACGTTCGCCCAGTCCGTCGTGATCGAGTCCTCGCCGTCGGGCATGCAGCCCGGGTCGGCGGTGCTGCACATCGCGACGAGGAGCTTGGCGTTGTCGGCGGGGCCGGTGATCTGGTTGCGCTGGTCCTTCGCCCACGCGGGAACCGTCACCTTCCAAGCGCCATTCGTCGCCTCGGACTCCGGGAGGTAGCCGGGCTCCTTGCCGTCGTGGGAGTCGGAGAGGGCCTTCGCGCGCTTCTCGAGCAGCTCGCGGCGGCGGGGCTCGAAGGCTTCGTGCAGAGGCCGGAGGAAATCGAGGAGCTCGCGGGACGGAGCGTCTTTCGGGGCTTCTTCCGCGATTTCGGGCATGGGGCTGTCTCTCGGCACAAGGTAAGAAAGATAACCCTCCGCGTCAATGACATAGGCACACCGGAAACACGACTTTTTTTTGACGAGGACCTACGCGATTTCCGGGTCTTGCGAAACGGCGATCGTCGGCCTACACTTCTGTCCCGGGCCCCGCCACGACGGGGACCGGCCGGAGGACTCACGCATGAAGAAGGCGTCCCGCGCCGCGGCCGCGAAGGCCCGCTCCCCGAAGAAGAAAGTCGCCGTCCGCCGCCTCACCCTCAAGGGTGCGGCCGCGAAGCCCGAGCCCCTGTCGCCCGAGGAAGTCGGGCATCTCGAAACCCTCGTGAAGAGATTCGAGGAAAGCGAGAAGGCCTGGCAGCGCATGACCGCTCCCGTCGAGGACGATCCGTACGTCTCGGTCGAAGAGCATCTGCTCCAGAAGCGCGCCGACGATTCCGAGAGACGCTGGAAGTTCTTCTCCAAATAGCCCCCCGAACCCGCACGCCCGCCCCCCGATCCGTCGGGGGGCGGGCCTATTTCCTATAATCGGACCGTGAAAGAGTCGAAGCGGACGAATCTGCTGATCGTCGGCGCGCTCGCGATGATCGCCCTCGCGTTCGCGGCCTACGCGGCGATCGTCATGCGCTGGTTCGCGGCGCCGTCGCGCTCGGGCGCCGCCAACGTCCCGGCGACCACCCGCGCCGAGGCCGAGACCCGCCTCGCCGACGCCCGCCGCGAGTTCCGCGCCCGCCTGCTCGACCCCCGCGCTCACATGCGGCTCTCCGAGGCGCTCTGGAAGGCGGGCCGCCCCGTCGACTCGTTCTACGTCGCGTACGCCGCGCGCCAGCTCTTCGGCGAGACGGCGTTCCGCCGCGCGCACGCCGAGGTCGTCCTCGGCGCCGGCGGCCCCGCCGCCGAGCTGCGCCGCCGCCTCGAGACCGCGCGCGACTCCGAGTCCGCGATCCCCGTCCACGCCGAGATCGCGCGCCGACACGCCGACACGCCCGAGGGCCGGGACTCCCTCGACGTGCTCTCGCGTATGGCCGGCTCCGACGACGCGGGCGAGACCGCGCGGCTCGCGCGGCAGGCGCTCGAGGAGATCCACCAGGAGGACCCGAAGCACCCCGGCAAGCTCGCGGCGCTCGGCATGGCCTTCTTCGCGCGCGGCGACTTCGCGTTCGCGCACGCGGTCGCCTCCGAGGCCCTCGCGAAGACGCCGGGCCACCCCGGCGCGGCGCAGATCATGGGCGCCCTCGCCCTGCAGGCGAAGGACCTCGACGGCGCCCAGCGCTGGCTCTCCGCGTCGTGGGACCGCAACCCCGACGACCTCTACTCCGCGTCGAAGCTCGCGCAGATCTACGACAAGCGGCGCGCCGATCCCGAGAGCGCCCTGCCGTTCTACATGGCGCTCTACCGCCAGAACCCCGACTTCGCCGACTCGGGGACGCCCGTCGAGGGCCGC
Source organism: uncultured Elusimicrobia bacterium (assembly GCA_964450975.1). Lineage (GTDB taxonomy): Bacteria > Elusimicrobiota > Elusimicrobia > UBA1565 > UBA9628 > GWA2-66-18. The sequence continues at coordinate 10,847 of CAYVFO010000014.1, read as the reverse complement.
ATCCGCGAGACGCTCGACGCGCGCCGGGAGTCCCTGCTGCGGCACGCGCCCGTCGAGGGGCTCGGCACGCGCCTCGCGCTCGACGACGCGTCTCTGCGCGCCGAGGCGTGCCTGCGCGCGGCCGCCTACAAGGACCCGCGCTGGGTCGACCGGCTCGGCGCTTTGCTCGACGACGACGTCGAGATCGTGCGCCGCAACGCGGACTACGCGCTCTTCGAGATCGGCAAGGCCGACCTCGAGGCCGTGCGCGCGCGCCGCGACGAATGGCTCGGCTCGGACAAGCCGCTCGTGCGCATCCGCGCGCTCAACCTCTACGCCGACCTCGAGGGCAAGAACGCTTTGCCCGCGCTCGGCGCCGCGCTCCGCGACCCGAATCCCGCGATCCGCGCGTTCGCGAAGGTGATGGTCCTCGACCACTACTTCCTCGGCACGCCCGAGGGCTCGAAGCTCGCCGCGAAGTACGCGGCCGAGGAGCGCGACCCCGAGGCGCTCGCCCTTCTCGCGCGCTTCCCCGCGCGCCGGTGAGCATGTTCGTCGACACGCACGCTCATCTGGGCGATCCGCAGTTCGACGCCGATCGCGACGCCGTCTTCGCGCGCGCCGACGAGGCCGGCGTGTCCCGCGTCGTCGAGATCGCCGACCATCCCGCCGAGTGGGACCGCGCGATTTCGATCGCCCGCGCGCGCCCGAAGATCGCGCGCTGCACGCTCGGCCTCCATCCTTACTACGCGGATCTCTACGACGGCGGATTCCTCGCCAAGCTGCGGGCCGCACTCGACGCCGCGCCCGAGGCCGTCGCGATCGGCGAGATCGGCCTCGACTACGCGAAGGCCGAAGTCGCGCGCGACGTCCAGAAGAAGGCCTTCGAGGACATCTCGCGCGCGGCGAAGTCTTGGGACGTGCCCGTCGTCGTCCATTGCCGCGACGCGTTCGAGGACCTCCTGCCGATCCTCGAGAGCGTCTTCGTCTCCGCTCCCGCGAAGGGAAAGCTCTGGGGCGTGATCCACTGCTTCACCGGCGGCCCCGCGGAGGCCGAGCGCTGCGTGAAGCTCGGCTTTGTACTCGGCGCCGACGGGCCGGTCACCTATAAGAAGAACGACGCGCTGCGCGAGGCGTTCCGCCTGGCGGGTCCGGACGCGACCGTGCTCGAGACCGACTCGCCCTATCTCCCCCCGCAGAGCAAGCGCGGCAAGCGCAACGAGCCCTCCGCGATCCCCGAGATCGCGGCCAGGCTCGCGGAAGTCTGGGGCCTCTCCGCGGACGAAGTCGGCCGCCGCACGAGCGCGGCCGCCTCCGCGCTGTACCGCTGGCCGTGATCCGCGACCTCGAGCACTCCGAGCTCGCTCAAGCGGGCGCCCTCGCCGCCGCGGCGTTCCGCGAGGACCCGGGATTTTCCTGGATCCTCCCCGACGACGCCGAGCGCCGCCACCGCCTCCCCTCTCTGCTCGCGGCTCTCTTCGCCGTGGACAAGGCGGCGGGCGGCTCGGTGCGCGGCGCCTTCGACGAGGGCGCGCTCGTCGGCGTGGCGGCGTCGATCCCCGCGCGCGTGCCCGCGCCGGACCTGGTCGGCTGGATCCGGCACGCGCCGTCCTTGCTCTGGCTCCTCGCCAAGCCCGCGGCGCTCCTGCGCGCGCTGACCCTCATGCGCGCGATCGAGGCGCGGCACAAGCCGGGCGACGACTACCTGCACGTGCTCGCGGTTCACCCCGCGACGCAGGGGCGCGGCATCGGCGCGGCTCTGCTCAGGGACTGCCTCGGCAAGAACGCCCTTTACCTCGAGACGTTCACGCGCGACAACGTGAACTGGTACGAGTCGCGCGGCTTCAAGGTCCTGCTCGAGGTGCGCGGCGCGGGCTCGCTGCCGCCCTTCTGGACGATGCGCCGCGGCTAAACTGGATTCCTTGTAATATTATGGGCCGGCTTGGGAGAAATCGATGTCACTAGATGCAATTCGAACGAAACTGCTTGAGACAACTCCGGAGCTGGAGCTGGAAGAGAGCTGGGTCGATGTCGTAGCCGCGCTCGTCGTCACCCTCAATGGCGGCGATATCCATATCGATCTCCGGAGAAGAAGAAATCCCGGAGATCCGTCGAATAAGACCCATATCGATCTCACCTCGGGCGGCGTCGGTCTGAGCCCGGTTACCGATTTCTTTTCGATTCGACCGAACTCCGCCGCCATCCTTCCTACTCGACTCAATCGGGCAAATCTTCGCTCATTGAACGCTCCAAATATCCCGGCCGGCACGGATGCTTGGCTTCCATATGCCATTCGAATCAAACGTCTCGCCGACCGAAACGCCGGTGCCAATCCCAGCGCGCAGCTGACCGATAAGAACGACATCCTGCCCCTTCGCCACGCCCTCGATCGGGGACATTCCCTGATCCTTCTTCGGAAGCGCGACGGGTCCATGGACGCCCTTGGTACGCACCGAGACGTGTCCGCCATTATGGGCGGAAAGTCAAAGCGGATGTTCAGAAATGAGGCGGTTCCGCTGACGGCGCCGCCGTTGGTTACAGTCGACTCAGAAGAAGTGTCGACTTCCGAGATCGAGTTGGGCCGGCCGCGTACACGGCAGCCGTCGACGGGCCAAGGCAGATTCGCGGATCGGGAGCAGCAGGCGCTCGTCGAAGAGCGGGGAATGCTAGTCGCCCGAGAAGGGTTGGAGACGGCGGGCTTCACGGTGGAAGACGTGCACACCCCAGCGCTCGCCTCAGCCTGCGGGCTTCCTCCGTATCCCGGCTATGACCTGCGCGGGACGACCGGCTTGCGGCGGCGCTTGCTGGAAGTCAAGGGCACAACTTCAGCGGGGCAAACTATTCTCTTGTCCGCCAACGAATTGAACGCAGCACTTGAAAATCCGGAGGATGTCGTCCTCGCCGTGGTCTCCGGCATCACTTTGCAGGATGATCCAAGGGCCGCGCTTGGCGGGACTCTTCGGCTATATAAATGGCGAGACGTGGGCGCGATTCGAGAAATAACAGAGCGGCTCACGAATGCGGCCTCAGAAATGTATGAGCTCGGACTTTCCCTTCAAAAGCACTCGATGAAGTGGGCCGTCAGGATCGATTCCAGACATCTCCAGGAAATTGAAATCCGACGTCTCTAGCTCTTACCCAAGAAGTGCCTTATGACGGCGGCGGCCATATTCACGGGAACCGCGTTTCCGATTACGCGGTATTGAGTCCCCTGTGAAAGTCCTTTCTCGTTCGCGAGACGCGCGAATCGATCCGGGAATCCCTGTAGTCTGAATCCTTCCAATGGAGTTATTCGCCGAAGAGGCTGGTCCCCCACGTCTTCGGGAGCCAACAACTCCGCTGCTTTCGGATTTTTTGATGTGACGTAGGCCTCGGTATAATAGTTGTCCTGATTCGCGCGATGCCATTTGTGCATGGTAGCGGTGATCGGACGCGCGATCGGGCGATTAACCCGGAGGTCCCCCGCCCACTTGGGATTTTTCCGCAACACCGTCTGCCGCGTGAGCGCGGGAACGAGGTGCTGCTTTGGCATCGCGCGTTCTAGCAGATGCCATGCCGTCGGATACTTCCACTTGTCAGCCGGCACTTCCGGGGGCGGCGAAATATCAAGCTGACGATTCGTGGCCTCGGACCGGACGCCGCAAAAGAACATGCGACGACGCTGCTGCGGAAGACCGTATTTATGCGCGCTGAGATCCCACACCTGGAGGGCGTAGCCGCAGTCGGTGAGCGTCTTCTTGATGGTGTCGAGCAGGGCACCGCGCCCGATCGTGGAGATTTTCTGGACATTCTCGAGGACGAAGTGCCGCGGCTGGTATTCGGTTAATATCTTGGCGATGTCGATGAAAAGCCGTCCCCGCGGATCGTCCATGCCACGACGCTGTCCGACATTCGAAAAGGATTGGCACGGAAACCCCGCGAGAAGAAGGTCGAACTTCGGTAAAATCCGCCGTTTGTCTCGCCGTCTATCACTTAAAGCACGAGTGATCTCTCCCACATCGTGAAGATTAACTTCATCCGGAGCGTGTTCGAACGCTGCGTGATACAGGTTGCGACACTTTTCATCGATTTCCGCCGACGCGACGGATCGCAAGGAAAAGCCATCCTTGTTCAATACGTCGCACGCGGCGCGAAATCCTCCGATTCCGGAGAATAAGTCGATATAGCGAATGCTCATACTTTCATTCCCAGGAATTCAACGACATTGCGCAGCGCGCGCCCTATCTGCCAGGACAAAAGCGGGCTCACGGCATTGCCGATCTGCCTGTACCACTGGTTCGGATATCCCAAGAAGATGTAATCATCAGGGAATCCTTGAACACGCGCGGCTTCTCGCGGCGTTATACCTCTCGCCTGAGAAGGATGAATATACATATGGCAGTCGTAATACATGTGCGCCGTAATGGTTTTACAAGGCCTATTCGGCTCCAGCTTGAAGAATTTGTCCTTAAAAATCTTGCGTCTATCTTTGTACGGCATGATTCGTCGAATGGATTCCGCCTGCGAATCCTCGCCAGGCATTAAAGTCCCGTAAATCTCGATGTCGCGATCGTTGTTGTATTTCGTGCGGTGATTGAATAGGAATCCGACGCCGCCGCGCTCTCCATTAATAAGCCGCGTGAATCGGGTGTTTTTGCGGGCGGCAAACGATACCGTGAACCCGCTCTTTTCGGATTCGTCGTTCGTGGCGTTCTTTTGTCGTTTTGCTTCAAGGCGCGGCAGATCCGAGATGCTGTGCGACAGAAAGAACGGCTTCCCAACCGGCTGGCCGATGAGGGACTGTTCAAATAGGTCCAAGGCCGCATCAGCCTGTCTAAACGCGCTCGATCTGATTCCCAGCCAGAATAGCCGCCGCCGCCGCTGCGGATATCCGAAGTCCTGCGCGTCGACAACGACCGCCTTTCCGGAAAAACCGATCTGCTCAAAATCCGCCTCTATTTGCGGGGCGGCGCCGAGCATTCCGGGAACGTTTTCCATTACGCAGATCGCCGCGCCAGATCTCTCGATAAACTGAATGAAGTCGCGGTAAAGTCCATTCCGGGGATCAAGGGATAGTCTTTGTCTATTCGCATTGCTAAATCCCTGACACGGCGGCCCCCCGACGACGATCGGAGTTTTTTTCACTCGACCATTCAGTATTTCCGCCAAGGATTCGTTTCTGACGGCGTCGACGTCGAGCCACGGCCTGTTGAACAGATAAGTTTGGCAAGCCGCGGAATCGTTATCGACGGCAATTTCGGGACGAAAGTCATGCGCCTCGAGGCCCAATGACAAGCCTCCCGCGCCGCAGAACAGATCCGCGAATGGAATATGCTTCTTGTTTGCTTTATGAACCGACTTACCGATGGTTCCGCGCCCATGCGCGCAAACTCGAACAAATGGGCACGCGCCGCAATCGAGCCTGTCCGCCCTGCAATGTGTCGCCGCGAGTCGCGACAGCTTCCTCTCGTCGATTTCCGATTTCTCGTCCGACGTGACGTCACGCCCAAATAGTCGGCGAAGAACATCCCCGCCGTCTTGCTTGCTTGAAGCGTTCCCAGCTTGCGCCGGCCATGCGCGAAGGGCGCGAAGTAGCAAATCGACTCGCCGCCGCTCCACGCCATCGATCGTCGATTTCACGGTCATTTGGGTTTCTTCCGTGATCCCGAGCGCGTTCCCTTCGGAAATAATCGAAGTTGATCTGCCGCCACGTTCTCCGAAACGTAGCGACGCATGAAATTCCGGAGCACGTGGGCCGCGGTGAGATCGCCGTCACGACATACGGAGACAAACTGATCCCGCAGGACACGGTCTATGCGTATTCGCAAGCCGGCATCTTTGCTCATATTTAATGGATGTACAATGTGTATCCATATAATATGACATGACATTCGTTTTGTCTAGAACAAATGTACGGGGAAGCCGCCCTTAGAGCGTCGAGACGAAGACGTTCTTCGTCTCCGTGTACTGGTCGAGCGCCTTCATGCCGAGCTCGCGGCCGAGGCCCGAGCCCTTGAAGCCGCCGAACGGGGCCTCGAGGTGGACCGACGACGACGAGTTCACCGAGATCACGCCGCTCTGGATCGCGCGCGAGACGCGCAGCACGCGGCCCACGTCGCGCGTCCACACCGAGGCCGAGAGGCCGTAGCCGGAGTCGTTGGCGAGGGCGATCGCCTCGTCCTCGTCTTTGAACGGGATCGCGGCGACGACGGGGCCGAAGATCTCCTCGCGGACGATGCGCATGTTGTCCTCGGCGCCGGCGAACACCGCGGGCGAGAGGAAGTGGCCCTTCGCGGGAACGCCCTTCGGCCGCGTGCCGCCGCACAGGAGCTCGGCGCCCTCGGCCTTGCCGGAGGCGATGTAGCCCGAGACCTTCTCCCACGCCGCGCGGGTGATCAGCGGGCCGATCTGCGTGCCCTTCTTCTCGGTGTGGCCGACGACGAACTTCTTCGTGCGCGCCACGAGCTTGTCGACGAACTTGTCGTAGACCTTGCGGTGCACGAGCGCGCGCGAGCGCGCGCAGCAGTCCTGACCCGCGTTGTAGAACACCGACCAGACGGCCTTCTCGACGGCCAAGTCGAGGTCGGCGTCGTCGAAGATCACGTTCGGCGACTTGCCGCCGAGCTCGAGCGAGACGCGCTTGATCCCGTCCGCGGCCGCTTTCATGATCGAGGAGCCGACGGCGGTCGAGCCGGTGAACGAGATCTTCCGCACGAGCGGGTGGGCGGCGAGCGCGGAGCCGCAGCCGGGGCCGGGGCCCGGAATCACGGAGAGCACGCCTTCCGGAACGCCGGCCTGCGCGGCGAGCTCGGCGAGCCTGAGCGCGGTCAGCGGCGTCTCGGCCGAGGGCTTGAGGACCGCGGCGTTGCCGCACGCGAGCGCGGGGCCGAGCTTCCAGCACGCGATGACGAGCGGGAAGTTCCACGGCACGATCAGGCCGCAGACGCCGACGGGCTCGCGCGTCGTGAAGTCGAAGCCGCCGGCGGCGACGGGGATCGTCTCGCCGAAGTGCTTGTTGGCCGCGCCGCCGTAGTACTCGAAGGTGTCGGCCGCGAGGCCGATCTCGTCCTTGGCGTCGCCCAGCGGCTTGCCCGCGGTGCGGCACTCGAGGAGCGCGAGCTCGTCGGCATGCTCGCGGATGAGCGCGGCGAGCTTGAGGAGGACCTTTCCGCGCTCGCGCGCGGGCGTGCGCGGCCACGGGCCGGACATCGCCTTGTGGGCCGCCTTAACCGCGGCGTCGATATCCTCCGCGCCGCCCTCGGAGACGCGCGCGACGAGGGAGCCGTCGCTCGGATTGAAGACGTCGTAGGTTTTGCCGGAGAGGGCGGGGACGAACTTCCCCCCGACGAACAGCTTCGTCTTCATGGCGCCCCCTAGAAGTAGTTCGAGGTGATGCCGCCGTCGACGACCATCGCGAGGCCGTTCGTCCAGCGCGACTCGTCGGAGGCGAGGTAGAGCGCCGCGTTGACGATGTCCTCGCTTCTGCCGAAGCGGCCCATCGGAATGCGGTTGAGGCGCTTGGCCTTCTCGGCCGGCTCCTTGAGGAGCCACGCGGTGAGCAGCGGCGTCTCGATCGGGCCGGGGCAGATCGCGTTGGCGCGGATTCCCTTCGGCCCGTACTGGACCGCGAGCGACTTCGTGAGCGCGATGACCGCGCCCTTCGAGGCCGTGTAGGCGTCCTGCGGCACCGTACAGCCGACGAGAGCGACGAACGACGCGACGTTGATCACCGAGCCGCCGCCGGCGGCGAGCAGCTCGGGGATGCCGTACTTGCAGACGAAGGCGATGCCCTTCACGTTGACCGCGTACACCTGGTCCCAGACCTTCTCCTCGGTGTCGATCACCGAGTGGTCGTCGTTCGGGAAGATGCCCGCGTTGTTGTAGATGACGTCGAGCTTTCCGTAGGCCTTCACGCCCTGCTTGACGGCGTCCTTGACCTCGGCTTCCTTGGCGACGTTCATCGAAATCGCCATCGCCTTGCCGCCCGCGGCCTCGGCCGTCGCGACGGCCTTCTTCGCGGCGTCGAGGTTCATGTCGCAGGCGATCACCTTCGCGCCTTCCTTGGCGAAGCGGACCGTGGCCTCGGCTCCCATGCCGGAGCCGGCGCCGGTGATCAGGACGACTTTGCCCGCGAGGCGGCCGCTCATGCTAGGAGATGACGAGGAAGCCGGCCTTCTTGACGGCCTCGAGGAGGCGCGTCTTTCCGAGGTCGGTGTCGAGCCCGCGATCGGTGGTGACCGTCAGGTTGCGCACGACGCGGCCGCGGCCGCGCAGCTTGCCGACGAGAGTCTGGATGTCCTTCGCGGCGAGGCGGACGTTCGTCACGCCCTCCCCTCCGAACCAGCGGATCTGGAGGCTGCCGGACTTGCGGCTCGGGAGCAGCTTGAGAGTGAGCGAGGTTTCGGTGACGAACAGATCTCCGACCTCTTCCTGCGAATTCTTTTCGGGCATGGGGGTCTCCTCTCGGCGGACGAGGACTCTACCGCAACGGCCGCGCCCGCGTCAACAGCTTACGAGGCTTACCGCGCGGGCGACGGCTGCAGGATCCAGCCGCGCTCGCGCGCCGCGGCCTCGAGCGCCGGGTCGCCGGTCAGCGCGATGCGCAGGCCGTCGCCGTAGGAGAGCAGGTCGAGATCGGCGGCGTCGCGGCCGAGCACGAGGTCCGGAGGACGGCCGACGACGGCCTTCACGATCTCGGCCTTGCCGCCGCGCGTCGGGATCGGCTTGAGGACGGAGGCGGAGAAGCGGGCGCCGTCCGGGGCGACCTTGATGCCCTGCACGCGGGAGGGGTCGATGCCGTAGTCCGACGCCGCGGCCGCGAGCACGGGCTGCGGCAGGTCGTCGACGATCCAGACGTCGACGCCGGCGGCGCGCAGCTTCTGCGCCAGGTCGCGCATCTCGGGGATCAGGCGCAGGCCGCGCCGGAGCTTGAGCGGGTTCTCGTCGCCCTCCTCGGCGCGGACGATCTCGACGCCCGCGGGCCGCGCCTTCTCCTCGGCGATCACGTTCTTCGCGTAGTCGACGGCGTCGCGCTCCTTCCAGCCGGCGAAGAGGCGCATGAGGTACGGGCGGCACTCGCGGCGCCCGACGCCGCGGCAGAGGCCGAGGTAGCTCTCGAGCACGCCCTTGCGGTACTGGTGGTACTGCGGCTGCGACTGCCACACCGAGCTCGAGAGCTTGATGAACTGGTCGTACGCGGCGCGGGTCGGCTGGCGGCCGTAGACGATCGGCACGATCTCCCACCACTCGTCGTCGAACGCGAACTCGGCCTTCGTCGTGAGAGAGAGGAACACGAGCTCCGCGGGATCGCCGGCGACGAGCGAGTCGCTCCACGGCAGCACCGCGACCGGCGGCTTCGCCGCGTCGTAGCCGGGCGCGAGCTTGCCGCGCTTCTCGATGAACGCGTTGAGCGCGTCGCGCGTCTCCTCGGTCCAGCGGCCGGGCATCACGACCGCGGGAACGGGCTTCGCGGGCTCCGTCGAGACCGAGACCTCGGCCGCGGGCTTCTTCTTCCAGCCGAGCCGGAAATTCTTGGGACGCCGGGTCGTCGCCGCCTCCGCGCCGCCCGCGGCCAGCGCGAATAAAAGCGAAAAGATTTTCGCGTTCCTTAATAGAATTCTGCTCATCGTCGACGACAATGTTATAAAATATCGACAGACGACCAAACTCCCGCACGGGACAACGATCAGGGTAAAAATGGCCAACATCAAGAAGAGCGAGCTGCTCAAGGAGCAGATCGAGCATTTCGACATCACCAAGCACGACATGCGCCCCGTCGTCGAAGCCTACTCGAAGATGGCGTTCTCCGCCCGCGACCTCGCGCGCGCGAGCGAGATCTACGAGAAGATGCTCGCCGACAAGGAGTGCGGCATCATCCTCTGTCTCGCCGGCTCGCTGTTCTCCGCGGGACTCAAGAAGATCGTCTGGCAGATGGTCGAGAGCAACATGGTGGACGCGATCGTCTCCACCGGCGCCAACATCGTGGACCAGGACTTCTTCGAGGCCCTCGGTTACAAGCACTACAAGGGCTCCAAGTACGCCGACGACAAGGCCCTGCGCGGCGCCCGCGTGGACCGCATCTACGACACCTACATCGACGAGGACGAGCTCGGCGCCTGCGACAACACGATCTCCGACATCATCGGCAACCTCAAGCCGAAGCCTTACTCCTCGCGCGAGATCATCGAGGAGATGGGCAAGTACCTCGTGAAGAAGTCGAAGGTCAAGGACTCGATCGTGCTCTCCGCCTACAAGAAGGGCGTTCCGATCTTCGTCCCCGCCCTCTCCGACTGCTCCGCCGGCTTCGGGTTCCTCCACCACCAGTGGCACAACCCCGACAGCCACGCGTCGATCGACTCGGCGAAGGACTTCCGGGAGCTCGTGCGCGTCAAGCTCGCGTGCGGCGACACCGGCCTTCTCATGATCGGCGGCGGCGTGCCGAAGAACTTCGCGCAGGACGTCACCGTCGGCGCGGAGATGATCGGCCTCGAGCCCATCATGCACAAGTACGCGGTTCAGATCACCGTGGCCGACGAGCGCGACGGCGCGCTCTCCGGCTCGACTCTGCGCGAGGCCTGCTCGTGGGGCAAGGTCGCGGTCACCGACGAGCAGATGGTCTTCTCCGAAGCCACCATCGCGCTCCCGACGCTCGCGTCCTACGGCTACCACAAGGGCAGCTGGAAGAAGCGCCGCGAGCGCCGCTTCAACGCGCTGCTCAACGACGTCAACGCGAAGATTCCGGCCGCGCTCCGCTAAAAATCACATGGGTCGGGTCTTCTCCGACCTTCGGACCGCCGAATACGGCGCCTCGGGACACCCCGAGGCGCCGTTTCGCGTTAAGCGGAGCTTCGAGCGGCTGAAGTCAGCCGGCCACAAGCCCGAGCTCCCCG
>CAYVFO010000013.1:0-31003 GCA_964450975.1 uncultured Elusimicrobia bacterium | reverse complement strand
TCCTCGCGCAGGCGGTCGTGGAAGTGGCGCTGATTGTAGAGGCCGGTCAGATCGTCGGTGCGGGTCATCTCGCGCAGGCGCTTCTCGAGCTCGACGCGCTCGGTGATGTCCTTGGCGATGCCGAGCGTGCCGATCACGCGGCCGCGCGAATCCTTGAGGAAGGAGGCGGAGAGCGAGACGTGGAGGATGCGGTCGCCCGAGGCCTTCATGCGGACCTCGTGGTTGTGCACGCGGCCGTCGGGGCTCTCGCGCAGCATGCGCATGAGCGCGCGGGCGGCGGTCGTGCCGTCGGCGTAGAGATCGTGCGCGGGCCGGCCCGCGGCCCACTCCGCGCTGCGGCCGAGCATGGTCTCGGCGCCGGGGGAGAAGTACAGGATGCGGCCGGTGATGTCCGTCGTGCAGATGAGGTCGCCGGAGGAGGCGACGATCGCCTCGAAATACTCCTTGGCGCGGATGAAGTCCGTGGAAAGCGCGATCAGCGGCCCTCTGGGGCGCTGGGTGATGTGGGGCATATGACAAAGTTAACAGGACGGGGGCGTCCGAAACAGGGTCTTTGGGCCTATATCGGCAGGGACCCCTTTTCCGACGTAAGGCCGGCCCCCATCCGGGCGTATCAGGTCATGAGCCGCCGAGCGGCGTTTTGGGTCCTGGGAGCGTCCGCCTTCGCGGCGGCCGCATCCGCGGGAGTGGTCGCGGCGGTGTGGATGTGGTTATGAGAAAGCGAAGGAAGGAATACCGGTTTACGTGGCTGGAGGAGCGCCGGGCGGCGCACGCCTATCAGGCTTTCTTGCGGCGCTCGAGGGCGGCGAAGGTGCGCTCGATCTTGCTCTTGAGCGCGTCGAGATCGATCGGCTTGACCATGTAGTCGACGGCGCCGAACAGCAGAGCGTCGTTGAGCGTGCCGGCGTCGGCCAGACCCGAGATCACGATGATGGGAATGTCGGACGTCTTGGGATCGCCGCGCAGCTCGCGCGTGAAGGAGATGCCGTCCTGGTCGGGCATCATGATGTCCATGAGCATGATGTCCGGGCGGCGCTTCTCGATGGCGTCGCGCGCCTTCGCGGCGCTCGGCGCGCACTCGACGTCGTAGCCGGACAGACGGAGGCTGGTCTCATAGAACTCGCAGACCGAGGCGTCGTCGTCGACGGCGAGAACTCTCTTCTTGTCGCTCATTTGGGCTTCCGGGCCCCAGTATAGCCGCCTTCGGTCCAGCTGTCCAGGGACAGCGCCGACGGGGCGGCGCGCCAGGCCGCGAAGCAGAGCGCGACGAGCGCGGCGTCGAACAGGAACGCCTGGGCCGGCGTGAAGTGGATCCCCTCGCCGAAGCAGCCGCACGTCGGCAGCTCGATGCCGCGCATCTGCACGGACGCCAAGGCGAAGAGGAACGCGCCGAAAAGGGCGAGCGAGCCGAGAGCGGCCTCGCGCTTGCGGAAGCCGAGGATCAGCGCCCAGCCGAGCACCATCTCGACCCACGGGAGGAACGCGGCCGCGGTCTGCGAGGCGTCGGGCGGAAGGATGCGGTAGTTCGCGATCACGATGGCGAACTCCTCGACGGGCGCGGCCGTCTTGGTGGCGCCCGCGTAGACGAGCACGGCGCCGACGAGGACGCGCGCGATCAGGCCGGCGATGGGGGGAATGTTCATTTGAGCTTCTTGAGCTCCTTCTCGATGTGCCAGGAGCCGCGCTCGTGGAGATCCTTGCCGCCGACGAAGCGCTTGCCGTTGACGAAGAAGGTCGGGGTCGAGCCGACCCAGGCGCGGTCGCCGTCCTTCGCGTCGCTCGAGACCGCGGCGTCCGACGCCGGGTCCTTGCGGCAGGCCTGCCAGGCGGGGACGTCGAGCTTGAGGCCCTTCGCGTAGGAGGTCAGCAGGTCCTCGGACTTGCCCTCGACGGGCCACTCGCCCTGCTTGTCGTAGAGCGCGTGGTGGTACTCCCAGAACTTGCCCTGCTTGCCCGCGCACTCGGCGGCGATCGCGCCGGGGCGCGCGAAGCGGTGCATGCGCTCGAGGGGGAAGTGCTTGAAGACGAGGCGGACCTTCCCCTTGTGCGCCTCGAGGATCGCGCGCAGCGGCGCCTCGGCGAAGCGGCAGGCGGGGCACTCGAAGTCGGAGAACTCGACGATGACGATCGGCGCGTCCGCGGGCCCCTGGCGGCGGAAGTCGGGCGCGTCGGGGGAGAACGGCTTGGCGGCGCCGCGGGCGATCGCCCAGCTGCCCAGGACGGCGGCGAGGACGATTCCGGCGGAGGCGAGCATTCGGTTCGAGCGGTCCATGGCGGGTCCCATCATATAAAACAAGGCGCCCCTTTCGCCCGCGCGGGCGAAAGGGGCGCCTCTATTAAAGGAGCCTTACTTGACGAGCTTGGGAGCCAGCGGCAGCCCCGAGCCCTGCCCGATGTCCGGCACGCCCTCGAGCTTCGACGACGCGGCGGCGAGGGCCGCGCGCGCCTGCTCGGGAGTCGCGCCCTTGTGGGTCGCGTGGTAGAGCGCCGCCAAGCCGGAGACGTGCGGCGTCGCCATCGACGTGCCGGAGAGGCTGTCGTAGGTTCCGCCCATGTACGTCGACTTGACCCCGACGCCCGGGGCGATGACCGCGACCTCCGCGCCGCGGCTGGAAAAGCCCGCGAGCTTGTCGCGGCTGTCCGACGCCGCGACCGCGATGGCGCCCGGGTACGCCGCGGGGAAGCCGACCGAGCCGCCGGAGTTGCCGGCCGCCGCGATCAGAGTCACGCCGCCCTTGCGCATCGCCTCGACCGCGTCGGCCAAGGCCTGGTTGCCGCGCGAGGCGCCGAGCGACATGCTCGCGATCTCCATCTTGTTCTCGACGGCCCACAGCATGCCCGCGATCACGTCGTCGAACGTGCCGGAGCCGTTGGCGTCGAGCACCTTCACGCCGTAGACGTCGACCTTCGGCGCGACGCCGACGACGCCCTTGTCGTCGTCGAGCGCGGCGATCGTGCCCGCGCAGTGCGTGCCGTGGCCGTTGTCGTCGTTGTAGTCGTCGGTCTTCGTGATCGCGTTCCAGCCGCCCTTGAGGTTGGCCGCGAGGTCCGGATGCGTTCGGTCGATGCCCGTGTCGATGACGACGAGCTTGACGCCCTCGCCCCGGGTCGTTCCCCACGCCTCGGCCGCCTTGACGCGCGTGATGCCCCAGGGCGTCTCCTGCGCGGTCGGCTCGGGCTGAGGCTGCGGCTCCTCGGCGGATTTGGCCTTGAGGTCCGCGATGGACTTCAGCAGGCCGGCCGTGCTCGGGAGCGCGAAATCGACGCCGCGGGCGTCGGCCGCGGAGAGCCAGTTGATCTTCGGATCCGGGTCGACGCGCTTGACCTCTTTCATCGCGCGCAGCTTCGCCTCGGCGGTCCGGACCTCGGTCGGGTGCTCGATGACGACGGCGTTGATCAGCCGCAGCTCGCGCACCACGTTGCCGCCGGCCGAGAGGGCGAGCTGAACGCGCTGCGCCTCCGGGACCGACGACTGGAAGACGACGATGCGGCGCTCGCCCGCGAGAGCGGACGAGGAAACGGCGAACAGCAGTCCCAGGGCCAGGAGCCCCGGAATTCGCGCTCGAACCATGTTTGTGCCTCCTTGAAGCCCGCCGCGACCCCTCGCGGCGCCCGGCCACGTCAAAAACCATATAACATATTTCTAGGACGCAAGTCCTATATTCGTCTAGGCCTTTTGGGTAACCTTATCCACAGCGTGGATAACCGGTGGATAACTTGGCTGCGGGAGTCCGCCAGGTCCGCTACTTCGACGTCGCGGTGAAGACGCCGTCCCAGCCGCTCTCGGGCGGCCTGGCCTTGTAGCCGTCGATGCGCTCTACGTAGAGATCGTAGAGCTTGCCGAGCTTGAACGGCTCGCCGAGCGCTCGAGCCTTCGCCATCAGCGCCTCGGCCTCGCCGAAGCGCGCGCCGCGGTAGGCCGCGAGGAACGCCTTGTGCGCGGCGTCGAGCGCCTTGAACTCCGCGCTCTCCGCGACGGCCGGCGAGCCGAGCAGGGCGTAGATGTTGACCGGGCGCGTCTTGCCTTTGACCTTGATGAGGTCGAGCTCGATCGCGGCGAACGCGGGGGCCTGCTCGCGCGTGCCGGGGCCGATGACGACGCTGACGCCGTAGGTCTTCGACTGGCCCTCGAGGCGCGAGGCCAGGTTCACGTCGTCGCCGAGAACGGTGTAGTCGACGCGCAGCGACGAGCCCATGTTGCCGACGACCGCGGGGCCCGTGTTGAGGCCGGTGCCGATCTCGATCCGGGGCAGGTCGATCCCCTTCTCCTTGGCCTCCGCCTGCCAGCGCTCGTTGAGCTCGGCCAGACGCTCGTGCATCTTGAGCGCCGCCTCGCACGCGCGCACGGCGTGGTTCGGCACGCTCATCGGCGCGTTCTAGAACGCCATGATGCAGTCGCCGATGTACTTGTCGATCGTCCCGTCGTGGGCGAGGATGATCTCGGTCATCGGCGTCAGGAACTTGTTGATGAAGACGGTCAGGCCGGCCG
This sequence comes from uncultured Elusimicrobia bacterium, assembly GCA_964450975.1. Taxonomy (GTDB): domain Bacteria; phylum Elusimicrobiota; class Elusimicrobia; order UBA1565; family UBA9628; genus GWA2-66-18. Next base: position 26,514 of record CAYVFO010000013.1, on the reverse strand, counting down.
GATCGAACTTCTCCGAGATCGTCGTGAAGCCGCGGACGTCGCAGAAGTGGAACGTCATCTCGCGCGTCTCGCCGCCGAGCTCGATCTCGCCGGGGTTCGAAGCGAGCTTCTCGACGACCTTCGGCGAGAGGTAGCGGCCGAACGTGCCCGTGATGCGGCGCTTCGCGTCCTCGGTCTTCACGAACGTCACGGCCGTCCAGGTCGTGTAGACGGAGAAGAGGCCGAGCAGCGGTAGGACGGGATCGATGAGGAAGCGGTGCGCGGTGAAGCCGTACCACGACATGCCGAGCGAGCCCGCGACGGCGGCGAGCGCGACCGGCGCCGAGTAGAGGGCGCCGACGCGCTCGAGGAGGAAGAGCAGGAGCAGGCCGAGCACGAGGAGGTACGCGATCTCGGCGCCGAGCGCCCAATCGGGCTTCGCGAGGAAGGTGCCCGTCAGGATCTGCTCGGCGAGGTTCGCGTGAACCTCGACGCCGGCCGCGGCGGGATTGAGCGGGGTGACGCGCAGGTCCTTGAGGCCCGTCGCGCTCGTGCCGATGAAGCAGATCGTGCCCTCGACCTGCGCCGGGTCGAAGCCCTTCTCGAAGAGGCGCCAGGCCGGGATCACGCGCCGCTTCGAATCCTCGGGGCTCGTGTAGTAGATCCACAGCGAGCTGTCGCGCTCGGTCGGAGTCGTGATCTCGCCGATCTTCACGGCGACCACGTCGCGCTCGTTGCCGCCTTCCTCGTCCGACATCTCGCCGCTGCCGCCCGCGAGCTTGAGGCCGACGCGGCTCGCGCCCTGCGCGACGCGCAGGCCCTCGACCGCGAGCGCGGGGACGATCCGGCCGGCGCGGCTGAAGAACAGCGGCGACTTGCGGATCGACTGGTCGAGCTCGGAGGAGAAGCCGACGTTGCCGAGGCCGCCCGCCGCGTCGTCGAGGATCGGAATGTTGGCCACGGCGCCCGGGAACTTGTTGAGCTTCGGGATGTGCTCCGGCTTGGCGGCGGAGATCGCGACCGCGCCTTTCGTGGAGATCACGACGGCGTTGGTCTCGGTCGTCAGCGCCAGCCCGAGAACGGAGCGGCCCTCGCGCAGCGCGCGGGCGAGAACGGCGTCGTTGTCGGGGAGCTTGGCCAGGCGCTCCTTGAGACCCGCGAACTCGGGGCCGGGGGGGAGCCCCGCCGCGAGCGCGCGCGGCGAGGTGCGGTCGGCCTCGGAGAAGAACACGTCGTAGACGGTGGCGGCCGCTCCGAGCTCCTGGAGCCGCCGCTCGAGCTTGGCGACCTGCGTGCGCGGCCACGGCCACTGTCCGAGCTTGGCGAGGGTCGCGTCGTCGAGGTCGATGATGCGGACGCCGGCGTCCACGTACTCGCGCGGCTTGAGCTGCTGGAACGCGTCGAACGCGCGGTGCCGCATCCAGTTGACCCAGGAGAAATTGGAGATCTGGAGGAAGACGACGCAGATCAGCGCGCCGAGCGGCAGAACCCAGGTCGTCGTTCCGGCGACCTTCTCGCGGCTCTTCCGGGCGAGCCTTTTCGTCCTATCGCTGAGCGGCATGGGGCGATTCTACCTTTAATAGGAATGTGGCATAATAGCGACACCTCTATGACCATCATTCGAATCGCAGCCCTCCTGCCGCTCCTCTGCGCTCCGGCTCTGGCGCAGAATCCCCCCGTCAACGTCGAGCGCGAGAGCCAGGATCCGTCCCGCCGGGCCGCGGCCGAGAAGAAGGCCGCCGAGGCCGCCGCCGCCGCCTCCGGCGACGAGATCGCCTTCGAGACCGTCCTCGCGAACCCGGGCGATCTCGACCTCAACGAGCGCTTCGCGCGGCAGCAGATCGCGCAGGGCGACCTCCGCGGCGCGTCCACGACGCTCGAGCGCATCCTGATCCTCGCGCCGGGCCGCGACCGCACGCGCCTGCTCTACGCCGCCGTGCTCTTCCGCCTCGACGCGATCGTCGACGCCGAGCGCGAGCTCCGCGTCATCCTCGGCCGCCTCGCTCCGGCCGACGTCGTGACGGAGGCCAAGCAGTATCTCGAGCTCGTCGAGGGCAAGAAGCGCAAGACGCACTTCGACGCGCGCCTGAGCATCGGCATGGGCTACGACGACAACCGCAACTCCGCGTCGGATTCCGACCAGAACCTCTTCTTCGGCGCGCCGGTGCTGCTCAACCGCGATTCTCGCCGCCAGGAGGACACGAACGTCGCCTTCTCCGCGGCGCTCGGCATGTCGCGCGAGTTCGGCGGCGCGAAGCCGAAGAAGTTCTTCACGGGCGTGAGCTACTACCGCGGCGAGCAGACGATCGTCGACGCGCTCGACCTGCAGGCCTACAGCGTCAACGGCGGCTTCGTTCTTCCGTTCCTCGGCCTCGAGATCGTCCCGAGCGCGGGCTTCGACCACGTCCTGCTCAACCAGCAGTCCTTCCTGCGCAACGTCTCGACCGCGCTGCGGATCTCGAAGAAGGTCCGCCCGCGCCTGACCGTCTGGGGCGAGGCGCGCCGCGACGATCAGCAGTTCCTCAAGACGCGCCTCGTGCCGACCTCGAGGGATCGCGACGGCGACCAGTTCGACTTCAGCGCCGGCGTGCAGTGGGTCGCGTCCCCGCGCGACCGCGTCGGCTTCACGGCCGGCCACCGCCGCAAGGTCGCGTTCAACCCGACGCTCGGCTTCCGCCGCGAGTGGGCGGGCGTGGACTACACGCGCCTCCTCGGGCGCGGAACCTTCCTCGCCGCGGGCTTGAGCGGCCAGTTCGACCGCTACGACCGCATCGATCCGACCGTGGCCAGCTTCGGCCGCCAGGACGACGCGATGATCCTTTCGCTCGTCTACGGCGCGCCGCTCGAGCTCATCTGGAAGCCGCTCAAGGGCTTCTCGGGAACGCTCGGCTGGGAGCGCTTCGCGCAGTCTTCGAACATCGTGACGTACGACTATTCCAACAACCGTCTGACCGCGCTGGTCTCGTACAAGTGGGGAATCTGACATGAAAAAACTCCTGAGCGTCCTCCTCGTCCTGCCTCTGACGGCCCAGGCGGCCTCCGTCGCCGCCCCGGTCAACATCGGCGTCGCCGCCGCCGTGCGCGGCTCCGTCAAGGCGACCGCCCCCGGAGGCCCCGCCGGCCGCGTCGTCGAGACGGGCAAGGCCGTGTACTCCCACGACAAGATCGTCACCGGCCCCGACGCGAAGCTGCAGGTCCTGCTGCTCGACCAGACGAGCTTCACGATGGGCCCGAACAGCGAGATGGAGCTCGACGAGTTCGTCTTCGACCCGAACACGAACGCCGGAAAGGTCGCGGCCAAGATCACGAAGGGCGCGTTCCGCTTCGTCACCGGCAAAGTCGCGCGTCGCGACCCCGCGGCGATGCAGGTCACGACCCCCGTCGGCACGATCGGCATCCGCGGCACGATGACCGGCGGCACCGTGGACTCCAAGGAAGGCACGTTCGTGCTGCTCGGCCCGGGCCCGAACAACAACGCCGACGAGAAGGCCGGCGGCATCACGGTCAAGAACGACCAGGGCAAGACCGAGGTCGATCAGGACGGCTACGCCGTCAACGTGAAGGCCGGCGAGAAGCCCGGCGCGCCCTTCAAGATGGATCAGGCCCAGATCGACGCGCTGCTCGGCGGCGTCAACTCGGCGCCGAAGGGCGACTCGAAGGACGACTCGAAGGGCGACGGCGCCTCCGCCGGCTCCGACTCGGGCCAGGACACCGCGGCCGGCAAGTCCAACGCGACCGACGCGTTCGCGGCGATCGACTCCGCGCAGGCGGAGACGAACCAGTTCGCGGCGCAGTCGTTCGGCGCCCCGACCCAGACGACCTGGGCCAACATGCAGGGCGTGACGAGCGGCTCCGGCCGGTACTCCGGCTCGGCCTCGAACTTCGCCTGCGACTCGCTCGGCACGTCGTGCGGCGGCGCGGCCGTCGGCACGACGACGTTCGACCTGTTCATCGACTTCGGCGCGAAGACGTTCGGCGGCAACGGCTCGACGATCATGGTCTCGCAGGCGGGCTCGCCGGCGAACATCAACTCGGTGAGCTACGCGGGCTTCAGCGGGGACGCGAAGCACACCTTCTCCGGCGGCCAGATCGGCGGCCCCGGCGTCTACACCTCCGGCGCGGGCGGCACGTCGATCAAGTTCCTCGACGCGGGCGGCGTGACGGGCGGAGCGGTCTCGCTCGACGTGCGCTGGCAGACGAACTCGGGTCAGCCGTACTTCGGCGGCGAGGTCAGCGGCAACCTCCAGTAATCCGACCCCGGACTAACGGGCCGCCCGCCGGACCTGATCCAGGTTCCGGCGGGCGGCCTCGTTTTCGGGGTCCAGCGCGAGCGCGCGCTCGTAGCGCGCCGCGGCCTCGCCGAGCTTGCCGAGCCGTCCGCGCGCGTTGCCGCCGTTGAGCCAGGCGGCTGCGAAGGCGGGCTCGAGGCGGACCGCCTCGTCGAAGGCCGCGGCGGCATCCGCGTGGCGGCCGAGCGCGGTCAGCGCGTTCCCGAGGTTGAAGGGAGGGACCGCCCAGTCCGGATCCGCCGCGCGGGCCTTCTCGAGCCAGGCGAGCGCCTCGCGCGGCTTCCCCGCGGCGAGCAGCGCGTTGCCTCGGTTGTTGCGTCCCGCCGCGAGGTTGCGGCGCGCTTCGGGCAGGACGGGCGTCAGCGCGACGGCGCGCGACAGAAGCGCCTCCGCCTCGTCGAAGCGTCCCGCCGCGACGGCGTCGCCGCCGAGGTTCGTCAGCTGCTGCGCCGCGTTCGGGTCGAGCTCGAGCACGCGGCGCTCCTGAATCCGGGCTTCCTCGAGTCTTCCTGCGCGGCGAAGATGGCCCGCGAGATTGGCGCGCGGCAGGACGGCCTCGGCGTCGAGCGCGATCGCGCGGCCCCACAGCGCCTCGTCGGTCCGCCACCACGACGCGGCGCGCGCCGTGAGGACGAACGACGCGGCGAGGACGGCGGCCGCGACCGGCCGCAGGCCGCGGCGGGCGCCGACCGCGGCGCCCGCGAGCAGGGCGAGCCCCAGCCCGGGCAGGTACGAGTAGCGCTCGGCCGCGAGATGGTGGCCGAAGCGGACGAAGCCGAGCATCGGCGACAGCGCGATCAAGTAGTGCGCGAGCGCGGCGGGGACGGCCGGAAAGCGGCGGCGGGCGCGCCAAGCGGCGGCGAGGACGGCGGCGACGGCGAGCGCCGCGGGCCAGGACCAGCCGAAGCCGGCGGGGACGCGGTGATAAGGAGAGAGGCCGGCGGGGACGATCGTTTTGACGGCGTACCACCACGCCGAGTGCAGGGCGATCTCCGGGGAGAAGCCGTGCAGGGCTCCGGCGTTCCTCTGGCCGAGGAGGCCGGCGAGGCCGAAGGCCAGCGAGATCGCGAAGTACGGCAGGAAGCGGATGAGTTTGATGTCCTTTTTGCGATAGGCGTCGAGAACGATGAGCGAAAGAGGGAGAGTGATCGCCGAGCCTTTCGAGAGAACGGCGAGACAGAAGAACGACAACGGCAGCAGCGGCTTTGAAGCGCGGATATACGCGAGAACGGCGGATAAGTAGAAGAAGCAGGACAGGACGTCGCGGCGTTCCGTCAGCCAGACGACGGATTCGACGCGCAGCGGATGGACGGCCCAGATCAAGGCGCAGAAAACGGGCGAGAAGTCGTCGTCGATGAGCTCGGAAGCGATTTGATGAAGGAGAACGGCGGACGACGCATGAATGAGAAGATTGGTCATGCGCATCATGACCGGATCGGGACCCCACAGGACGAAATCCAGGCCGTACGACAGCCACGACAACGGAGCGTATGGACCCGCGTGCGAATTGGTCAGCATCCACTTCACGTTCTCGAGGGTGAAGCCCTTCCACATGGGATTGAGGACGAGGTTGTCGATGTCGTCCCAGGACAGGAACGGGCCGTGCAGCGCCGGGAGGAACGGGACGATCGCAAGGATCGCGATGAGCCAGGGCACGCGCCGATTTTACCTTAATGAGAACGGGCCGAAGGACCTAGACAAGATATAGGACCTTTGCTAATATCGGCTTGACGCACACCTGGAGGTGCACGCCGAAATGAACATGACCCGCCTTACGCTCGCGCTCGCCGCGAGCCTCGCCGCGACGACCGCAGCCGCATCCGAAGTGAATTTCGATCAGGGAGTCGACGCCTCCGCGATCCTCGCGCAGGCGAAGAAGGCCGCGGCGACCGAGAAGGTCTCCGTTCCCGCCGGCCGCGACGTGCAGACGAACTACTACCGCCGCACGACGCCCGACTGCGTGACCGTCACGTTCGATCCGAAGGATCCCGCGTCGTCGCAGTACTTCCACCTGCGCAGCACCGAGTACGTCGAGGAGTGCGTGCAGACCGGCGACCCGCGCCACGGCGGCGGCCGCCAGTGCTGGGAGCGCCCCGGCCACACGTACAGCGAGACGGCGCGCGTGACTTTGCGCGACCGCCAGGAGCTCCTGCCCTGGGAGTTCGATCAGTTCCGCGTCTGCCTCGACGGTCCGTGGCTCGACATCCGCGCGGTCGAGACGGCCTACGAGTACCGTCTCGTGCGCGGCGGCAGCCGCAACGGCGACTTCGTGCTCGCCCCGGTCAAGAAGATCGCGATGCGCCCCGACCCCGCGGGCATCCTGGGCGAGTTGAGCCCGTCGCTCAAGCTCACGCTCACGGACCGCTGGGCCGAGTACTACAAGGGCGAGGAAGTCGAGATCAAGTGGACGCTCAAGCGCCACGTGAAGGGCTGGTTCGACGAGACGATCTCCGAGGGCTCGCTCAAGGCTCCCGCGGGCGAGTCTTACGCGGTCCTGCCGGGCGGCAAGGTTCAGGCGGGCAAGGAGTACTACGTCTCGTACTCGATCCGCCGCATCGGGAAGATCTCGAAGGACTCGTGGACGAAGGCGATCGAGACCGGCAAGGTCTCCTACGCCCCGGCCGCGCTGGCCAAGCTCTAACGCCGCAGGGCGCGCTCGACCGCGTCCAGATTGGACCGGGCCTCGAAAGAGGCCCGGTCTTTTTCTAGAGCCTCGCGGTAGAGCGCCGCGGCTTCGCGGAGCTTCCCGGCGCGGCCGAGGACGTTGCCGCGGTTCACCAGAGCCATCGCGAGCAGCTCTCCCGTGCGCTTCGAGGGCGCCGACTCCATTCCGGCGCGCCAAGCCGCCTCGGCCTCGTCCTTTCGCCCGGAGTTCCAGAGCGCGGCGCCGAGCGCCTCGTGCGCGAGGACGTGACGGGGCTCCGCCGCGATCGCGGCGCGCAGGCGCGCGATCCCTTCCTCCGTCCGCCCATCCTTCACGAGGAGGGCCCCGAGGTTCGCGTCCGCGTAGGGGCCCGGCTCGGCCTCGGCCGCGGCGGACCACAGCGAGAGAGGATCCTTCCACGCCGCGCAGCGCGCCCAGGAAGCGGCTCCGAGCGCGGCGATCCAGGCGAGCGCGAGCGCGCGGAGCGCGGGTCCGCGATCGAGCGCGGCGCCGATGAGGACCGCGAGCGCGACGCACGGGAGATAGCTGAAGCGGTCGGCGGCGGCGTGCGGCACGCCGTGCGCGGCCAGGCCGAGCATCGGCAGCAGCGCGGCGGCGTAGAACGCGGCGGCGGCCCAGGCGGCCTTCGAGCGGCGCGCGGCGAAGGCCGCGGCCGCGACGGCCGTCCACGCGGCGGCGACGGCGGGGACGGAGAAGAACCACGCGCGCGGAGGATAGTACGCGGACAGCCCGGCGGGCCAGAGCGTCTTCCACGGGTAGAAGAGCAGGCCGAAGGCCGCCTTGCCCGCGGTCCACAGCGGCGTCACGGCGTTCGGCGGCGGTCCGCCGCGGCCCGCGAGGACGGTCGCGGCGACGGCGGCCGCCGACAGCGCGAAGGCCGCCGCGTAGAAGCCGCGCGACGGCTTCCTCTCGAGCCAAAGGACGTCGAGCGACAGCAGCGCGAGGGGCAGCGCCGCGCCGTTGGGCTTGGCGGCCAGCGACAAGGCGAAGGCGGCGAGCGCGGCGCGCGGCCGGTCCTTGAGATGCGCCCAGCACGCGGCGAGCGCGAGCGCGCCGGAGAGGACGCCCTTGCGCTCCGCCGCCCACGCGACCGTCTCGACGCGCAGCGGGTGCGCGGCGAAGACCGCGGCCGCGATGACCGCGGCCCACGGGCGCTTGGGCATGAGCAGGCGCGCGCACTCGTGGAAGAGCAGCGCCGCCGCCGCGTGGAACAGCAGGCTCGTGAGATGAAATCCGAACGGCCCCTCGCCCCAGACGGCGCGGTCGACGGAGAGGCTCAGCCACGAGAGGGGAATCCAGACCCCGCCGAGGCTCGAGCGGAGCATCGCCGGCAGGTTCGCGGGCGAGGCGATCAGCGGGTTGTCGACGACGAAGGCGAGGTCGTCCCACCCTACGAAGCCGTTGCGCAGCGACGGGAGGAACGGGAGGATCGCCGCGGCCGCGACGAGCAGACGCGCCGCCGCGGGGCTCACGCTTCGAGGGGTTCCGGCGCCGGCGTCAGGCGCGCGAGCCAGAAGCGCGCGAGGCCGAACGACAGCAGGAGCAGATAAGTCGCGGTGTAGCGCACGGTGCGCGCGGAGAGCCCGCGCGGCCCGCCGCGGCCGACGGCCGCGACCGGCGTCTCGACGACGCGCAGGCGCGCCGCCTCGATCGCGGCGGCGTTGAGCGCGCGGATCCCGCACGAGAGGTCGGTCTGCGGCGCGTCGACGGCGGCGCCGACGCAGGCCGCGAGGAGCTTGAGCGCGCGAGCCTTCCAGGGCGCGAGGTATTCGGGCGTTCCCGTCAGGAAGCGCGAGCCGATCGACGCGTCGGCGGCGCCGCGCCGCACGGGCGCGAGCACGGCGGGAATCTGCGCGGGATCGATCTGGCCGTCGGCGTCCAAGTGGACGAGGTAGTCGAAGCCTTCGTCGCGCGCGAGGGCGAAGCCGCGCGCGAGCGCGGCGCCGACCCCGCGGTGCTCGCCGAGCTCGACCACGCGCGCGCCGGCCGCTCGCGAAACGGCGACCGTCGCGTCCGCGCTGCCGTCGTCGACGACCACGATCTCGACCGAGGCGTCCTCGAGCGCGAGCGCGCGAATGCCGGCGATCACCCGCTCGACGCGTCCTTCCTCGTTGAAGGCGGGCAGCAGGACGCAGATCCTATCCACGGCGGGCCCTCATCAGAACGAAGCGAGTCGGCATCAAGGCCGGGGGGAGCATGATCAGGCCCGGGAACGTCCCGCCGAGCGGATCGCTCCAGCCGTCGAGCTCCGCCGCCGTCTCGAACGCCGGCGCGCCGCAGGCCGTCTCGACCATGGCGCGCAGCGCCGCGCGCGACTGGAACAGCACCATCGGGACGCCCAAAAAGGCGAGGACCGCGCGCGTGAGCGGGGCGAGAGCGCGCTCGATGGAGAAGAGCGCGGGGGAGAGGACGGGCTCGTGGACGAGCAGTTCTCCGCCCGGGCGCAGGACGCGGACGGCCTCCGCGAGCGCCTCCTCCGGGCGCTCGATGTGGTGCAGGGAGAGGCTGAAGACGACCGCGTCGAACGAGGCGTCCGGAAAGGGCATGGCGCGCGCGTCGCCGAGCGCGCGGCGCACGCCGGCCGGGGTGCGCGAGAGCATCGCGGGCGAGAGGTCGAGCGCCGTCACGGAAGCGGCGCGCGAGACGTCGTAAGGGAGGACTCCGCCGCCGCCGACGTCGAGGACGTCGCGGCCCTTAAGCCGGGCGGACAGCTCGGCGCGGGCGGCGTCGTAGACGGGTTTGAGCGAGGTTTCCGAGCGCGCGTAGCGCGTGGAGATCGCGTCGAAATGCGCGCGCGACAGCAGATCGTCGACGGGGGGCATCCAGGAAAGTTTATCACAGAACGGCAAACCACTAAGACACAAAGACACGAAGAACGGCGACGGAAAGAACGGAAAACGGAATAACACGAAGACGACGAAGGACGGAGAAGACGGAAAAGAACGAAACGGCGACGGATTGGGATGATACGGCAACGGAGGCCGTGGCCGTTAAACCCTCAATCCGTTCTTCGCCGTTCTTCGTCGTTCTTAAGCTTATCGGCCGGGATCACTTCGTGTTTTGCCGTTTGCCGTTCGTTCTTAAATAAGAAGGCCCCGGCCTTTCGGCCGGGGCCTCGGTGTTCCCCTGGTGAGGGAAGAGCTTTAGAGCGGCAGGTAGATCTGCGCGCCGTACGCGACGACCATGACCTGGACCGGGCCCTTGCCGGCGTTGACGGTCAGGAAGCCGTTGTAGGCCTCGACGTCGGAGCCGTCGGCGTCGGTCTTGACGGTGACCGCGAGGCCCTCGGCCGCGCGGATCTCCTTGATCTTGAGGGAGGGCTCGCGGGTCAGGCACTTGCCGTAGACCTTCACGAAGTCCTCGCCGGAGCGGATGTCGCGGACGACCGTGAGGAGCATGCAGCCGTCGATCGCCTTCTGGAGCGTGGAGACCGCGGAGGGCGCCGTCTCGCTCTTCGTCATGAGGCGGACCTGGTGGCCGAGGAGGCGGCCCTCGCGGCGCTTGAGGGCGAGCGAGAGATCGCGGTGGGCCTTCGAGCCCGCGACGACGTCGGTCTTGAGGAGGAGGCCCGTCTGGCCGGGCTTGCCGCTCTGCGGGGCGGAGATGAAGCCGGCCTCGGCCTTGAGCTTCGCCGAGTACTTCGCGGCCGCGGCGTCGACGCAGGGCTTGATCATGTCCTGCGCCTCGTCGAGGCCGATCGGGCGGATCGTCTTGATGTCGAGCACGCCGCAGTCCGGGATGCCGGCGAAGGCGTCCTCGGTCACGAAGGGCTTGATCGCGGCGCCCGTGGAGTCCTCGAAGGACTGCGCGTTCGCGGAGATGCTCAGGACGGCGGCCAGGAGAAGGTTGATCATGAGGCTATGATGCCCGAAAGGCCCATGAGCCCTATAGGACCGATGTCAACCGGGCCTGTTGATCCAGATCAACCGGGGGTTGGAAGCTCTAGAACTTCACCGCGGGGGCCTTCGCCGCCTCGGGAGCGGCGGCGAAGTACGGGCGCTCGCGGAAGCCGCCGAAGCCGGCGATCAGCGAGCCGGGGAAGACCTTGATCGAGGTGTTGTAGTCCTGCGCGGCGTCGTTGAAGTCCTTGCGGGCGACGGCGACGCGGTTCTCGGTGCCCTCGAGCTGGACCTGCAGGTCGCGGAAGCCCTGGGTGGACTTGATGTCCGGGTACTTCTCGGCGACGACCATCAGGCGCGAGAGCGCGGAGCCGAGCGAGCCCTGCGCCTCCTCGAACTTCTTGAACGCCGCGGGATCGTTCAGCACGTCCTTGCCGACGGCGAGCTGGCCGACCTTCGCGCGGGCCTCGACGACGGCGGCGAGGGTGTCCTTCTCGAACTTGGCGGAGCCCTTCACGGTCTCGACCAAGTTCGGCACGAGATCGAGGCGGCGCTGGTACTGGTTCTCGACCTGCGACCAGGCCTTGCTCACGCCCTCGTTCTTGCTCACGATCGAGTTGTAGGAGCCCACCGCCCAGAGAGCGACGGCGGCGGCGGCGACGGCGAGGGAGCCCAGGAGGGCGGCGATGATCTTCATGCGCGGATCATATCACTTCCAGCCTTGGCAGCGCTTCGTGACCCATTGGTAGAGCGCCGGCGTGTCGAGCTCGGCCTGCGCGGCGCCGAGCTCGGCCTTGAACTTCGCGTAGACGGGGCGCGCGACGTTCTGCACGCGCTGCTCGAGGGCGGCCTCCGCCTCCTCCTTGGTCGCGGCGTCGAGCGGGTTGCCCTTCGCGGGGATCCACTTCGCGGCCTCGAGCGCCGCGCGCACCTCCAGAGCCGCCGCGCCGAGGCGCTCTCGGTGGACGCGCTCGTGCTCGCGCTCGTGGACGAGCACCGCCTCGTATTCGCAGGAGCCCGCGGGATACTCGCTGGGCACGTAGATCTCGGTGCGGGCCGGGCGCATGTCGACCTCGATCCAGTCGAACCACACGCACGCGCGCCCGCCGGAGCGGATCATGCTCACCGACGTGCGGAACCCCAGCCCGTGCTCGACGACGGTCAGGCCCTGCAGGCGGCCCGCGCCCGGCGCCTCGGGCGTGCCGCTCGCGAGCTTCCAGATGCCGTTCAAGTCCAGATCGTGACGCAGGACGGCGGGAGGGATGTCCGCCTGGAGCCTCAGAAGCGAGGATCGGTCGAAACCCGGGTCGTGCGGGCAGGACGTCTCGCCGGCCGGCTCCCGCGAGCAGCCGGCGAGCAGGAGGAGGGCGGCGAGCGCTGCTCCCTTAATACTTGATTCGGTGGAGCTCGAAGGTCTTGCCGCCGAGCTCGACGGAGCGGGCGTAGGCGCGCTTGATGCGCGCGGGGAGGGAAGCGGCGACCTCGCCGGTGACGAGGATCTCCTCGGCCGACGCCAAGTCCTCTCCGATCTTCGAGGCGATGTTGACCTTGTCGCCGAAGATGCCGTCCTTGAGGCGCAGGACCTTGCCCAGATGCATGCCGACGCAGAGCTGAAACTGGTCGCGGTCGTGCTTGCCGTGGTTGTACTTCTCGATGGCCTTCATCATCGCGGCGGCGCAGTCGACCGCGTTCTCGGGCTTGGCGAACACCGCGAGGAGGTTGTCGGCGCCCTGGGAGATGACCTGGCCCTTGTGCTTGAGGATGATGCCGTCGACGAGGTCGTAGATGCGGACCATGACCGCGAGGAACTGGAGGATGCCGTAGTCGTGCGTGCGGCGCGTGAAGCCCGAGGAGTCGCACATCATGACCGTGACGTCCTGGACGCAATTCTTCTCGATCTCGCGGTCCATGTCGTCGGCGTTGGACTTGGTGCGCTTGCGGAGCTTCGCGAAGAGCTGCTCGGCCGACGGAAGGCCCGAAACGCCGAATTTGGACGATTTCATGACGGCGATTCTAGCAGGAAACCGGGACCTTTGTCCTCGCGCCATGGGCCGCAAGACCCGAGCGCTCCCCGGGCGGGTCGCGGTACAATATGGTCATGAAGAACGCCCTCCTCGCTCTACTGCTCGCCGTGCCCGCCGCCGCTCAGAACCGCGCCGCCGAGATCGACTTCCAGAATCAGCTCGAGGAGATGCGGGCCGCCGCGAAAGCCGCGACCGAGCGCTCGAAGACCGTCGCGCAGACCGTCGCCGACATGCGCCGCGAGCCCGCCGGCACGCTCGTGACCGATCAGATGGACTCCGAGGGCATCACCGTCGTCTCCCGCAAGCAGCCCGAGGCCTCCAAGCTCGTCGTCGAGAACGGGCGGAAGCTCGTCGTCCTCTCCGACGCCCTCCCCGTCTCCAAGCTCGTCTTCGGCGCGCTGATCGCCAAGGAAGTCGCCGCGACCATCTTCGCCGACATGCCCGCCTGCTCCGAGCGCTCCTACATGCGCCGCGGCGTCGCCGCCCGCGTCTGGATCGAGCTCGGCGGCAAAGTGAAGGATCTCCCGATCGTCGACGCCGCCACCGCCGAGCTCGTCTCCGCCGTCAGCGACGAGATCGCCCCGTGGGCCGACAAGAACGGCGCCGAGATGGCGCTCTACAAGATCGGCATGCTCGACAACCTCAAGTCGATCCCCGAGCTCGAGGGCGAGACGAAGGACAAGGCCGAGCTCGCGAAGCTCGAGGCCGCCAACAAGCGCTTCACCTCGTTCCTCTGGGACGAGCGCGAGATGCGCAAAGCGTCCGTTCCCCGCGGCTGACGTCCTCCTCGAATTGATACGCTCTCCCCGGTGAAGAAGGGGAAGAAGACGCTGATCCGCGGCCTCCCGGCCCGCGTGTTCAAGCTCGACAACGGCCTCGTCTGCGTCATCCAGGAGGACCGTTCCGCGCCCCTGGTCGCCGTCTCGATCACCTACAAGGTCGGCTCGCTCGACGAGGAGAAGGGCCGCGCGGGCTTCGCGCACCTCTTCGAGCACCTGATGTTCCAGGGGACGAAGAACCTCGCCCCGAACGAGGTCTCGAAGCTCGTGGAGTCTCACGGCGGCGTCGACAACGCCTACACGATGAAGACGAACACGACCTATCACGAGGTCGTGCCGTCGAACGCGCTCGAGTCCGTCCTCTGGGCCGAGGCCGACCGCATGCGCGGCCTCCTCATCTCCGAGCGCGAGCTCGCCGTCGAGAAGCAGGTCGTGCTCGAGGAGCTCCGCCAGACGTACCTCAACCAGCCCTACCGCCGCGCGACCGACATGGGCATGGGCGCGCTCGCGTTCGCGCGCTGGGAGAGCTCGCACCCGACGATCGGCGACGCCGAGGATATCCGCGCCGCGTCGCTCGACGACGTGCGCAAGTTCTACGACCGGCACTACGCGCCGAACAACGCGGTGCTCGCGCTCGCCGGCGACGTGTCGTTCGTCGAGGCGCGCGCGCTGATCAAGAAGCTCTTCGGCCCGATCCCGCGCCGCGTCCGCGCGAAGGCGCTCGAGCTCTCCGAGCCCAAGCTGAAGGGCGAGCGCGTCGCGACCGTGAAAGATCCGCTCGCGAAGACGCCCCTGACCGTCGTCGGCTGGCACGCGCCCGAGCGCGGCGCGCGCGACTGGTGGGCGCTGACCGTCCTCATGACGATCCTGGGCGGCGGCGAGGACAGCCCGCTGCACGAGACGCTCGTCAAGGAGGCGCGCGTCGCCGTTTCCGCCGGCGGCCACATCCCGTACTGGTCGAGCCACGTCGCCCCGCGCGGGCCGGACTTGGCCGCGTTCTTCATCTCGGGCCGCGTCGGCGTCGGCCGCGAGGCCGTGACCCGCTCGCTCGACGAGGTGCTCGCCCGCTTCCTCAAAACCGGGCCGACCGCCGAGGAGCTCGCGCGCGCGAAGACGCAGCTCGAGCGCTCGTGGCTCGAGGGCCAGCTGTCCTTGGCGGACCGCGCGCAGACGTTGAGCTCCTACGTCGCCTTCGTCGGCGATCCGCCGCGGTTCTGGAAGGACCTCGACGTCCTCCTCGGCATCGGCGCCAAGGACTGCGTGCGCGCCGCGCGCCGCTGGCTCGGCTCGCGCGGCCGCATCGTGCTGCAAGTCGAGCCCGGAGACCCGGTCGACGCCGCGCCCGAGCCGAAAGTCCCCGAGCCGCCGCCCGAGGAGCCGCGCGTCCCCGGTCAGCGTCCGCCCGAGCCCGGCCCCGCTCGATTCGCGAAGGCCCCCGCGATCGAGCGCGTCGAGCTCGCGAACGGCGTCACGGCCTGGCTCGCGCGCGACGAGCGCCTGCCGCTCGCCGAGATGCGCCTCGCGCTGCGCGCCGGCCGCGTCCACGAGGACAGCGGCCAGGAGGCGCTCTCGCAGGCCGCCGAGGAGCTCCTGCTCAAGGGCCGCGAGGGCGAGGACTCCGCCGCCGTCGCCAAGGCCTACACCTCGCTCGGCTGGTCGCTCGGATCTTCGTGCGAGGCCGAGTGGCTGAAGCTCTCCGCGTCCGGTCTCTCGCGCAACCTGGAGCCTTTCCTCGAGCAGCTCGCCAAGACTTTGACGACGGCGACCTATCCGGAGGAAGAGGTCGAGCTGTGGCGCGAGAACTCCCGCGAGGACCTGCTCTCGCGCCGCTCGCAGCCTCACTTCCTCTCCGAGGAGCGCCTGCGCGCCGAGCTGTTCCCCGGCCACCCGTACTCGCGCGGCGCGGCCGACGAGAAGCGCATCGACGCGGTGACGTCCGAGCGGATGCGCGCCTTCCACGCGGCGCGCGTGCGCCCCGGCGGCGCGCACCTCGTGCTCGCGGGCGACTTCGATCCCGCGAAGGCCGCGAAGGCGCTCGAGAAGGCCCTCTCCGGCTGGAAGCCCGGCGCCGCGGCCTCCGACGCTCCTTCGCTGCCCGACTCGGGCGCCTCGCGCGTCGCGCTCGTCGACCGGCCGGGCTCCGCGCAGGCGAGCCTCATCGTCGCGCAGACCGTCGCCGCGACGCCCGCCGACCCCGACTACATGTCGCTCGTGCTCGCCAACCACGTGCTCGGCGGCACCGCGAACTCGCGCCTCTTCGAGAACCTGCGCACGCGCCGCGGCTACACCTACGGCTCGTACTCCTCTCTCGAGCTCTACTCGAAGGGCGTCGTCTGGTCCGCCTCCGCCGACTGCCGCACGGAGGTCGCGCGTCCCGCGCTCGACGAGATCATGCTCGAGCTCAAGCGCCTGCGCGAGGAGCCCATCACCGCCGCCGCGCTCGACAACTCGCGCCGCCACCTGCGCGGCCTGTTCCTGATGCGGCTGTCGTCGCTCGACCGCGTGACCGGCTACGTCGCGGCGGTCGCCGAGAGCGGCCGCGATCCGCGCAAGACCATCGCGGAGTACGAGTCGCGCCTGGCCGCGGTCACGCCGGAGTCCGCGCTGACGGCGGTGCGCGCGCGGCTCAATCCCGCCAAGCTCGTGACCGTCGTGGTGGGCGACGCGACCGCTTTGAAGCCCGCTCTCGCCGGGCTTTAGGTTCGCGCTAAGGCGCGCGGCACCAGAGGCCGTCTTCGAGGCGCCAGGTCTGCGAGACCTCGCGGCCCTTGCCGTCGGCCGAGGACTTCCAGCGCGCGACGACCGTCGCCGCGCCGCCCTCGAGGCTCGAGGACGTGATCTTGGCGATCGTCTCGAGCTTGCCGCCCTTCGCTTCCTTCTGCAGGGCGCTCACGTAGAAGCCGCGGCGGCCGCGGAACGGAGCGGCCTCGCGCGCATCCTTGCACAGGCAGGTGTCGTAGTGGTCGCCGAAGGCGCCCTGGGCGAGGAGCTGCGCGCAGAAATCGAACTGCTCGTGGACCTGGACGAGGGCGACCTGATCGCCGTCGGCGGAGCGCTTCGCGGGGGCTTCGCCGGATTCGGGCGCCGCGCCTTCGTCCGAGGGGGGCGCGTCCGCCGGAGCGGCGTCGGCCGGCGCGTCGCCCGGCTCGGCCAGGATCGCGGCGAGATCGGCGGAGCGGACGGGAGCTCGCGGCGGGGGAGCGGGCGCGCGGGCGGCCGGAGCGCGGCCGGTCGCGGAGACGGGGCGGCGCAGGCCGGGCAAGGAGAAGGACTTGGGCTCGCCGGGCGGATCGATGGGGGCGTCCGCGCCGTCGGCCGACGCGGGCGCCGCGGGACGCTGGCCGATGACGGGGCCGGATCTGGCGGGCGCGGGCTGGTTCTCGATGCCGGCGGGCGGACCGGGCTCCGCGGAGGAGGCGCCGATCGGATCGGCGGTGCCGCCCTCGGTCGCGTCGGCGAGCAGGGACTCGAGCAGCGGGTCGCGCTCGCCGCCTGCGGCGGCCGCGGCGCGCTTGCCCTTCCGCGCGGCCTTCGGCTTGGGCTCCGGCGCGCGGCTCTCGATCATCGTCTCGCCGCCTCCGTCGCTCGGGAAATCGGGCTCGACCTTCGGCTCGGACGGAGGCTCGACGACGACGGCGGGCGCGCGCTTGCGGCGATTGCGCTTGGCCTTCGGCGCGGGCGAGCCGGAGCCGAGAGAGGGGGACTTCTTGCGCGCGGGCTTGTCGATGACCGGGAACGACGCGCGCGAGGGCGGCGGCGCGGGCGTGCTCGTGAACGTGGGCGGCGCGGCCGGCGGCGCGGCGGCGGGCGCGGGCGGCATGTCCATCGGCGTCGCCGACGGATTGAGCTCGGCGACGGGATCGGCGGGAAGAGGATCGGGAGCGAGCAGCGCGTAGTAGCCGAGGCCGCCGATCACCAGCAGCGCGACGGCGAGCCCGGCGAGCACGGGCGGGCGCTTGAACCACGGAACGGGCGCGGCGTGGGGCTCCGCGTCCGGGTTCGTGACGAGAACGTGCGGGTCGTCGGGCAGAGGCGCGACGGCGGGAGCCGACACGGGCTCGGGCGCGAGCGAGGAGGGCGCGTCGAAATCGGACAAGCGTCCCATGCCGCCGGGCTGCGGACCGCGCGACATCGGCCCGCCGGACATCGGCGAGACGGGCGACGGCGCGGGCGTCGGCGGCGGCGCGGACGGCAGAGCGGGGCCGGCGGCCATCGGCGGCTCGGCGTTCATCGGGTCGAACGCGGCGAACGGATCGGTCGGCGCGAACGGATCGCTGCCGGGGGCGGGGGCCGGCGTCGCGATGGGCGCGGCGGCGGCCGGCATCGAGGCGATGGGCGCCGCGGCAGGAGAGAGATTCTCGAGGCGCGCGTCCATCTTGGCGCCGCACGCGTTGCAGTACGCGGCCTTCGCGGGGTTGGCGGCCTCGCAGCGCGGACACGCGGCGTCGGGGGCCTTCTCCTCCGGCGCGCGCTCGGTCATCGGAGAGAACGTCGGCATCGGCGGCGCGGGCGGCAGAACGGGGATCGGCGCCGCGGCCGGCGCGGCGATCGGAGCGGGCGCGGCCGCGACAGGCGCGGGCGCCGGAACCTCGGCCGCGAGCAGCGCGCGCTTGAACGGCGGATAGGCGAGCGCGGGCTTCCAATCGGCGGAGTCGGCGGAGCCCACGGGACAAACGAGAGTGTCGCCGTCGAAGCCGGGGAGCTTCAACAGTTCGTCCACGGCCGCGGGGCCGTGCGTGGTCTTTCCGTCATGCGCGAAGAATCGCACCGCTCTAAATGTAAATAAACCGTGTTACAGCGTCATTTCCTATTATAGGGTCCGATCATGCCCTACCCGCGCGTCCTTCTCGCCACCTGCGCCGCGATTCCCGAGCTCACCGACGACGATCGGCCCCTGATCGGCGAATTGTTCAAGCTCGGGATCAAGGCCGAGCCGGCGGTTTGGGACGACCCCAAAATCGACTGGAAGGCCGCGGATCTGGTCTTGATCCGATCGACTTGGGACTACCATCTGCGCGCCGCGTCCTTCGCCGCGTGGATCGAGCGGCTCGCTTCCTCGGGCGCGAAGCTGTGGAATCCGCCGGCGGTCGTGCGCGTCAATTCGGACAAGAACTACCTGCGCGCGCTCGAAGCCTCCGGCGTCTCGGTCGTCCCGACCGAGTGGGTCGCGAAGGGGACGAAGGCCGAGCTGCGCTCGCTGATGGCCGCGCGCGGCTGGCGATCGGGCGTCGTCAAGCCGTGCGTCTCCGGCGGCGCGTTCCTCACCGCGAAAGTCGCGGCCGACGAGCCCGGCGGGCAGAAGGCCCTCGACGAGGTCCTCGGGCGCTGCGACGCGATGATCCAGCCGTTCCTGGCGGAGATAGCGGCCGAGGGCGAGTGGTCCTTCGTCTTCCTCGGCGGCGAGTTCTCGCACGCCGTGCTCAAGACGCCCGCGCGCGGCGACTTCCGCGTTCAGGAGGAGCACGGCGGCTCGACGCGCCGCGCCGAGCCGCCGCCGGAGCTCCTCGCCCAGGCGCGCGACGCGGCGACCGCGGCTCCCGGCCCGTGGCTCTACGCGCGCGTCGACGGCGTGGACCGCGGGGGCGAGCTCGTCGTCATCGAGCTCGAGCTCATCGAGCCGCATCTCTACCTCTCTCATTCGCCCGGCGCGGCCGCCATGCTCGCGAAGGCCGTCAGCGCGAGGATTTCGGCGGATCGGCCTTCTCCCACGAGGTCATGATCCAGCGCTTGCCGCGCTTGACCAGGTAGTCGCGCTCGGTCCCGCCGAAGTCGCCCTTGCCGCCCTTGGTCTTCACCGAGTAGGTCAGCAGGACGACCGCGTTCTCGAAGCCGAGGCGCTCGAACTCCAGGCGCTCGACCTTGAACGCCGCGCCGCCGTTCTCGGCAAAGAACTTCGTTCCCCACGCCTGAATCTGGTCGCGCGTCATCGGCTTGGCGATCGCGGGATCGAAGAGCCGCGTCAGCGCGTCGGCGTTTCCGAGCGCGAAGGCCGCGATCACCTCGTCGTAGTACGCGCGCACGTCGGTGCGCAGGCGGAGCTCGTCGTCGGAGACCTTGCGGCCGAAGCCGACGTCGAACACGGAGCACGCGGACGCGGCCAGCAGCAGCAGCAGGGGGACCGCTCTCATCCCCGCAGGATAGCCGCTCCCCGAGCCCTGGTCAAGGCGTAGGCCTCTTGCCGCGCCGAAGGGTCCCCGAAGGCCCAGGTCGAGTCCGCGCCGTTGCGCTACGCTTCCTATTAATGAACGTCAACCCCAGGCGCGTCGCGATCGCGGTGCTGTCGGCGTCGTTGCTGGCCAGCCGCGCGTTGTCCCAGAACACCAGCGTTCCTCGCGTGACGCTCACGCCGGGCCTCTCCGGAGCCCCGGGCGCCTCGATCCTCGCGCCGGGCCTCACGGGCGGCGCGGTCAACGGCCTCTCGCTTCTTCCGGCGAACGCGCTGACGCCCTCCTTCGGCGCCTACTCCGCTCCCTCTATTCAGCCCGCCGCTTTCGCCGCGAACGCGCTCGCGGTTCCGGGCGCGCTCTCGCCCGTCCATTCCGCCGCCTCCAAGCCGGTCGTCCCCGGCAAGACGGCGGTCTCGCCGGCGCAGAAGATCGCGCCCGCGCTCGAAGCCCTCGATCTCGCCGCCGCCGGAAAGAACTCGAAGAACCGCGGCGGCGGCAAGCGCGGAAACGGGTGGCAGTCGCTCGAGGAGTTCTACGACGGCGCCCGCGGCAAGGCCGCGCAGCCGGTCGTCCCCGATCAGCAGTCGGCCGAAGCCAAGCCTAAGGGCTTCCAGAAGAACCGCGACGGCGTCTGGGTCGGCGGCCGCGTGCTCGGCCAGTCGCAGTGGATCGACAAGATGCACGCCGAGCTCTCGCCCACCCTCGACCTCGAGGACGTGATGGACGTCATGGACGACGCCTACGACGAGGTCCGCGTGAAGCTCCATTTCGCCGCGAAGGCCGCCCAGGACCGCCAGCTCGAGGAGTCGAGCGTCCATCTCGAAGGCACGCGCAACTGGGTCGACGCCGTCCTCACCGACGCCGACGGCTCCGAGATCGCCGTGCACACGCACCGCGTGTACTTCCACCCGGGCCGCGGCAACGCCAAGTCCGAGATCGCCGAGGGCATCCGCCGCGTCGGCAAGTACCTCGACAAGGCCAAGGCCGACTTCGCGAAGGGCGGCCTCGCCGAGACCGACCTCGAGCGCTCCTTCCAGAAGGTCCAGCTCAATTTCGACACGCGCGGCTACAAGGAGATCGCGGACTACATCAAGAGCCGCGAGAAGGAGTTCGATTCCGAGCGCTTCGCGTTCGACTACCTGACCGAGCCGGCGATGAAGTCCGCCGACCTCCGCGCGGAGTACAACCGCCTCGTCGTCCAGTTCCGCGAGCAGGAAGACGGCCTGATGAACATCATCGACGGCGTCACCTACTCCCGCACCGTCGGCGTCGGCCACGAGCTCAACTCGCACAAGCAGCGCCTCGCCGCGGGCCTCAAGATCACGCAGGCGGGCCGCGACTTCTTCGGCCCCAACGGCTACATCACCGAGTTCGACGCGCTCACCGAGGGGCCGGACGGCGTCACCCTCTGGGAGGACAAGTCCACGCGCGTCTGGATGCCCCTCGAGAAGACCATGGAGGAGACGTTCCTCTATAAGCTCCGCATCTATCGCGACAACCGCAAGCTCATCGAGGACAGCACCGGCGGCCCGCTGAAGGTCGTGTTCTCCGTCGACGTCGGCGGCACGAGCCGCATCGCGGCCAAGCAAGGCCTGCTCGTCTGGGTCGACCCGCGCCAGCAGATCCTGCTCGAGCACCTCCGCAAGGTCGGCCCCGAGCTCTCCAAGGAGTTCGGCTTCCCCGTGTCCTTCGTCTTCGCCAACAGCCATCCCGACGAGCCGGCGGATCTCTACGAGAGGCCCGAGACGAGCCTCGAAGAGTGGCAGTCCATCCAGGCGGCCCTCAAGGGCGGACGCCGCGAGGCCCGCAAGGGCGGCAGCGGCCGCAAGCACGGCCGCGGCAAGCGTTAACCTAAGTTAAGCCGGGGCTTGAACGGGGGGCTTGCCCCTGCTACCCTGGGGGCATGACCCCCCGAATCCCGCTGTTCCTCGCGGCCGTGCTGTGCGCGGCCCCCGCGCTCGCCGTCCAGCCGACGGCGGCGGACCTCCAGAAAGCCGCCAAAGAGGCGGCCAAGACGCCGAAAGCCAGGATCTCCCGAGCCTACCGGACGGCGCTCGAGTCGGCGGGCCACGACGGCGCGATCGCGGTTAACTCGATGCAGTGCCATCTGCGCGCGGGCGACGGCGGCTCGATCGGCGGCGCCGACCACGCGGCGAGCAACGCCGACGCGTGCTGGAACGCGGCCGGCCAGTGCCTCGTCCTGCTCGCCCAGCTCGACGACATGATCGCGACCGACGGCGACAAGGTCAGCCCGCACGTCTACGCCGTCGTCGACAAGGTCCTCGGGGCAGCGGCGAAGAAGTACGGCTCGCTCGCCAAGCTCGACGCGGCGCTGCTCGCGAGCTCCCGCGGCCCCTCCGACTCCTACACCTGCTACGGCCGCACCACGGGCAGCCCCGCCGAGCGCGCGCCCGTCGCCGCCCGCGATCAGGCGCTCTCGATCATCCGCCGCGCGCTCAAGTCCTCGCGGGTCATCAGCGGCACCTTGCTCGGCGACCCGCGGCCGCTCGCCGCGCACGCCGCGCGCTGGGCCGGCGAGTTCGACGACGCGAGCGCGTTCCTCGCGCAGGACCTCAAGAACAACGCGGCCTCGGCCGATCCGCAGATCCTCGACGAGACGGTGAAGACGCTCGGCGAGCGCGTGCGCGACTCCGACACCGCCGCGCGCCTCATGGTCCTGTTCCTCGATCACAAGCAGAAGCGCCGCGTCCTCTCCGAGCCGCTCAAGATCCGGATTCTCTCGAGCCTGCGCATGACGGTCGCCCAGCTCCACACGATGAAGCACGACAAGGACCGCGACTCGGTCTGGGCGCCGAAGGACGTCGAGGCCGGCCAGCGCTACTTCTTCTTCGCCTGCGGCCTGCTCGCCGACGAGGGCTGCGTGGATAAAGAAGGCAAGGACACGAGCGCGGGCAAACCCGTCTGCGCCGCCGCGCGCGAGCTCTTGATCTTCGCGCCGAAGCCGCACAAGGCGACGTGCGACAAGAAGTCCGGCGAGCCCCTCGGCCCGAAGTGCAAGTAGCCTAGCCGGCTAGCGTTGTCTTCGCCGCTCGCGGCGGGGTCCGTCGCGCCGGTCCTCGCGGCGCTCGCGCCTCTCCTGACGCTGCTCGCGCCGCTCGAGCCTCTCGCGGCGCTCGTGGAGCAGGCGCTCGCGCTTCTCGGCGGGCATCGCGCGCAGGCGCTTGAAGCGCTCGCGCAGGCGCTGGCGCTCCTCGGGGGGAAGGCTCTGGAAGCGGCGCCACTTCCTGCGCAGCTCCTGCTTCTCCTCGTCGGGCAGAGCCTGAAAGCGCTCGTGGCGCTCCTTGAGCGCGGCGCGGCGCTCCGGGGGCATCGCCTTCCAGCGGCGGAAGTTCTCGACGACGCGCTCGCGCTCGGC
The DNA here is from genome assembly GCA_964450975.1 of uncultured Elusimicrobia bacterium. Lineage (GTDB taxonomy): Bacteria > Elusimicrobiota > Elusimicrobia > UBA1565 > UBA9628 > GWA2-66-18. Next base: position 3,396 of record CAYVFO010000013.1, on the reverse strand, counting down.
GGGCGTCATCGCGGCCCACCGGGCCTTGGCGTCGTCGTCGGCGCGCGCCGCGGGGGCGAAGAGGAGGACGGCGAGGAGCAGAGCCTTCACCTGGCCCCCTCGTCTTCGAGGATGCCCATGTCGTCGAGCAGGTCGAGGTTCTCCAGCAATTCGGCCGGCGGGGCCTTCGCCGCTTCGATCTTGGCGGCGAGGCTTCCTCCGAGCACGGCGGCGCACAACAGCAGGTCCAGGTAGCTCATGCCTTGTCCAGCTCCGGTGAGTCGATGAGTTCGTCGAGATTCTCGAGCAACTCGGCCGACTCGAAGAACTCGAGGTCCTCGGACGGCACGTGCGCGGGCGGCGCCGCGGGGCGACGGGCGAGCGCGACGAGCAGGGCCGCGGCCGCGAGACCGACCGCGAGGGCTCGCGCCGCGCCGCGGCGCGGCGCCGGTCCGCCGCGCAGCGCGCCCATGACCTTGGAGCGCTGATGCGCCCAGCCGGCCTCGCCGCGCTTGGCGCGCGGGAGGGAGGAATTCAGCTCGTCCCAAAAGGGGTCGCTCACGCCGCCTCCGACAGAACGCTCTCGAGCTTGGCGCGCGCCTGGTGCAAAGTCGCCTTGACCGTGCCCTCGGCCGCGCCGGTCGCCTCGGCGATCTCGCTCACCTCGAGCCCCTCGAGGCGCAGGAGGATCATCTCCTTCTGGCGCGGAGGCAGGGCGTCCACGGCCGCGCGCAGGCGCTCGGCGCGGTCCCCGCGCTCCCGCTCGGCCTGCGGGTCGCTCTCGCGCGAGCGGTCGGGCAAGGCGTCGCCCATCGTGGCGCCTTCGTCCTCGCCGCCCGCGGGGGCGTCGAGCGAGAGCCAGGAGCGGACCGAGCGCCAGCGTCCGATCGAGCGGGCCTTGTTGAGCGCGATGCGCATGAGCCACGCGCGCACCGGGGCGTCGCCGCGATAAGAGGAAGCGGACTTCCACACCGCCAGGAACGTCTCCTGGGCGGCGTCGTCGGCGGCCGCGTCGTCGCCCAGAAGGCGGCGCGCCACCGCGTGAACCGAGGGCATGTGCGCTATCATAAGCTCTTGGAGGGCCGATTCGTCGCCTTTGGCGACGGCCTGGATCAGGCCTTTATCCCGGTCCTCCATTCCTAGATAGGACGCCTGGGGGCGGATTCGGGTTTAGCCGTCCGGGACGGACTAAACCCGGAGGCCTGAGCGCGCGTCATGGGTGTACGGTAGCAAAGGAGACAAAACGCCATGAAGAAGATTCTGTTCTTGATCGCCGTTCTCGGACTCGCCGGAGCCGCCCGCGCCGAGGATCCCGCGCCGGCCCCCGAAGCGGGCCGCCCGAAGCTCGAGAAGAAGGGCGAGCGCCTGGAGCGCCAGGGGGAGCGCCGCGACGAGAAGGGCGAGCGCATGCAGGAGCAGGGCGAGCGGATGCAGGAGCGCGCCGACAAGATGGAGGACCGCGCCGACAAGCTCGACGAGGCCGGAAAGGAGCGCGCGGCGAACCGCCTCGAGAAGCGCGCCGAGAAGCTCGAGCGTAAAGGCGAGCGCCGCGAGCGCCGCGGAGAGCGCATGGAGCGCCGCGGCGAGCGCCGCGAGCGCCGGGGCGAGCGCATGCAGCGCCGCGCCCAGCCCGGCCCGCGCCGCTAGTCGTCTTCCGTCAAGGAACGGTCCCCGGCCCGCAAAGGGCCGGGGACCTTTTTTTGAGCCCGATTTGATGGCCGCCCCCGGCCGGCGGGCTTACAATGTGGGTATGAAACCGAACATCCTCATGGTCGACGACGAGCCCGACTTCCAGACGATCGTCCACGCGTGGCTGGAGCCCCGGTACGAGCACTGCGCCCTGAAGGACGGCGATGAGCTCATCGGAGCCCTGCACGCGGGCGCCCCCGACCTGGTGATCCTCGACCTCAACATCCCCGGCGGCGCCGACGGCTTCGAGCTGTGCCGCCGCGTCCGCGCCACGCCCGGCATGCAGGACGTCCCGGTGCTGTTCCTCACGGGCTCGCGCAAGCCCAAGGACTTCGAGGAGAACTTCAAGGCGGGCGGCACCGGCTTCATCATGAAGCCGATCGGCCGCCGCGCCCTGCTCGGCGCCGTCGAGGAGCTCATCGAGAAGCCCGCGACGGCCGACGTCGGCGGCGGCGACTAGTGACCATAGTCCGCTTGCGCGTAGAGCCTGCCGGGCTTATACTGCCCGGATGCCCGAGGCGCCGCCGGTCAAGCCCGATCCGTTCTGGGAATGGATCGGAAAGGTGCTCGTCGCCGTCGCCGGCGTCTACGTCCTCCTGGGGATAGCCGTCTGTTGGCCGATGATGAGCAGGGTCTTCGCCGCGTCGCGGATCCACGGCGAGGTGCTCAAGCGTCTGGGCGGCAACGGCCCGGCGCTCCTCGAGTGCGCGGGCCGTCCCTACTCGACGGAAGAGGAGCGCTACACGCGCGCGGCGTGCATCGCGGGCCTGACCGCGATGGGCAAATCAGCGGCGCCGCTCGCGCCCGAGGTTCTGCGTCTGCTGCTCGCCGGGATGGAGCCGGGGCAGCCATATGCGCCGCATGAGTTCACCCAAGTCCTCGAGGCGGCGGCGGGAATCCAAAATTCTCCGGGAGACCACATCGTGAGGTCCGACAGGCTGGGCCGCGCGCTCGCGGCGCTCGGCCCCGCGGCGTGGTCGGCCGCCGCCGCCGAGATCGCGTCCGCGTCGCCCGACGCCCAGTGGCGCGCGTTGTACGTTCTGCAGCTGGTCGGCCCCGCGGGGCTCGAGCACGCGCCGGAGGCCGCGCGCCTGCTGGAGAGTCCGAACGAAGCCGTGCGCGTCCAGGCGATCCGCGCGATCGGCGCGATGGGGCGCCCCGCTTTCGACCTGGCCCAATGCGGGCTCGTGAGGAAGATCAGCACCGACGACAAGGGCGGCTCTGAGGCCCTCGCCGACGTCCTGCGGAGCGTCGACTTCGGCGAGTGGCAGCGCATCATCGGCCGCTGCGGCGGCATTCCCGCGGAAACCATCCGGAGAATCCTCGAAGCGAACCGCTCCTCGCGCCCGGCCGGGACGCGCTTCGTCGGTCCGGGCTAAATCAGCGCCCGGCGCCGGCCCACCACTGGTCCTTGGGCTCGCGCGCCGCATCGAGCGCCGCGTCGGCGCGGTAGTGGTTCGCGGCCCACAAGCCCGTGATCGTCCCGACGACGGTCAAGGCGCCGCCCCAGACGAGCATCGTCGGCAGGATGCCGACCGTATTGGCGAAGCCGAACGACGCGAACGCGCCGATCGTCAGCAGGAGGCCGATCGCTCCGCCGAGCCAGGAGCCCGCGAGGCCGGTGCCCTTGAGGCGCGCGCCGAAGACGGCTGCGCCCGCCGCGGGACCGGCGGCGAACGCGCCGATCATGAGCAGCGGCGTCCAGTACCACGCCGCGAGCGCGAGGCC
>CAYVFO010000012.1:0-31143 GCA_964450975.1 uncultured Elusimicrobia bacterium | reverse complement strand
GTCGTGAACGGGTAGTTCGACGCCGCGGCGTTGCCCGAGGTGAGCGCGTTGAAGATGGTGGACTTTCCGACGTTGGGCAGGCCGACGATGCCGATTTCCATGAGAGTCCATTTTATCATTTCCCCGACGAAGCCGCCCGGGTGCTGAAGGTCCCGGAATGACGTGGGTCTTCTCCCCGGTCCCGTCGGGACCTTCGGCCCTCAGGCACCCTCGACGGGGATTTGTAACATGCGGCCATGAACAACTCGCCCCGCTTCTCCCGCGTTTTCGCCGCCCTCTCCCTTCTCCTCGCGACCGGCCAGCCCGCGCTCGCCCAGGTCCGCGTCCAGATCGGAAACGCCGGCTCCGGCGTCCCCGCGATCGCGCCCATCGGCGCGTCCTCGCTCAACGGCGCGGGCTCGCTCTCCGGGGCGCTCAACTCGACGCTCGGCCTCAACGGCGCGCTCTCCGCGCCCGCGATCGCGCCGACGCCCGTCGTTTCCGCCGTCCCCGGCGCGGCCCTGACGCCCGCCCTCAACGCCTCCCTGTCGGCGCCCGCGAAGGCCGGCGAGGCCGTCGTCATCCGCACCCCCGGCGGCGCCGCCACAGGCGTCGCGACGGAAGCCTCGTTCTACGCCGAGGAAGTCGTCCCGGCCAAGCCCGCCGCGGTCTCCGCGGCGTCGAAGACCGTCGACCAGCCCAAGAAGGGGCTCGTCGCCCGCGCGCTCTCGCTCGTCGGCCTCTCGGCCCCCTCGATCTCCTTCGACGGCGAGCGCAAGGCTCCGCCGCTGACGGCCCGCACCGGCCTGCGCGAGCAGAAGCCTCTCAACCTGCCCAACGGCTCCACCGTCGACGAGCAGCCGACCACCCCCTCTCCCGACCGCGAGACCGTCACCCGCGTCGAGGCGTACGGCCTCCCGGGCGCCCGCGACGTCGGCGGCATCTTCGAGACGAGCCGCAAGTCGCTCGACGCGAACCCGAGCGACGCCGGCGCGGTCGTCGCGGCGATCAAGGCCGCGATCGACGCGGACCCGGCGCGCTACGGCGTGTCGAGCTCCGACCTGCGCCTGATCCACGCGCAGGCCTTCGAGGCGAAGGCCGGCGTCGGCGCCGGCCTCTTCGTCTACTTCCGCCAGCTCAAGAACGGCCTCCTCGTGCACGGCTCCTCGCTCTCCTTCACCGTCAAGACGATCGACGGCCGCCCGACGATCGTCGCGCAGACCGGCCAGATCTTCCCCGCCCTCGACGCCAACACCGAGGCGACGATGACCGACGACCAGATCATGGACGCGATCTCGCAGCGCACCGGCATGCCCGCGCAGGAAGCCGCCTCCACGTTCGAGTTCTTCGAGCAGAAGCTCGTCTACTCGCGCGGCCAGTGGCGCAACGTCAAGCTCTACGTCGCCGAGGGCCTTCCGTTCATGGTCGCGGTCGACCTCGCGTCCGGCCTCGTCTTCGCGTGGGACAACCGCACCGGCCTCGACGCCGGCGAGCCGGCCAAGCCCGCCGCGGGCGGCGTGACCGGCAAGACCGTCGGCAACGCGGTCGACAAGGGCCCGATTCTCAAGGACTCCGCGATCTCCGAGCTCGGCCTGCCGTTCCTCGAGGTCAAGGTCGGCGGCAAGTCCTACATCACGGACAAGGACGGCAATCTCCCGGCCGACTTCGCCTCCGAGATCGGAACCGAGGGCCTCGAGCTCACGGCGACGCTCGCGGGCCCGTGGGTCCGCGTCGAGAACCAGAACGGCAAGACGATCTCCGTCTCCGTGAAGGTCAACGCCGGCGACAACAAGGTCGTGTTCAACCCGAACGCGACGCTCGCCGACGAGAACACGCTCGCCCAGATCAACGCGTACGTCAAGGTGAACCTCTCGCTCGCGTTCCTGCGCGACCGCAAGCTCACCAACGAGCGCATGGACAAGATCCAGCTGCCCGTCCGCACGAACATCAACGACGAGTGCAACGCGTACTACACGCCGGGCCGCCCGACGCTGAACTTCTTCCGCTCGAGCAAGAACTGCGTGAACTCCGCGTACGACACCGTCGCCGAGCACGAGAACGGCCACTACTGGGACGACTTCACCGGCGGCATCGTCAACGGCGGCATGTCCGAGGGCTGGGGCGACATCCTCTCGATGTTCCGCCTGAACAACCCGATCATCGGCGAGCACTTCCTCAAGCAGGCGCGCGGCGGCGTCGACTACATCCGCCACGGCGAGAACACCTACCAGTACAACGAGTACGACGAGGTGCACGACCAGGGCCAGGCGTGGGGCGGCTTCGCGTGGAAGCTCCGCAAGGCGCTGATCGCCAAGCTCGGCTACGAGGCGGGCGCCGAGGCGGCTGAAGCCCTCGTCCTGCCGACGATGTTCGCGAAGGCGTCGAGCATCCCCGACGCGATGGCCCAGGTGCTCGTCAACGCGACGACCTCGGGCGGAGAGATCCTGCACGAGGCCGAGATCCGCGCGGCCGCGAAGGCTCACGGCGTCACGCTCCCGACGAGCGCGGCTCCGACGGGCCCCGCGGCGTGGAGCGAGATCAAGGTCAAGTCGTCTTCGATCGAGCCCATCACGGGCGCTTCCGAGGGCGCGGCCCCCGAGGCCGCCGGCGCGGACGCGATCCTTCCGACCCACGCCGAGGAGGCGGGCCAGGCGAAGGGCTTCGTGACCTTCTCGGTCGGCCGCGACATCCGCGCGGACGCCCGCGAGTACGTCCGCAAGTACCTCGACCACTTCGGCGTGCAGTACACGCTCACGCGGACGAGCGGCGCGCGCGGCGCGTCGTCCTACCGCCTCGAGATGGCCGGCAACGCCCGCGCCATCGAGAACCTGATCAAGACGCTCCGCGACGGCAAACTCGGCCGGTAAGCGTCGAACACTCTCCTCACCAGGGAGAAAAGCCGGGCGGCCTCTCCAGGGGCCGCCCGGCCCGTTTTTTGTGTCATAATGCCGTCATGAAACGGATATTCGCTTTCTTCGTGGCCTCCCTCCTCGCCGCTCCGGCTTCCGCCGTCGAGTGGCACGTGATGGGACCCCGCGCCCTCGGCATGGGCGGCGCCGGCGTCGCGGCGGCCAAGGGCCCGATCGCCTCGTACTGGAACCCCGCGGCGCTCGGCCGCCAGACCGGGAACGCCTACGGCGTCGAGATTCCGCTCGGCGTCCACATCGGCATGACCGGCAAGGTCATCGAGGGCGCGAACAACCTGCAGAACATCAAGAACTGCGGCGCTTCGTGCACCCAGGCCGACGTCGACCGCGCGCTCAACGACCTCGACGAGCCCGGCAACGGCTTCCGCGCCGACGCGGGCTTCGGCGTCCACGCGAAGATCCTCAAGTCGACCGTCTTCCTCAACGGCTTCACTTACGTCGGCGCCGTCCCGCAGGTGGACCGGACGAACGCGACGCTCGCGGCGATCCAGGCGGGCACGAACAACTCGAAGCTCGTCGTGAAGGGCGCGAACATCGCCGAGCTCGGCGCCGCGTACGGCAGCGAGATCCCCGGCGCGACCGGCCTCTTCCTCGGCGGCGCGGTCAAGGTCATGAGCGCCACCGTCGGCTACGCGGACTACTTCATCCTGCGCGAGGGCGACGACCAGGGCAACATCATCTCCAAGCTCAAGGACGGCGCGCGCCGCAGCTCCAACATCGGCCTGGACGCGGGCCTGCTCTACGACTTCGACCGCGCGTTCGGCGGCGTCGCGCTCAAGCCGCGCGTGGGCCTCGTCGGCCGCAACCTCAACAACCCGCTCTTCAAGGTGCCCGCGGCGGCGTCGAACGCCGGCATCACGAGCTTCAAGGTCAACCCGCAGGTCCGCCTCGGAACGTCGATCCAGCCGCTCAACTGGTGGACGGTCGCCGCCGACGCCGACCTCACCCGCAACCTCACGCCCGTCGACCGCGTGGCGAGCCGCCATCTCTCGCTCGGCAACGAGTTCAACGTCTTCAACCGTCCGTGGCTCAACATCCCGCTGCGCGTCGGCCTCCTGCGCAACCTCGAGGAGCCCGGCACGATGTTCACGGCCGGCGCGGGCCTCAACTTCCTCCATTTCCTCGTCGACGTGTCCGCCGCGGTGAGCCCCAAGCGCGCGCAGCTCGACAGCACGGGCGGCAAGAACGAGAAGGTCCCGCGCGAGGCGTCCATCGCTCTTCAGCTGAGCTTCCTGTTCGGCGGCGCCGAGCCCGAGGCGCCCGCGCGCGAGTGGAAGAAGGCTCCGCCCGTCGACGATCAGCCGGTCCCGACCGAGAAGATCAAGGCGGCCGCCGAGAAGGCGCAGAAGGAGCTCGACGCGGAAGAGGCCAAGAAGGCCCCCGTGTACTCGCCCCGATGAATATGAACATCTCCCGCGCGTCCGCCGTCCTCTCGCCGCTCCTCGCGCTCGCGCTGTCGTCGTGCGTGGGCTTCACGATCAAGCCTCCGAAGCCTACGGGCATGCCGCGCGCCGACAAGCCCATTCCCCTCAAGGTCGGCGTCCTCTCCCGCGCGCCGCAGTTCGAGATGCACGGCGTCGGCATGTCGGCCGAGCGCATGCGCGGGTACCGGATGTTCCGGCCGGTCTTCGCTCAGGCCGACGACGTCGGCGGCAAATTCACGCGGGCCCTCCAGGCGGCGAACGCCTTCTCCTCCGTCGAGAACGTGTCGAGCCTCGCGTTCAACGGGGCCGGCGGCGGCCATGACATCCTCATCGAAAGCGACTTCCGCAGCCGCTACGTTCAGGATCCGGCGACGATGGGCAAGGCCTTCATGACCGGCTTCCTCTTGCTGATTCCCGCGCCGTTCGTGCGCTACGAAGACTCGTTCGGGGCGTCCGCCGTCGTCAGCGTCTACGACTCGTCCGGACGCCTGATCCAGAAGTACTCCGAGGAGACGACCGCGCGCGCCTCGGCGGCGCTCTTTTCGGCGGGAAGCGCCGGGAGCATCTCGGCCGGCATCGACGCGGCCGCCACGCAGCTCGCCGCGCGCCTCGTCGCCTCGATCCTGGCCGACCGCGAGGGCTGGAGCCGCGCGATCGCGGGGCGCCCCGCCGTCGCCGCGCGCCCCGCCCCGCCGCCTCCCGCCGAAACGGCGGCCGCCGCGCCGGCGACCGTCGAGGCCCGCGCCGAGGAGGCGCACAAGGAGCTCGACGCCGCCGATCGTCCGATGGTCGCCCCGGCCGCCGCGCCGTCCGCCGCCGCCGGCAACGCGATGTTCGCGCCGGCCGCCGGAAAGGCCGTCGAACCGATGGTGACGACGCAAGCGCCCGCCGCGGCCGCTCCCGCTCCGGCCGCCGAGCCCGAGCCCGTCGTCAAGTCCGAGGCGCCCAAGCCCAAGAGGCGCGGCCCGCTGACCGCCGCGGAAGAACGAGCCATCGACGAGGAGCTGCTCCCATGATCATGAAGACCCTGCCTTTCCTCCTCGCCGCGGCGCTGCCGCTCCTCGCCTCCTGCGCCGCGCCCTCCGGCACGAGCAAGCGGACCGTCAACGCCTTCCTCGCGAACAAGCAGTACGCGCAGGCCGAGGCCTACCTCGAGACCGCGAAACAGACGCAGTACGGCCAGCGCAACATGGTCCTCTTCTACCTCGACAAGGGCCTCGTCCAGCACCACGCCGGCAAGTACAAGGAAAGCGACGCCTCCCTCGATCTCGCCGAGAAGCGGATGGACGAGCTCTACACGAAGAGCGTGACCAAGGCTGCGGGCATGCTCGTCGTCAACGACGCGACGATGGACTACGCGGGCGAGCCCTTCGAGCGCGCGCTCACGAACGTCTTCCGCGCGATGAACTGGGTCATGATGGGCAGCAACGAGGAGGCCCTCGTCGAGAGCCGCAAGGTCGAGCGCTTCCTGACCGAGCTCGGCGACAGAGTCGGCGGCAAGCTCGCCTACAAGGACGACGCGTTCGCGCGCTACCTCGACGCTCTGCTCTATGCCGACGCGGGCAAGATGGACGACGCGCGCATCTCCTACCAGGCCGCGCAGGCCGCGTACGAGGACTACGCGACGCTCTACGGCACCACCATGCCGAAGTTCGAGTTCGAGAGGACGAAGGCCAAGCGCGGCGAGGTCGTCTTCATCCACTACAACGGCATCGCGCCGCGCAAAGTGGTGAAGACGTTCCAGATCGCCTGGGGCAACGCGCTCGCGACGGTCCAGTCGAGCGAGGACGCCGAGGCGCAGGACGCCAAGGTCAAGAACGCGCTCGCGGCCGGCTTCACCGGGAACGCGATCACGGTCGCGTTCCCGAACTACGTGCAGGACCCCTTCCAGATCGCTTCGTCGGAGATCTTGATCGACGGCAAGCCCGCGTCGCAGACGCAGCTCGCCGAGAACATCTCCGCGATCGCGCAGAAGAACCTCGAGCAGCGCATGGCCGGCATCAAGGCCCGCGCGATCGCGCGCGCGACGGTCAAGTACATCCTCGCCGAGACCGCCGCGAAGGCCGCGGCGCAGCTCTGCGACCGGCAGTACTCGCGCGGCTCCTGGCAGAACCTCCTCTGCAAGGGCGCGACGAAGGGCCTCTCGCACGGCCTCGCCGCCGCGTCGGAGACCGCCGACACCCGCGCATGGGCCGTGCTTCCCGCGCAGATCCGCCTAGCGCGCGTGAAGGTCGAGCCGGGCGCGCACGAGATCGGCGTGATCTACAAGAACGCCGCGGGCGTCATGATCTCCTCGCAGACCTTCTCGGGCGTGATGATCGCCGACAAGCGCCGCACGTACCTGTCCGCGCGAACAGCTCAGTAAGCTTTCAGAGATCCCAGCGGCGGATCAGGCCGAACGCGAGCGCGCCGAAGCCCATGTTGGGCAGCCACGCCGCGATGAGGACGGGCATGCGCCCGCTGACGCCGATCGTGCGGCCGATCTCGAGCGTCCAGAGGAACAGAAACGAGAGCGCCAGCGCCGCGCAGAACGCCACGACGCGCGACGATTTGCGCAAGCGCAGCGCGATCGGGATGCCGAGCGCGCAGATCACCAGGTTCGTGAAGGGGTAGGCGAACTTCGCCATCGCGGCCATCTCGTACTCGCGCGGCGAGCCCCCGAAGCGGCCGACGCGGCGGCCGTAGGCGAGAGCCTCGCGCATCGTGAGCTCGTCGGGGTTCATCGCTCGCGGCACGAGCTCGAGCGGGCCCGCGTCGAGATCGGAGACCTTCGTCGCGAAGCGCTTCTCGACGACGCCCTCGGGGCGGAACTCGCGCTCGACGCCGTCGCGGAACACCCAGCGGCCGGCCGCGGCGTCCCAGTTCGCGGTGAGCGCGTCGAGCTGGCGCTCGACGCCCTTCTCGCCCATCGTCTCGAGGATCGGGCGCTGGAGCGTCCCCTCCTTCACCAGGAACTCGCGCGCCTGCACGAACTGGTCGGGGCCGCCGAGCAGAGCGACGTTCTGGTACTTCGTCCATTCCCATTCCGGGTGGACGGTGTCGCGCCACAGACGCCGCGAGCGCGCCCACGCGGCCGGCATGATCGTCTCCTGCGCCGCGAACGCGACGATCGAGACGATCAGCGAGCACCAGAGCACCGGCTGCCAGAACCGCCGCGTCTCGAGTCCGCACGCCTGCGACGCGAGCCACTCGCCGCTCTGCACGAAGCCGCCGACCGCGACGAGCGTCGCGAGCAAGGTCGCCATCGGGATGACGCGCACGGCCCAATAGGGCACCGCGAGCCACAGGCACTCGAGGATCGTCAAGAGCGGCGCCTTCGAGCGCATGATCGGATTCATGCGGTCGAACGTGTCGCCGAGGAAGATCAAGATCGAGAACAGTCCGAGGCCGAACAGGAACGGCTTGAGGAACCGGCCCGCCATGTGGCGCGTGAAGATCGTCACTGCGAGGCCGCCTTCCGCGTGAGCCACGCGCCCGCGACGAGGCCGGCCGCGTCGCCGAGCCACGGCGCGACGGCGGCGAGCGCGGAGCTCTGGCGGCCGAGGCTCACGCCGACGACGAGCAGGCCGTAGAACGCGAACATGACGAGCAATGAGAGCGCGAAGTCGGCGCCGCGCGCGCGCCTCTTCAAGCCGATGCCGAGAGGGACGCCGACCCAGAAGAACACGAGCGGCGAGAGGGCGCCCGCGGTGCGCACCGAGGCCTCGGCGCGGTACTCGAGCCGGCGGTCTTCGGTCGTGCGCGCGTCGCGCGCGCGCTCGAGAAGCCGCGGGGTGCTCATCTCCTGCATCGTGAGCTCGCGCGGCTCGAGCGCCTGTCCCGCGAGGGGCACGAAGACCTTGTAGCGGTCGAAGCGGCCCGTCGTGAAGCGGTTCGGGTCGTCGCTCGGCAGCTGGAGCTGGCCGTTCTCGAGCAGGAGCTCGACGCCGACGCCGGGCTCGGTGCGGAGCGCGCCCGTCTCGGCGTTGAGACGGATGCCCTGCTGCGACTGCCCGGGCTTGACGAGATAGACGCCCTCGAGCTCGCCGTCGGCGCCGACGCCGCGCGCGTAGAGGCGCCACGGCCCGAACTCGGTGAAGGAGCGCGGCCGGATGTCGATGCGCGCGACTTTCTGCGCCGCCTCGCTCGTGCGCCGCTTGAACGACTTGAACCCGTCGGGCCCCGCCTTGTGGTTGATCAGCAGCAGCAGCAGCGACAAGCCGACCGCGAGCCACAAGAACGGCCGCGTGATCTCGCGGTAGGAGAACCCGCTCGCGCGCAGCGCCATGATCTCGCCCGTCTCGGCGAGCTGGCCCAGAACGACCATCGCGGCGACGAGGAACGCCATCGGAGCCGCGAGGGCGGCGAACGACGGCATGAGCCGCGCGAAGCACGCGAGGATCCACCACGCGGGGATGCCCTTCATCATCGCGAGCGAGAACAGGCGCAGGAACTCCTTCATCAGGAACAGCCCGAGGAACAGGGCGAGGCACGTCCCGAACACGGGGAGGAACTGCCGGAGGAGGTAGCGCGGCAGGATCGGCATGAGCCTAGCGCTTCGCGGCCTCGGCCTTCGCCGCCTTCGCGGCCGCCTGCGCCTTCTCCTTCGCGGCCTTCACCGGGTCGGAGCCGATGAGCGCGTCGAGAGCCTTGTCGCCGGGCCCCTTCTGGGCCTTCGCCATGTCCTTCACGGCCTGGACGGCCTCGGCGGCCTTCTTCTTGAGGCGCGCGAGGACGGAGGAGAGGTCCGCGGCGCCGGCGGGCGCCGCTCCGACGAGAAGAATGACCGCCAGGAGGGGTCTCATGACCCCATGATACCTCTTCTGCTAATATGCGGGCCATGGACTCCCAGAAAGCCGCCGCCCACGCCGACGCGAACTACCCCGATTTCCTCGAGGACCTGAAGACGCTCTCGCGCATCCCGAGCGTCTCGTTCCCCGGTTTCGATCCCAAGCAGGTCGAGCGCTCCGCCGAGGCGGTCGCCGAGCTCTGCCGCAAGCGCGGCCTCGAGAACGTCGAGATCCTCAAGATGGAGGGCGCGCACCCCTACGTCTACGCCGACTGGCTCCACGCGCCGGGCAAGCCGACTCTCCTGCTCTACGCGCACCACGACGTCCAGCCCGCGGGCCGCGAGGAGCTCTGGAAGTCCCCGCCCTTCGAGCCGACGGAGCGCGACGGCCGCCTCTACGGCCGCGGCTGCGCCGACGACAAGGCCGGCGCCGTCGCGCACACGAGCGCGATCGCGTCCTGGCTCGCGACGCACGGCAAGCTCCCGGTCAACGTGAAGGTCATCATCGAGGGCGAGGAGGAGATCGGCTCCGACCACCTCGAGCCGTTCCTCGAGAAGTACGCCTCCAAGGTCATGGCCGACGCGATCGTGCTGACCGACACCGGCAACTTCGACCACGACACGCCCTCGATCACCGTCGCGCTGCGCGGCATCGTCGCGCTCGACGTCACGGTCAAGTCGATGGACCATCCTCTGCATTCCGGCATGTGGGGCGGCCCGATCGCCGATCCCGTGCAGGCGCTCGCGAAGATGATCGCCTCCTGCGTGGACGCCAAGGGGCGCATGACGATCCCCGGGATCTACAAGGACGTCGAGAAGCCCGCGAAGGACTCCGAGGCGAGCCTCAAGGCGCTCAAGCTCAGCGAAAAGACCTTCCGCGCGCAGTCGGGCCTCTTCAAGGGCACGAAGCTCATGGTCGCCGAGAAGGACATCCTGCGCTCGAACTGGTACATCCCGACGTTCTCCGTCAACGCGATCCAGGCGTCGTCGAAAAAGGACTGCGCGAACATCATCAACGACTCCGCGTGGGCGCACATGGGCATCCGCGTCGTCCCCGGCATGGACCCGAAGAAGACTCTCAAGCAGCTCAAGGCTCACCTGCAGAAGAACGCCCCTTGGGGCGTGAAGGTCGAGTTCTCCAACGAGGCCGCGAGCCCGGCGTGGACGACCGACACCGGAGCCCCCGCGTTCGCCGCGGCGCGCCGCGCGCTCAAGAAAGGCTACGGCCGCGCGGCCGTCGACATGGGCTGCGGCGGCTCGATCCCGTTCGTGGGGCCCTTCGCCAAAGCGCTCAAGGGCGCGCCCGCGCTCTTGATCGGCGTCGAGGACCCGCTCTCCAACCCGCACTCGGAGAACGAGAGCCTGCACCTCGGCATGTTCAAGAAGGCGATCGCCTCCGCCGTGCACCTCTACGGCGAGATCGCGGACCTGCCCTCGGTCAAATAATCGTCCAGCCGCGCTGGTCCGCGATCCGCTTGCGCCAGCGGCGCAGGTACGTCGCGATCTCCGCGCTCGGCATCGCGTAGACGAGCGCGCGGTAGACGATCGAGTGCTCGCTCTTCCAGCGCTTCATGCGCGCCGGGCGCCGCGCCCCGTGGCGCTTCTCCAGAACGTGCAGCAGCCGCTTGGTCGAGCCGGCGTAGATCTCCTTCAGCGTCTCGTTGGAGGCCGTGTAAATGGTAACGAGAGCGAGGGGTCTTTTTTTGGTCACTGCGGGGGTTGTCCGCGGGACAATGCTCCGCGGCGACGACGACGGCAGTATAACCCGCTCGTCGCCTTTTTAGGAATGGAGGAAACGTGTCTTAAATGTGTTCGCCGTGTATCCATCGTGCCCGGACCGGCGGGCCTTGATCGAACGCCTGTTCGGATGTATACTGAGGTCTCCCCCGCCCGATGAGCTCCACTCCGTTTCATCCCGTCGTCGAGTCCTGGTTCGCCGAGAAGTTCGGCGCGCCGACGGACGCTCAGCGCCTCGGCTGGCCCGAGATCGCGGCGGGGCGCCACGCGCTGATCGCGGCGCCGACGGGCTCCGGCAAGACGCTCGCCGCGTTCCTCGCCTCGATCGACTCGCTGCTGCGGCAGGCGGTCGACGGCACGCTCGAGGACCGCACGCAGGTCGTCTACGTCTCGCCGCTCAAGGCGCTCTCCAACGACATCCGCCGCAACCTCGAGGCCCCTCTCGCCGAGATCGGCGCCGCCGCGCTCGCGGCCGGGCATCTCGCGCTCCCGATCCGCGCCGCCGTACGCACCGGCGACACGCCGCAGGGCGAGCGCGCGAAGATGCTCAGGACGCCGCCGCACATCCTCGTCACGACGCCCGAGTCGCTCTACCTTCTGCTGACCTCCGAGAAGAGCCGCGCATTGCTCGGCGGCGTGAAGACCGTGATCGTGGACGAGATCCACGCGCTCGCGCGCGACAAGCGCGGCTCGCACCTGTCTCTCACGCTCGAGCGCCTCGAGGCGCTGTGCGAGAAGCCGCCGACGCGCGTCGGCCTGTCCGCCACGCAGCGGCCGATCGAGGAGATCGCCCGGTTCCTCGTCGGCGCGCGCCGCGTCGGCGCGGACGGCGTCCCGGACTGCCGCATCGTGGACACCGGCCACCGGCGCCGGCTCGACCTCGAGATCGAGACTCCCGCCGAGATCGGCGCGGTGTGCTCCAACGAGCAGTGGGCCGAGCTCGACGACCGGCTCGTCAAGCTCATCGAGTCGCACCGCTCGACGCTCGTCTTCGTCAACACGCGCCGCATGGCCGAGCGCGTCGCGCACCGCCTGGGCGAGAAGCTCGGCCAGGACGCGGTCGCGAGCCACCACGGCTCGCTCTCGCGCCAGCTCCGGCTCGACGCCGAGGAGCGACTCAAGGCCGGCAAGCTCAAGGCGATCGTCGCGACCGCCTCGCTCGAGCTCGGAATCGACGTCGGCTTCATCGATCTCGTCTGCCAGCTCGGCTCCCCGCGCTCGATCGCGACGTTCCTCCAGCGCGTCGGCCGCGCGGGCCACCGCCTCGGGGTCGTCCCGAAGGGCCGCCTGTTCGCGCTCACGCGCGACGAGCTGCTCGAGGCGGCGGCGATGCTGCGCGCGATCAAGGGCGGCCGCCTCGACGCTGTCGAGATGCCGGTCTGTCCGCTCGACATCCTCGTCCAGCAGCTCGACGCCGAGGTCTCCGCGCGCGGCGAGGCCTCCGAGGACGAGCTCTTCGAGCTGTTCAAGCGCGCGTGGCCCTACCGGGCGCTCGAGCGCGCGAGCTTCGACAAGATGGTCGAGCTCGCGAGCGAGGGCGTCGCCAAGGGCCGCAAGGACGGCGCGTACCTCCACCGCGATCAGGTGCACGGCGTTCTGCGTCCGCGCAAAGCGGCGCGCATGGCCGCGATCATGTCCGGCGGCGCGATTCCCGAGACCGCCGACTACCGCGTCGTCACCGAGGACGACGGCACGTTCGTCGGCACGGTCAACGAGGACTTCGCGATCGAGAGCATGGCCGGCGACGTCTTCCGCCTCGGCAGCACGTCGTGGCGAATCCGCTACGTGCGCGGCGGCCAGGTCGTCGTCTCCGACGCGCAAGGCGCGGCCGCGACGATCCCGTTCTGGCTCGGCGAGGCGCCCGGGCGCACGATCGAGCTCTCGGGCGAGGTCTCCGACCTGCGGAGCGCGCTCGACGCGGCGCTCGACAAGGGCGGGATTCCGGCCGCCGTCGACGCGCTCGCGGCGGAATGCGGCGTGTTCGGGCTGCCGGCGGCGCAGGCCGCCGAGTACGCGAACGCGCAGAAGGCGGCGATCGGCTTTTTGCCGACGCGCGAGAAGATACTCTTCGAGCGCTTCTTCGACGAGACCGGCGGCATGCAGCTCGTCGTGCACTCGCCCTACGGCTCGCGCGTCAACCGCGCGTGGGGCCTCGCGATGCGCAAGAAGTTCTGCCGCACGTTCGACTTCGAGCTGCAGGCTTCCGCCGACGACGACGGCATCGTGCTCTCGATCGGCGTCCAGCACAGCTTCCCGCTCGAGCAGATGTTCCGCATGGTCCCGTCGAAGACCGCGAAGGACACTTTGGTGCAGGCGCTGCTCGCCGCGCCGATGTTCCAGCTCCGGTGGCGCTGGAACCTCGGGCGCTCGCTCGTCGTGCCGCGCGTGCGCGGCGGCAAGAAGGTCCCGCCGCCGCTGCAGCGCTTCCGCGCCGACGACGTGCTGACCGCCGTCTTCCCGCAGCAGACCGCGTGCTTCGAGCACCGCCCGCCGGACCTCGAGCCGCCCGACCATCCGCTGATTCATCAGACCTTGCACGACTGCCTCACCGAGGCGATGGACGTCGAGCGCTGGACCGAGCTCCTCGTGCGCATCGAGAAGGGCGAGGTCGAGCTCGTCGGCAAGGACACGCGCGAGCCTTCGCCGTTCTCGCACGAGATCCTCAACGCGAATCCCTACGCGTTCCTCGACGACGCGCCGCTCGAGGAGCGCCGCGCGCGCGCCGTCTCGCTGCGCCGCACGCTCGCCCCCGAAGACGCGAAGGATCTGGCGAAGCTCGACCCGGGCGCGATCGCGCAGGTGCGCGAGGAGGCGTGGCCGCTCGCGCGCGACGCCGAAGAGCTGCACGGCGCTCTGCTTCAGCTCGGCGCGCTGCCGTCGGACGAGGGCGCGCGCGCGTGGCGCGGCTTCTTCGAGCGCCTCGCCGCCGAGGGCCGCGCGGGCCTGTGGCGCCGCCCCGGCAAGCCGGACCTGTGGGCCGCCGCGGAACGCTGGTCCGTCGTGGAGGCCGCCTGCCCCGGCGGGACGGGCGCGCCGCTTCCCGCGCGTCCCGACTCGCTGCGCAAGGCCGTCGCGGAGACCGACGCCGTCGCCGCGCTCGTCCGCGGCCACCTCGAGGTCGCCGGGCCCGTCGCCGCGGAACGCCTCGCGCGCGATCTCGGCTTGGGCGAAGGCGCGGTGAAGACCGCCCTCGCCGCGCTCGAAGGCGAGGGCTTCGTCCTCTCCGGCGACTTCGAGGAGCCCGGCCAGTGGTGCGAGCGCCGCCTGCTCGCGCGCATTCATCGCCTGACGCTCGACGGCGCCCGCAAGGCGGTCCGGGCCGTTCCGCCGGAGACGTACTGGAGATTCCTCTCCGAGTACCATCACCTGATCCCGGGCTCGCGCCGCGACGGCCGCCTCGGTCTGCACGAGGCCGTCGGCCAGCTCCAGGGCTTCGAGATCGCCGCCGCCGCGTGGGAGACCGACGTCCTGCCCGGCCGCGTCGAGAAGTACGCGCCCGAGTGGCTCGACACGATGTCGTTCTCCGGCGAGCTCGCGTGGGGCCGCCTCCGGCCGCCGAAGAAAGTGGACGAGGGCGAGCGCGCCGCCTCCGCGCTGACGCGCGTGGCGCCCATCGCGCTCGCGTTCCGCGACGATCTCGCGTGGATGCTGCCCGCCGACCGCCTCGCAGCGCCCGAGACATTCCTCCGCCCCGAGGCCGCGAAGGTGCGCGACGCGCTCAAGCGCGAGGGCGCGCTGTTTTTCGACGGAATCGTCGAGGTCGCGGGGCTGCTGCCTGAGCAGGTCAAGGACTCGCTCTCCGAGCTCGCCGCCCTGGGCCTCGTGACGTCCGACGGCTTCTCCGCGCTGCGCGGCCTCGTGCTGCAGCGCCCGGCCGCCAAGCGCCGGAGCTCGCGCTGGGGCTCCCCCCGCGCGGGAACGCGGGGCCGCAGCGGCCGCTGGACGCTCTTCCCAGGGCGCGTGTCCGCCGCGAAGGCCGAGGACCGGCCTCGCCTCTGGGCGTGGCAGCTCCTGCGGCGCTACGGCGTCGTGTTCCGCGACCTGCTGACGCGCGAGGCCGCCGCGCCGTCGTGGTTCGAGCTCGTCCCCGCGCTCCGGCGCCTCGAGGCGCGCGGCGAGATCCGCGGCGGCCGCTTCGTCTCCGGCGTCGCGGGGGAGCAGTACGCGCTGCCCGAGGCCGTCGAAGAATTGCGCCGCCCGCGCGAGAACGGCGACTGGCTCGTCGTCTCGGCGTCGGATCCGCTGAACCTGCGCGGCATCCTCGACGCGGAAGCGCGAGTGCCGTCTTTGCGGGGAAACCGCCTGCTCTACCGCGACGGACGCTGCGTGGCCTCGCTGCAGGCCGGCGAGATCCGGTGCGCCTCGGAGCTCGAGGAGCTCAAGCCCAAGCTCGAGCGCGCGCTGTCCCTGCAGCTTCCGTCACTGCGGGACGGCGTCATCGCCGAGCTGAAGTCGTCGGCACTATCTGGTGTCAGGCCTAACACATAACACTTTGGGTCTGAGATAGCGGCTGACAGCCATTTCACTGAGGCCAAGCCATGCGGCGATCGCCTTTCCCGAGTGTCCTTCCTTCTTCGACTCCGCGGCGATTTGTCTTCTGACAGCCACTAAATCTCGTACGGCGGATTTTGAGCGGATGAGACTCGGATCGATTCCCTCACGCAACGTGATTCTCGCGGCCACGTCAGATATCGGCACGAGAGCGGGCATCTCGTCGGTTCGCAGCATAAGCGATTCGAACTCACCATCCCGCCAGGGATCAAATCCCAGAAGGTCGTCGTCGATCGATACGGGATATCGCTTAGCGCTCGACCAGGGCCACTGACGCGGATTTGAGACGAGCCCCGCCTCGACCGGATTGTGATGGATATAACGAATGACGGCCGCCAAGTAGGCGTCATCCGCGCAAAGCTTCGCGCGGAACCGCGCTTCGAAGAGATGTCCCGTGCGGCCGTGCTTCCGATTGTAAGCCCGCGCGTAGCCTCCGGACACGTTCTGCATGATGGTGCTGAGGCAGATTTTGCCGACGCGAATCGCGGCATGGAAATGATTTCCCATCAGGCAGTACGCCAACACTCTCGCGCCGTATTCCTCGGCGATGTCGTGCAGATCGGCCACCAGCCGCTGACGATCCTCATCGTCGCTAAAGATGGACTGTCGATTAACGCCGCGAGCCATGACGTGATGGATGGCCCCCGCGAAATGAACTCGGTTTCTTCGACCCATACTTAGCAGACGATTCAGCGCGCCGAAAGTTCCGCGAAGTGTTATGTGTTAGGCCTGACACCGTACGACTAGCGCCAGTGGTCGGGGTTGTCCTTCAGGTCGCGGACGACCATTTTCCGCAGCTGCTCCCACCTGTCGTCGGTGAAGGTCGCGACGCCCGCGGGCGCGGGGGCGGGCTCGCCGGCGCCGAGCGCGATCAGGCGCGCGCGCAGGCGATCGAGCTCGGAGCGGCGCTGGCCGGCGAAGCGCGCGTAGCTCTTCGACGCGAGCGCGCGGCGGAGCTTGAGGCCTTCGGGCAAGGTGAGATAGACCATCTTGTCGTAGACGGCGCCACGCGCGCGGTCGAGGTCGGCGCGCGCCGCGTTGTTCGTCAGGCGCGACTCCTCGAGGTACTGCCAGAGGCTCTCGAAGCGCTCCGGCGAGATCTCGTGGACCGTGCCGAAGTGCATGAACTGCAGCTGCCACTCGTGAATCTGATCGAGGACTCCGTCGAGGCGCGCGGCCTCCTCGGTCTGGGCCGAGAGGCGCGCGCGCAGCGCCTCCGCGGGTGCGGACGCGTCCTCCGCGGAGATCGTGCCCGGCTGTCCCGCCGAGCCGAACCAGTGGAGGCGGACGTAGGAAGCCGTGCTCTGGATGAGCCGCGCGCCGGAGTCGTCGGAGTGGAACGGGCGGCCGCGCTCGCGCGAGACGAGCGAGCCGACAAGCTCGGCGAGCATCTCGTCCTCGGCCGAGCTCGTCCAGGCGTCGTAGACGCCGGCCTTCTTCGCCTCGAGGGCCGAGAGCGCGTGACCGAACACCTCGTGAGCCAGCGTGTCGGGCACGACGTCGGGAGCGCCGGAGAGAAGGACCGAGTCGACGCGCACCAGCGGAGGCGAGACGGTCGCATCCGTGTTCCCGGCCTTGCCGATCGGG
The DNA here is from genome assembly GCA_964450975.1 of uncultured Elusimicrobia bacterium. GTDB lineage: Bacteria > Elusimicrobiota > Elusimicrobia > UBA1565 > UBA9628 > GWA2-66-18. The sequence continues at coordinate 14,170 of CAYVFO010000012.1, read as the reverse complement.
ACGTCGACGCCGGCCTCGCGCTCGATCGTCAGGCCGAACGCGGCCGTTCCGATCCTCACGCTCCAGCCGCCGGCGGCGAGGCGCTCGGCGCGCTCGCGGCCCGTCGGCGTCCCGGCGGCCGTCTTGAGAGCCGCGCGAAGCTGGTCGGCCTGCGAGGCGGGCACGCCGGGCTCGACGACGACCCGCGAGAGGAACGTCTCGACGGGATCCGCGGCCGCCGCGAGCGAAGCCGGCAGCAGGAGCGCCGCGAGCAGGATCACTGGATGTTGATGAGGGAGACCGACACCGTCAGAGGCTTGCCCTGGCGCAGGACGCGGACCGTCACCTTGTCGCCGGGCGAGTAGCGGTCGAAGGCGTTGTAGAGGTCGTCGAAGTCCGTGACCTTGTGCGCGTCGATGCCGACTATGATGTCGCCCGGGATCACGCGGCCTCCGGGACCGCGCCGCAAGCCGCGCAGTCCCGCCTTGGCCGCGGGGCCGTCCGCGAAGACCTCGTTGATCACGCAGCCGGGCACGTCGCCGACGGCGTAATACTTCTGCACGGCGTTGAGGATGCTGATGCCCATGCCGGGCCGAACGACCTTGCCGTGCGCGATGATCTGCGGGACGATGCGCTTGATGAAGGAGACCGGAACCGCGAAGCCGATGCCGGCGCTGCCGCCCGTGCGCGAGAAGATCATCGTGTTCATGCCGATGACGCTGCCGTCGGAGTCGAGCAGCGGGCCGCCGGAGTTGCCGGGGTTGATCGCCGCGTCGGTCTGGATCATGTCGCGGATCGTGACCCCGCCGATGCCCTGGACCTGGCGGCCGAGCGCCGAGATCACGCCCGTCGTCATCGTGTGGTCGAGGCCGAACGGGTTTCCGATGGCGATCGTCTTCTGTCCGACCTGGAGCGCGTCGAGATTGCCCGCGCGCAGCGGCACGAGCTTCTCCGCGCCCTTGAGGACCTTGAGGACGGCGATGTCCTTCGTCGGGTCGGCGCCGACGAGCTTGGCCTCGAGCTGCGTCTGGTCGTTGAGCGTGACGAGGAACGCGTCGCCGCCGCGCACGACGTGGAAGTTCGTGACGACGTGGCCCTTCTTGTCGTAGACCCAGCCGGAGCCCGCGCCCTGAGGGATCGCGAGCTCGTCCATCGAGCCGCCGTGCTCGAGGGCGACGTTCGTGACGTTGACGACGGACGGGGCCGCCTCCTTGAAGATCTTGATCGTGTTCTGCTCGTCGGGGAGCAGGGCCCCGGCGGGAGCGGCGAGAAGAAGCAAAAGGAGCGGGAGGCGGGTCATGCCCGGATTTTATATAATTTCCCCTCGGTGACCGCCTCAGCTCCTCGCTTCCAGCCGCACCTCCAGGACCAGGACAAGCGCCCCACGCGCTGCCCCGCCTGCGGCTTCGACGGCGAGGAGGACGTCCGCAAGGTCGTCGAGCCCGGCTTCGAGCTCCTCGCCTGCCCCGACTGCGGCCTCGGCCGCACCTGGCCCGCGCCGCCCGCCGACGAGATCGGCAAGTGGTATCCCCAGGAGTACTACGGCAAGTCGAACGTCCGCTTCAACCCCCTCTTCGAGAAGCTCGTCCGGTGGTTCCGCAAGCGCCGCGCCCAGGTCCTGCACAACCGCGTCCCGCGCGGCCCCGTGCTCGACGTCGGCTGCGGCCGCGGCATGATGCTCTCCTATCTGCGCGAGCTCGGCTACGAGGCGCACGGCCTCGAGCTCTCCGAGTCGGCGGCGTGGCACGCGCGCAACGTCCTCAAGCTCGAGGTCGCGACGGGCGACTTCCTCACGTCGCCGCACGAGAAGAACCGCTACAACGCGGTGATCTTCTGGCACACGCTCGAGCACTTCTCGAGCCCGGTCTCGTCGATCGCGCGCGCCTACGAGCTGCTCAAGCCCGGCGGCCTGCTCGCCGTGGCGGTGCCGAACTTCGGCTCGTGGCAGGCGCGCCTGTTCGGCCGCTTCTGGTTCCACCTCGACGTGCCGCGCCACTACTTCCACTTCACGCCGCGCTCCCTCGAGGCGATCCTCCAGCGCCACCGCTTCCGCGTCGTCCAGCTCGACCACTTCAGCTTCGAGCAGAACCCGTACGGCCTGCTGCAGTCGATCTACAACGCGATGGGCATGCGCTGGAATCTGCTCTACTCGCTGCTCAAGGACGAGTCCGCGCGCACCGACGCCGCGTGGAAGTACCCGTTCCAGAGCCTCTTGATCGCGGCGACCTTGCCGGTGTTCCTGCCGCTCGTCTTGATCGCCACCGTCGTCGAGACCGCGCTGCGCTCCGGCGGCACGATCGAGATGTACGCCTTCAAGGAATGATCGAGGCGCTCGCCCGCCGGCGCGCCCTCTGCCTTCTCGCCGTCGCCGCCCTCTCGCTGATCGTCCACCTCAAGGGCCTGCGCGCCGGACTGCTCGACTACCACTACCACCGCCAGGTCAACACGGCCGCGATCGCCCGCAACTACGCGCGCGAGAACCGGCCGATCCACAAGCCCCGGATCGACTGGGAGGGCGGCGAGGACCGCATGTCCGCCACCGAGATGCCGCTGTACATGTGGCTGTACGGCAAGATCTGGAACGTGGGCGGCCTGGGCGAGGACGCGGGCCGCGTGATCTCCGTCGTCGCGTCCATGCTGACGGCGATGCTGCTCTTCCTCCTCTACGACCGCGAGCTCGGCCGCCTGCCCGCGCTCTACGGCTCACTGCTCTTCAGCCTGCTTCCCCTCGAGATCTATTTCGGCCGGACCGTTCAGCCCGAGGGGCTCGCTTTGCTCGCGCTCGTCTCGGCGCTCTACTTCTGGGACGACTCGCTCGCGAAGCACAGGCCGCTCCTGCCGTGGGCGATCGCGACGTTCTGCGTGTTCGTCGCCGTCGGCCTCAAGCTCCCGTATTTCCACGTCTTCATCCCGCTCGCCGCGCTCACGTGGCGCCGGCTCGGCAAGAAGACGCTCGGCGACGCGCGCATGTGGGCCGCGGGCCTCCTCGCCGCGGGCGCGGTGATCGCCTGGTACGCGTACGCGCGCACCGGCGTCTACGTCGTGCCGACGCGCAAAGAGGAGTTCCTCGGCATCCTCGACTGGGCGAACGTCCCGTACTACACGCAGTTCTTGATCACGTCGCGCTTCCTCGAGCTCGTGACGACCTACGGCGGCATGGTCCTGTTCCTCGCCGGGGCCTACCAGATCTTCTGGAAGAAGCGCGAAATCTTCTGGCTCGCGTGGTGGGGCGGCGCGCTCCTCCACCTCATCGCGATGGGCTCCTACTCCCATCAGCACGAGTACACCTCGCTCACGCTCGTCCCGGCGACCGCCGCGCTCATGGGCGTCGGCCTGTCCCGCCTGCTCGACTCCGCGAAGGCCGTGAAGAAGGACCGCCGGGCGTGGGCGCTCGCGGGCGTCGCTCTGCTCGTCGTCTCGGTCCCGGTCCACGCCGCGCTGCGCATCGGCCACTGGTACCGTCAGGGCATCCCGTTCCTCAAGCACGCCGGCGAGGCCGCCCGCGCGGTCAGCCTCCAGGACGACCTGTTCGCGGCGAGCGGCCAGGCGTCGTCGGTGTTCCTGTACTACCTCGACCGCCGCGGCTGGTCGATCGACTTCGTCGGCGACGAGAAGCGCGAGCTCGACTGGCTCGACGAGAAGACCGCGCAGGGCGCCAAGTTCTTCATGTGCGGCGACGAGGCCGTCTGCCAGCCTCCGGACGGCTACGTCTGGAAGAAGCTCACGAAGGCCTCCCCGCCCGCCTGGCAGCGGGACGGGATCATCATCTTTCCCCTCGGAAGGCTCGCTTCGCGGAATGTTAAAATGAAGGCTACACGATGAAAACCGTCCTCCTGGCCGGCGGCCTCGGCACGCGCCTCTCCGAAGAAACCTCCCTCAAGCCCAAGCCGATGGTCGACATCGGCGGCAAGCCGATCCTGTGGCACATCATGTCGCACTACGCCTCCCACGGGCACAAGGACTTCATCGTCGCCTGCGGCTACAAGGGCGACGTCATCAAGGAGTACTTCGCCTCGTTCGCGCTGCGCGAGAGCGACTTCACCGTCGACCTCAAGGCGGGCCGCGCCCGCACGACGGGACGCCGCGCGCCCGACTGGCGCGTCTCTCTCGTCGACACCGGCCTCAAGACGATGACCGGCGGCCGCCTCCTGCGCCTCAAGGATCAGCTCAAGACCGGCACGTTCATGGTCACCTACGGCGACGGCCTGGGCTCGATCGATTTGACCGAGCTGCTCGCCTTCCACAAGAAGCACAAGCGCCTCGCGACGGTCACGGCCGTGCGCCCGCCCGCGCGCTTCGGCGGCCTCAATCTCGACGGCTCGCGCGTCGCCGAGTTCACCGAGAAGCCCCAGACCGGCGAGGGCTGGATCAACGGCGGCTTCTTCGTCTTCGAGCCCGGCATGCTCAAGTACCTCGACGGCGACGACTGCGTCCTCGAGCGTTCGCCGCTCGAGCGCCTCGCCGCCGACGGCCAGCTCTCCGCGTACCGCCACGAGGGCTTCTGGCAGCCGATGGACACCTTGCGCGACAAGCAGCTGCTCGAGAGCCTCTGGCAGTCGGGCCGCGCCCCCTGGAAGGCCGCCGCGTGAGCCTCGCGGACGCCTACCGCGGCCGGTCGGTCCTCGTCACCGGACACACCGGCTTCAAGGGCGGCTGGCTCGCGTCCTGGCTCAAGGCCCTCGGCGCCAAGACGCGCGGGTACGCGCTCCCGCCCGAGGCGACGCCCAACCTCTTCGACGCCGCGCGAGTCTTCGAGGGCATCGCGTCATCCTACGGCGACGTCCGTCACCGCGCCGCCGTCGACCGCGTCTTTTCCGACTCCAAGCCCGAGGTCGTGTTTCATCTCGCCGCGCAGCCGCTCGTCCGGAAATCCTACCGCGAGCCCCTCGAGACCTTCGACGTCAACGTGATGGGCACCGCCTCCATTCTCGAGGCCTGCCGCCGCTCCCGCTCGGTCAAGGCGGTCGTCGTGATCACGACCGACAAGTGCTACGAGAACTCCGACGAGGGCCGCCCGTTCCGCGAGGACGACCGCCTCGGCGGCCACGACCCGTACGCCGCCTCGAAGGCCGCGTGCGAGATCCTGTGCTCCTCGTACCGCGACTCCTTCTTCGCCCCCGAGGGCCGCGTCGCGCTCGCGACCGCGCGCGCCGGCAACGTGATCGGCGGCGGCGACTGGGCCGAGGACCGCATCATCCCCGACGCCGTCCGCGCGTACGCGAAAGGCGTTCCGCTCGTCATGCGCGCCTCATCCTCGATCCGCCCGTGGCAGCACGTGCTCGAGCCCGTGTCCGGCTACCTTCTGCTCGGCGAGCGCATGCTCCAGAGCCCCGGCAAGTACGCCCAGTCCTGGAACTTCGGCCCCGACGACGCGTCGTGCGTGACCGTGCGCGACCTCATCGACCGCTTCGTCTCCGCGTGGGGCAAGCCGCTGTCGATCGACACGCCGGACTCCTCCGGCGACCCGAAGGAAGCCAAGGTCCTCAAGCTCGACTGGACGAAGGCCGCGCGCGAGCTCGGCTGGGGTCCCGCGTGGTCGCTCGACGAGACGATGCGCATGACGGCCGAGTGGTACCGCGAGCAGCTCGAGCACCCGGGCGAGATCCCCCGCCTGACCGCCAAGCAGATCGCGATGTACGAGGAAGCCGTCGGAGCCGCGCGGTGACCGCCTCGACCGGGACCGAAGCCGAGCTGCGCGCCAAGGTCCTCGAGCTCGCCGCCGAGCACGCGCGCGTCGCCCACGCGAAAAAGGCCTTCGTCCCGGGCGAGTCCCCCGTCCCCGTCTCCGGCCGCGTCTTCGGCCCCGAGGACGTCGCCACGCTCGTCGACTCCTCGCTCGACTTCTGGCTCACGACGGGCCGCTTCAACGAGCGCTTCGAGAAGGAGCTCGGCCGCTTCCTCGGCGTGCCGTGCGTGCTCACGTGCAACTCCGGCTCCTCCGCGAACCTGCTCGCCCTCTCCGCGCTGACCTCGCCCAAACTCAAGGAGCGCGCGCTCAAGCCCGGCGACGAGGTGATCACGCTCGCGGCCGGCTTCCCGACGACGGTCAACCCGATCCTGCAGAACGGCCTCGTCCCCGTGTTCGTCGACGCGTCCCCGCCGACCTACGACGCCTCCATCGAATCCATCGAGGCCGCGATCGGCCCGAAGACGAAGGCGATCATGATGGCGCACACGCTCGGCAACCCGTTCGACCTCGAGAAGGTCGCCGCGCTCGCCGAGAAGAACAATCTGTGGCTCATCGAGGACTGCTGCGACGCGCTCGGCTCGACTTTCAACGGCAAGATGGTCGGCACCTTCGGCGACATCGCGACCCTCTCTTTCTATCCCGCGCACCACATCACGATGGGCGAGGGCGGCGCGGTGTTCACGAAGTCCGCGCGCCTCAAGGTCCTCGTCGAGTCCTTCCGCGACTGGGGCCGCGACTGCTGGTGCGCCCCGGGCAAGGACGACACGTGCGGCAAGCGCTTCAAGTGGAAGCTCGGCGGCCTCCCCGACGGCTACGACCACAAGTACACCTACTCGCACGCGGGCTACAACCTCAAGATCACCGACATGCAGGCCGCCGTCGGCTGCGCGCAGCTCAAGAGATTGCCCGGCTTCATCGAGACCCGCAAGGCGAACTTCCGCCGCCTCCATACGGCGCTCGCTCCCGCGGCCTCCAAGCTCTACCTCCCGGCCCCGACGGCCGGCGCCGACCCCTCGTGGTTCGGCTTCCCGATCACGGTCAAGCCCGACGCCGGCTTCACCCGCGACGCGCTGACCGCCGCGCTCGAGAAGAAGAAGATCGGCACCCGGCTCCTCTTCGGCGGCAACCTCGCGCGCCAGCCCTACTTCGAGGGCCGCGAGTACCGCGTGCACGGCAAGCTCGACGGCACCGACCTCATCATGACGAACACGTTCTGGGTCGGCGTCTATCCGGGCCTCTCGCCCGAGATGATCGACTTCATCGCGAAGACCATCCTCGATTTCGTCCGGAGCGCGAAATGAAGTCCGCTCTCGTCACCGGCGCCTCGGGCTTCCTCGGCCGCCGCCTCGTGCGCATGCTGCTCGAGGCCGGCCGGCCCGTCGTGGCCGTCCTGCGCGAGGACAGCAACGACGTCGGCCTCTCCGGCGCGATGGTCGAGCGCCACGACGGCTCCACCGACCGCATGATGGAGATCGTCCGCGCCTACAAGCCCGAGACGGCCTTCCACCTGGCCGCGCTCGTCGCCGGCGAAAAGGACGAGGCGCCGATCGAGCCGCTCATCCGCGCGAATGTGCTCCTCGGCACGCAGCTCGCCGAGGCCTGCGTCGCCGGCCGCTGCCATAAGCTGATCGCCGCCGGCACCTACTTCGAGCGCCGCTCCGGGACCGCCGAGTACGATCCCGTCTCCCTCTACGCCGCGACCAAGCGCGCCTACCGCGACATCCTCGAGTACTACGTCCGCGCGACGCCGCTGCGCGCCGCCGTCGTGAGCCTCTACGACGTCTACGGCCCCGAGGACGGCCGCCCGAAGCTCCTCAACCTGCTCGCCAAGTACGCGGCCTCCGGCGAGACGCTCAAGATGTCGCCCGGCGAGCAGCGCCTCGATCTCGTCCACGTCGACGACGCGGCCGCCGCGCTCATCAGGGCCGAGCGCGCGCTCTCCGACGTCTCAGAGCCCGTCCTCAAGGAGTGGTGCGCCGCGACCGGCGAGCGCGTCAGCCTCAAGACGCTCGTCGGGCTCTTCGGCGAGGCCGCGGGCAAGGCGCCGAAGGTCGAGTTCGGCGGACGCCCGTATCGCGAGCGCGAAGTCATGAATCCCTATTTGGGAGAGCCGGTGCCCGCCTGGAAGCCCGAGATCCCCCTCAAGGAGGGGCTGCGCCGCGTCTACGGCGCCGCCGCCAAAGCGTGAGCAAGAAGCTCGTCTCCTTCGTCGTCCCCTGCTACAACGAGGAGGAGAACGTCCTCCTGCTCGCCGAGCGCCTCGACGCGGTGATGAAGCCGCTCGCCGCCAAGTACGACTGGGAGCTCGTCATCACCGACAACCGCTCAACCGACCGCACGTGGGAGCGCGTCGCCGAGCTGTCCCTCAAGGACCAGCGCGTGCGCGCGTTCCGCTTCTCGCGCAACTTCGGCTATCAGCGCTCGATCCACACCGGCTACTCGAAGGCCAAGGGCGACTGCGCGATCCAGCTCGACTGCGACTTCCAGGACCCGCCCGAGCTCATCCCCGTCTTCCTCGAGCACTGGGAGAAGGGCGCCAAGGTCGTCTACGGCGTCCGCCGCTCGCGCCAGGAAGCCTGGTGGCTCAACGCTCTCCGCGCCTTCTTCTACCGCCTCATCGACGCGCTCTCAGAGGACGAGCTGCCCAACGACGCCGGCGACTTCCGCCTCGTCGACCGCCGCGCCATCGACGAGCTCATGAAGATCGAGGACTCCACGCCCTACCTGCGCGGCACGATCGCCACCCTCGGCTTCTCACAGGTCGGCGTCCCCTACGACCGCGCGGCGCGCGAGCGCGGCGCGTCGAAGTTCTCGTACGGCGAGCTGCTCGTGTTCGCCGCCGACGGCATTCTCAACCACTCCGTCGTCCCGCTGCGCATCGCGACGTTCGTCGGTCTGATCATCGCGACGTGCACGTTCCTCGCGCTCGTCGGCTACGCGGTCGCCAAGATCTGGTTCAAGGTCCCGATGCCCACCGGCTGGGCCACGACGACCGCGCTCATCCTGCTCTCGCTCTCCGTCAACTCGATCTTTTTCGGCGTGATCGGCGAGTACCTCGGCCGGATGTACCGGCAGACCAAGCGCCGCCCGCTCGTCATCATCGACGAGGCCGTGGACCGGTGAGCAAGGCCCGCCCCCGCGCCGAGCAAGCGGCTCTCTTTCTCGCCGCGCTCGCCTTCGCCGCGTACGCGTTCAAGATCCGGGGCCTCGGCTTCTACGACGACGACTGGGCGTGGCTCGCGATCCTGGCCAAGTCGCCGGATCAAGGCTGGTTCGCGCTGATCTCGCACTTCGCGAAGGATCACGACGGCGTCTGGGCGCGCCCGCTCAACTTCCCCGCCTTCGCCGCGCTCTACAAGCTTTTCGGCGCTTGGGCGCTGGGCTGGCACCTGTTCCTGGCCGCGCTCACCGCCTGGGGCGGCGTCGCGCTGTGGCGCTGGCTCGAGGACGAGGGCCTCGGCCGCCCGACCGCCGTCCTGGCCGCCGGCCTCTTCGTCCTCTGGCCCAACCACGACGCCACGCGCCACTGGGTCGCGCTGTACTCGGCGCCCGCGGCGCTCGCGCTGACCTTCGAGGCGCTGCGCCTGCGCAAGCGCAGCCCGAACCTCTCCGCGCACGCCTTGCTCATCGGCGGCCTGATGTACGAGGGCTCCGCCTTGCTCGCCGCCGTCCCCGTCGTGACCGACGCCTGGCGCGCGCGCAAGCTCGGCTTCTGGCGCGCGTGGCTCGCGGGCGTCGCGGCGAACGTCGGGCCGCTCACGGGCCTGTTCTGCCTCGTGCTCTGGCAGCGCGTCCTGAGCCCGCGGCTGTTCTCGCCCGAGCGCCATCCGATGTCGCTGTCTCCCGCGCACTTTTTCCAGGTGTTCTGGACCGGGCTCGAGTGCTCTTTGCTCAACCGGCTGTGGCACCTGCTCTACAAGCACGCGCTGTGGGCGAAGTCGCTGTTCTCCGTCTGGAACTGGATCGCCTGGGCCGCCGCCTCGGCAGTCCTCGCCGCCTGCGCGCGCTCGACGCTGACGGAGGAGTCGCCCTCCGACGACGCGCCGCTGTTCGCGGCCGCGCTGTTCTTCTTCGGCTACGCGCCCTACGTCTTCGACGCGACTTACGTCCCCGCGATCTTCTCGGCGACGAACCGGGTGAACTTCACCGGCTCGGCGGGCGCGGCGCTGTTCGCGGCGTGGGGCATGCGCCGGCTCTTCGCCGCCCGCTCCGCCGCCCCGCGCTCCGCGGGCCTCGTCCTCTGCGCCGTCCTCCCCGCCGTCTGCCTGCTCTCGACGTGGACCTCGAACGCGCAGTGGGCCGCCGCGGCCAAGCGCCAACTCGAGATTCTGGGCGGCCTCAACCGCCGGCTCGATCACGCGCCGCCCGGCGAGAAGACGATTCTGCTCTTCGGGCTCGACACCTTCATCGGCTCCGCGCCGGTGTTCAACTCGACCTACGACCTCGAGGGCGCGCTCTACCTCTCGCGACGCGAGCCGGGCTTGAAGGCCCTGGTCGCCGAGGGCCGCGTGAGCTTCGCGGAGAAGAACGCGGTGATGAGCTGGTACGGCTCGACGGACATTCCGTACGCGGGGCTCTACGCCTACCGCGCCGACAACGGCATGTTCGCGCGGGTCGCCGGAAAGGCCGACGGCGAGCTCGTGCTCGCCGCTAAGGAATCGTCAGCCGCCCGCCCTTGATCGTCAGGCCGGGCATCTCGATGGCGAAAGGCGTCTCGGGATTGGGGTAGAGCGGGATCTCGAGCTCTTTGATCTCGCGGAACAGGTGCAGCGGCACGTTGATCCCGCCCCACTTCGCGCTCTTGATGTCGATCTTCAGGCGGCGGGGCTGGTCGAGAAGCGTCAGCGCGGCCTCGGCGGCGACGGCCTTGCCCTTGAACTTGCCGCGCACGATCACGGTATTGTCGAGGATCACTTCCGACACCATGAGGCCCTTCACGCGCTCGGCCAGGAAGAGCTTGAGCTCCTCGGCGCCGACGTCGAGCGAGTTGACGCGCACGCGGCCCAGGCGCATGAGGCGCATGTCGACCCACTCGTCGTCGCCGCGGCCGTCGCGCACGACGGGAACGAAGCCGAGGTCGTAGAGCTCGACGTCCGGGTCCTTGATCTGCAGGCCGCGCACGTCGAGGCTCTTCGCGGTGATCGTCGCGGACTTGTAGACGGACGCCGCGGGATCCCACTGGCCGAACTGCGCTTTGAGGTCGATGATGTCGACCTTGCCGATGTTGAAGACCTGGTAGACGAGCGTCTTGCCGTCGTACGGCTTCTTGAGGCCGCGGCGCTGGCGGAACAAGGTCGCCGAGCTTCCGTCGGGCAGCGCCCAAACCTCGATCTGCTCGTACGCCTTCGAGAACCAGCCGCGCGGCTCGCGGATCTCGTTGGCGGCCTCCTGGAGCCCGCCGATGACGCTCGGCGGGCCGAGCTTCGGCTCCTTGAGCAGCACGAACTCCGAGAGCTCGCAGAGGCGCGAGTTCACGCCGCGCATGCGCGCGTGCTCGAGACCGAGCCGCTTCTGCATCCAGTGGAACGTCGGGCCGTTGAAGTAGTGGTCGTTGGCTACGAGCGTCACGTTCGTGACGGGGCGCGATTGGTCGCGCTCGGCCTCGATCTTGCGAAGGATCGTCTCGATCTTCCAGTCCTCGGCCGCGGCGGGACGGTTCTCGAAGAAGCGCAGGTCGAAGTACGGCATCGGAATCGTCACCGGCCCGATCCAGCCGCCGTAGAAGTTGAACATCGAGAAGAGCTGGAACGCCATGACGGTCCACGTCGCGGGCTTGGGCCACGTCGAGCAGAAGGCGACCGCGAGCGGCACGAGCGCCGGCACGAGGAAGCGCGCCTGGCGGTTGGGAACGATCGTCCAGAAGACGTACGCGGCGAGAAACCAGGCGAGCAGGAGCTTGCCCTGCTCGCGGTTGCGCTGCAGCTGCGGCGTGAGCAGCGCGATTGCGCCCATGATGAAGAGGACCGGGCCGAGCGCGATCGAGCCGAGATGCAGGTACACGCCCCACGCGGAGGGGTTGTTCCACACCGGCACGGCGAAGTCCGTCGAGGCCTGGACGAGGCGCGAGGGCAGCAGCGCCAAGTGCGCCGAGTACCACGGGAACAGGAGCGCGAACGACAGCGCCGTCGACGAGAGCATGATCACCGTCGAGCCCTTCTCGCGCGTCGCGACGAGCATCATCCAGTACGCGGGCAGCATATAGCTGAAGAAGCTCCACTTGTGGAGCATGCCCGCCGCGTGGGCGACGCCGAACAGCAGCGCGGGAACCCATTTCCGGAAGCCGTCGGAGGTCAGCAGCGCCCAATACGACGCGGCGGCGAGCGCGACCGTCGGCAGGTCGATGAGCTGCGTCGTGTAAAGCTCCTGCACGCCCGTCGAGGCCGCGAACATGACGACGGCGGCGGCGGCGGTCTGGTCGGGACGGAAGAACCACGCGATGCCGAAGATGGACGCCGAGAGGAGGGCGAGGTAGAGCCAGTTCACCCACAGGGCCGCGTTCGCCGGGTTCGGCGACGAGTACGAGCCCATGAGGAAGAGGTGGTAGAGCGGAGGGAACGGCGGCATGCCCGGCTTCGGCGCGAGATAGACCGCGTCGGCGACCTTGCCGTCCTTGAGCGCGTTGCGGTAGTCGAGCGCGATCTCCATGTGGATCGCCTGGTCCCACGACGGCGGGCGCGTGTCGGTGCGCGCGAAGGAGCGCAGGAGAAGGGCCTCGACGGCCAGGAACGCCGCGACCGCGAGGATGCCGCTGACGAGCGCCTTTCGGTGCAGCGAGGCGACGGGCGGCGGCTGATAAATATTCGACATGCGCGGGCTCAATCATAATATAAATCGGCGAAATGGTGTCAGGCCTCCCGCTAGTACCGGTATTGGTCGATCTGTCCACAGAGGCGGTGTGGCCAAACGTTCCAATACCGTGATTAACGGGAGGCCAGGCACCAAATAAGCCGTTTGGCCGCTGTATTTTTGTAGAATCCCGCCCTATGCGCGCGGTCATTTTGATCGGCGGAATGGGCACCCGGCTGCGTCCCTTCACTTTGGCGACGCCCAAGCCGCTTTTGCCGGTGCTCAATCGGCCTTTCCTTGAATATCAGTTCCAGGTCCTGCGCCGGCACGGCGTCAAAGAGGTCGTGCTCTGCACGTCCTACCAGGCCGGAGCGTTCAAGCGCGCGTTCGGAAACGGCCGCGCGCTCGGCATCAAGCTCTCCTACGTCCAGGAGAAGCTCCCGCTCGGCACCGGCGGCGCGCTCAAGAACGCCGAAAAGCTCCTCTCCGGCACGACGCTCGTCCTCAACGGCGACGTCCTCAACGCGTTCGACGTCGGCGCGTTCCTCAAGTTCCACCGCGCGCGCAAGGCGGAGATCACCATCGCGCTCACGCGCGTGAAGGATCCGACGCGCTACGGCCTCGTGCTCACCGACGACGACGGCATGGTCAAGCGCTTCCTCGAGAAGCCCTCGTGGGACGAGGTCGTCACGAACTCCGTCAACGCGGGCGCCTATCTCTTCGAGCCCTCCGTGCTCCGCCACATCCCCGCGGGCAAGCCGTACTCGCTCGAGCGCGGCCTCTTCCCCGAGCGCCTCGCGCGCGGCGGCCGCATCGCGGGCTACGTGGCCCCCGGGTACTGGATCGACATCGGCACCGTCGAGATGTACCTGCAGGTCCACCTCGATCTGCTGTCCGGACGCGCGCCGTTCAAGCGCGGCCCCGACTCCAAGCCGTTCAAGAACGAAGACGGCGCGATCGTCGCGGCCGGCCCCGGCGCGAAGGCCGGAAAGTACGCGCGATTCACCGGCGCCGTCAGCCTCGGAAAAGGCGTCAAGATCGGCCGCGGCGCCCAGCTCACGGACTGCGTCGTGCTCGACCGCGCCGTCATCGGCGACGGCGCGCGCCTCGAGCGCTGCGTCGTCGGCGCGGGCGCCAAGGTCGGCACGCACGCGACGATCGGGACCGGCCGCGCCCTCGCGGGCGGCTCCGTCGTCGGGGACTACAGCCAGCTGTGAAGAGCGTCAAGATCAAGAAGCCCTGGGGCCACGAGCTCGTCTTCGCGAACACGAAGAAGTACGTGGGCAAGCTCCTCGTCATCGAGCGCGGCCACCGGCTGAGCCTGCAGTACCACAACAAGAAGCACGAGAGCCTGCTCGTCCTGAAAGGCAAGCTCAAGCTGACGCTGGGCAAGAAGACGCGGACCGTCGGCGAGGGCGCGGCGTTCACCGTGCCGCCGAAGACCGTGCACCGCTTTGAAGCCGCGAAGGGCCGCGTGACGCTCGTCGAGGTCAGCACGCCCGAGATTTGGGACGTCGTCCGCCTGCAGGACGACTACGGGAGAAAAGGGAAATGATGGATCCGATCAAGTTCGGCACCGACGGCTGGCGCGGCGTCATCGCGCGCGACTTCACGTTCCAGAACTGCCGCCGCGTCGCGCAGGCGATCGCCGACTACGTCAAGGACGAGCAGCTCAAGGCCGGCCGCAAGAAGAGCGTCCTCTCCGGCCCGATGGTC
>CAYVFO010000011.1:0-31808 GCA_964450975.1 uncultured Elusimicrobia bacterium | reverse complement strand
ACACGAGCAAAGAGAGGGCGGCCGCCCAGCCGGTCACCATGAAGTTCAGCGCCTGCCCCGCGTACTCGACCTCGTCCTCGAGGATCTGCACGAGCTTCGCGCTCGAGCCGGAGGTGAAGTACTCGATGTGCGAGCCGAGCACGCGTCCGAACGCCTCGGTCCGCAGGTCGCGCATGTACGGGTTGTAGATCCGCGCGGAGAGGAGGACCGAGGCGCGCTTGAGCGCGAGCGCGGCGAGCATCGTCGCGAAGATCAGCGCGACGAACGCGCCGGCGGAGGGCTCGACGCCGATCGCGCGGAGCGCGGCCGCGACGGGCTTGACGGACTCGCGCGCGAGGAACGCCTCGCCGTGCTGGACGTACTCGACGAGCGGGTAGAACAGTCCGACGCCCGCGCCCTCCGCGAGCGAGGTTCCGAGCAAGATCAGGCCCAGCAGGCGCAGGCGGCCGTGGTAGGGGCGCAGCCGCGCGAGCAGGGGTCCCGAGCCCATCAGAAGAGAGCGCGCGTCAGGTCCTGGGAGGCGAGGACCTTCGCGGCGCGGCGCACTCCGGCCTCGTCGAGCGACGTCGTCGACGGGACGTTGATCGCGGTCGCGTAGGCGCGCTTGGCGCCCGGGACCGGCATCGAGGGGTGGCCGCGGAACGGCTTCTGCATGGGGACGGGCAGCCACAGCGGACGCGACTGGCAGCCGGCGTCGTTGAGCGCCTTGAGCGCGCGCGCCTTCGCCTTCGCGTCCTTGGCGCACACGCCGAGCAGCCAGCGGTTCCAGGAGGCCTTGGGATGGTCGGGCTCGACGCGCAGGCCCGGCAGCGCCGCGCGGTACCAAGCGGAGATGCGGTTCCGCTTCTCGAGGTAGGAGGGCAGCAGTTCGAGCTGGGACACGCCGAGCGCGGCGAGCACGTTCGTGAGGCGGTAGTTGTAGCCGACCTCGTCGTGGACGTACTCGAAGGCGTCGGACTTCGCCTGCGTCGTCAGGTGCTTCGCGCGGGCCGCGAGCTTGGCGCCTCCCGAGAGGATGGCGCCGCCGCCGCCGGTCGTGATGATCTTGTTGCCGTTGAAGCTCATGACGCCGAAGCGGCCGAACGTGCCGCAGTGGCGGCCGCCCCACGTCGAGCCGACGCTCTCGGCGGCGTCCTCGAGCAGGATCAGGCCCCACTTCCGGCAGAACGCCGCGGCGGCGTCGAGGTCGAGCGGATAGCCGAGGATGTGCGTCGCCATCAGCGCCTTGACCTTCACGCCCTCGCCGCGCAGCAGCGCCCCGCCCTTCGTCCGCCGGAGGTTCTTCTTCGCCCACTCCTCGAGGCGCGGGAAATCCATGTTGAAGCGCGCGGGCTCGCAGTCGACGAACACGCAGGCGGCGCCCGTGTAGGCGACCGCGTTGGCCGTCGCGATGAAGGTGACCGCCGGGACGAGCACGGCGTCGCCGCGGCCGATCCCGCAGAGGTTGAGCGCGGTGTGGAGGCCGGCCGTGCCGTTGACGCAGGCGACCGCGTGCGGCGACCCCGTCGTCTTCTCCAGCGCGCGCTCGAAGTCGGAGACGAAGCGGCCGACGGAGGAGACCCAGCCCGTGTCGAGGCACTCCTTGACGTACTTCCAGGCGTTGCCGCCGATCGCGGGAGCGGAGAGCGGCAGGACCTCGTCGGCCATCAGAAGAACTTCCCGTACTCCGCCTGCGCGCGCCGGTACTCCTCGACGCGGCCGATGTCGATCCAGTACTCGCGGATCGGGAAGCAGCCGACGGAGCGCCGGCGGCCCTTGCGGATCTTCTCGAGCAGATCGGTCATCTGGCAGACGGCGCCGCGCTTGAGCAGCTTGAGCGACGCGGGCTCGAGGACGTAGATGCCCGCGCTCACGAAGAAGCGCTGCGTGGGCTTCTCGACGATGCCCTGGAGCGAGGCGCCCTCCATGCTGACGACGCCGAAGGGGACCTGCACCTCGTACTCGCGGACGCAGAGCGTCGCGAGGCGCTTCTCCTCGGAGTGGAAGCGCAGCAGAGCGCCGAAGTCCACCTTCGTGAGCAGGTCGCCGTTCATCACGAGCAGGGGCGCGGTCTCGCGCTTCTTGAGCAGGGAGAGCGCGCCGGCGGTGCCGAGCGGCTTCTTCTCCTGCAGGTAGTCGATCTCGACGCCGAGGCGCGAGCCGTCCCCGAAATGCGAGCGGATCTGGTCGGCCTGGTGCGCGAGCGCGAACGTGAAGCGCTTGAGGCCGGCGGCCGCGCACTGCTCGACGATCGTCTCGAGGATCGGCTTGTCGCCGACGGGCAGCAGAGGCTTCGGCGTGTCCGCGGTCAGCGGCATGAGGCGGCGGCCCTGGCCGCCGACGAGCAGGACTACGCGGTTGGGCAGGTCGCCGCCCGCCGAGAGGAACTGCGTGAGCTGCGCGAGGCCTTTGATGCGGCCCTTCGCGTCGACGAGAGGGATCGAGGCGCGCGGATTCTTCCGGAAGAACGCGGCCATCTGCGCGGGCGGCAGGCCGTGGCGCAAGGTGACGGGCTTCGGGTTCATCGCGGTCTTCAGCGGCGCGTCGAGCCCCTTGCCCTTGAGGATCGCCTTGCGGATGTCGGAGTCCACGACGACGCCGAGCAGGCGTCCGCCGGGGCCGGCGACGAGCACCATGCCGGCGCCGTGCGGGCCGCTCATGACCTCGATCGCGCGCTTGAGCGACGCGCCCGGGGGCAAAGTCAGCCGGCGGTGGTCGACGCCGCCGGTCACGAGCCGCCCTTCCTTTCGCGCGCGGGGACGCCGGTCACCATCGTTCCGGGGCGCACGTCCTTGATCACGACGGCGCCCGCGCCGACGACGGCGTCCGCTCCGATCGCGATCCCGGGATTGATCCGCGCGCCGAGGCCGATGAACGCGCCCTCGCCGACGAAGACCTCGCCGCCGAGGACGGCGCCGGGGCCGATGAACGCGTCGGCCTCGAGGACGCAGTCGTGCTCGACGATCGCCCCGGTGTTGACGACGCAGCCCGCGCCGACGCGCGCGCCGGGATTGATGACGGCGCCGGCCATGACCTGCACGCCGTGCCCGAGCGTCGCCCCGGGCGAGACGACCGCGCGCGGATGCGCGAGCGCCGGGACGCGGAAGCCGAGCTCGATGAGCTCCTTGCGAAGGCGCGCGCGGGGCGCGGTGCGCGGCGACGAGCCGACGCCGACGGCGGCGTGCTTGACGCCCTCGCGCAGGAGCTTCGGCAGGACGGCGTCGCCGCCGATGACGTTCATGCCGGAGAGGCGAGCCGCCGGGCCTTTCGGCGCGGGATCGGTCGCGCCGACGATCCGGAAGCGGCCGTCCGCGGCGATGAGGTCGGCGAGCACCTTGGCGTGGCCGCCGGCGCCGGCGATGACGAGGGGGAGCTTCTTAGTCATGGAACCGCTTCACGAGCAGGGAATCGTCGAATCGTACCTTTTTGAGCGCGGCGGCGATGGCCGCCGACGGGGAGCCCGCGGGGACGGCGCGGCGCGCGGCCTTCCTCGACGCGGGGCGCAGAGCGCGCGCGAGCGCGGCGCCGACGGACGCGGGAGTCGGCCGGCTCACCTCGATCGCCGGGCCGAGGCGCTCGCGGCCGTCCTGGCGGGACCCGAGGTTCACGACCGGCAGGCCGAAGTACGGCGCCTCGAGGATGCCCGACGAGGAGTTCCCGACCATCGCGTCGGCGGCGGCCAGCAGCGAGTAGTAGCGCTTCTGGCCGAGCGAGTCGAAGAGCGCGGCGCGTCCGCCGCTCTTCTTGACGAAAGCGGCGAGCTCCGCGCGGATCGCGCGGCCGCCGGCGTCGGCGTTGGGCGCGGTCAGCACGACCGTGGCGCGCGCCTTCGCGAGGGCGGCGAGCATCGCGCGGCACGAGGCGAGGCCGCGGTCGGCGGCGAGCGTCTCCGGATGGAATGTGGCGACGACGACCGGCGCGCGCAGGTCGAGCCGCAGCGAGCGCGAGAGCTCCGCGCGCGAGAGGCGCGGCAGCGAGCGCACGCGGTCCACGGCCGGCGAGCCGACGACGAAGATCCGCTTCGGATCCTCGCCGAGGCGCCGGAGGCGGCGGCCGTACGCGGGAGCGGCGGCGAAGTGCAGGTGCGAGAGCTTCGTGATCGCGTGCCGCAGCGACTCGTCCCAGACGCCCTCGGTGCGCTCGCCGCCGTGCAGGTGCGCGACGGGGATGCGCAGAGGGAGCGCCGCGGCCGCGGCGGCGAAGGCCTCGAAGCGGTCGCCGAGGAGCACGACGAGGTCGGGGCGGAGCCGCGCGTAGGCGCGGGACAGGCCCGCGACGGCCTGGGAGATCGCCGACGCCACCGCGGCCCCGTCGTCGCCGCGCTGCCGCAGCGGCACGCGCGCCGCGATCCGCACGCCGTCGGCGAGGAGCTCGCGCACGGTGTACCCGCGGGAGCGGTCGAGATGCGCGCCGGTGACGATCACCCGGCAGTCGAACGCGCGGTCCTTCGAGAGGCGCGCGATGACCGGCGCGAGGAGCCCGTACTCCGCGCGGGTTCCGGTGACGACGGCGACGCGCAGGCGCCTCACGCGAGGTCCTCGCGCGTCAGCGGGCGGTCCGCCGGCACGGCGCGCCTCAGTCGCCTGCCGACGACGGACGCGAGCTCCGACGGCGGGATGCCGGTGCCGGGGCGCTTCGAGGACAGATCGGCGGCGCGCAGGCGGGCGCCCTTCGGCAGCGCGGCCGTGAGCACGAGGCTGCGGCGGGCGACGCGCCGGATCGCGGCCTCGCTCGGGACCGGACGCTTGATCCCGTCGCCGAGAGCGGAGGCGGCCTCGCGCACCGAGGCGACGAACGCCGCGAGCTCCCGGGGCTCGAGCGACATCGCGTGATCGGGGCCCTTCATGCGCTTGTCGAGCGTGAAGTGCTTTTCGAGCACCGCGGCGCCGAGCGCGACGGCCGCGACGGCGGTGGCCGAGCCGGTCGTGTGGTCGGACCAGCCGACGGGGACCTTGAACGCGCGCGCCATCGTCGCCATCGCGCGCAAGTTCGAGTCGGCGGGATCCGCCGGGTAATTCGACACGCAATGCAGCAAAGTGAGCTTCTTGACGCCGCCGCGGCGCAGCACCTTCACGGCCGCGGCGACCTCGGCGAGCGTGCTCATTCCCGTCGAGAGGATCACGGGGCGGCGCTTGGACGCGACGCGGGCGAGCAGCGGATGGTTCGTCAGCTCGCCCGAGGGCAGCTTGAACGCCTTCACGCCGAGGCGCGCGAGGAAGTCGGCGCTCTTCTCGTCGAACGGCGTCGAAAGGAACGCGATGCCGCGCTTCCGGGCCCGCGCGAGCGCGCGGCGGTGCCCGTCCTCGGAGAGCTCGAGGCGCCGGAGCATCTCGAGCTGCGAGCCGCGGCCGCCGGTGGACTTCTTCTGGTACGCGGCCTTCGGGGCGCCGGCGGAGGCGAGCGCCTCGGCGCGGAAGGTCTGGAACTTGACCGCGTCGGCGCCGGCGTCGGCGGCGGCGTCGACGAGCCGCACGGCCAGGCGCGCGTCGCCGTTGTGGTTGACGCCCGCCTCGGCGATGACGAAGGGGCTACCAGTCCGCATAGAGCCTCGACCACGAGTCGTCGCGCGACAGCGAGACTCCGTAGAATCCCTCGAAATCGAAGCGCCGCCAGGCGGCGCGCGCGGCGCGCAGCGGCGAGAGCAGCGGGTACTGGAGATAAGTCCGCTCGCGCTCGACTTTCCAGCCGGTGTGGGAGAAGAGGAGCTTGAGGTCCTCGGGGCAGAGCTCGAGGAGATGGACGCGCTCGGCCCCGACTTTCTCGCGCAGTCCCGCGCGGATGTGGTGCAGGCCGAGGCGGCTGCGCCGCACGAAGGGCACGGTCAGCACGAGCCGGCGGCAGCTCGACTTCGTCGCGAGGTCGTGCAGGAACTGAAAGGGGTTGGGCAGGTGCTCCAGGGTCTCGAAGAGCAGGAACACCTCGGCGTCGATCCCCTTCGCGGCCAGCTCCTCGGCGCGTCCCTGCTCGGCCTCGAGGCCCTTGGCCCGAATCTTCGCGACGGCGGCGGCGTCGAGGTTCGCGGAGAGGAAGCGCGCTTTGGTTCCGGGGTTGACGGCCTTGAGCGCGAGCGTGTGGCGGCCCGAGGAGTCGCCGATGTCGACGACGAGCCCGTCCCCGCGCGGCAGGTCCTCCGAGGCGAAGGCGATCTGGAAGGCGTTCTGCAGCAGCACCTTGCGGCGCAGGTACTCGCCGCCGACCGTGAAGGAGGTGTACTGGTCCTCGACGCCGCCGAGCGCGTCGAGGCGTTCGGCGAGGGCGTCGAGCCCCTGCTCGCGTCCCGCCGCGTTGAGCGAGCGCAGGAGCAGCTCCTCCTTCGCGCGGCGCAGGACGGAGCGGACGGGAGAGGTCACGCGTCGAGCCCCGCGAGGACCGTCTTGACGACCCGCCGCACGTCGGCGTCGGTGAGCGCCGCGTGCATCGGCAAGGACAGCGCGCCGGCGTAGTACGCCTCGGCGTTCGGCAGGGACTTGCCCGCCCAGCCGCGCCGCTGATAATAGGGCAGCTTGTGCACAGGGATGTAGTGGACGTTCGCGAGCACGCCCCGGGCGTGGAGATAGTCGTAGAGCGGACGGCGCTTGGCCGCGGGAACCTGGATCGTGAACAGGTGCCACGCGTTCTCGCGGTCTCCGGGCTGCTCCTGGAGCGTGATCTCAGGGTGCGCGGCGAACGCGGCGCGGTACGCCTTCGCGACCGCCTTGCGGCGCTTGAGGAACGAGGGCAGCTTCTTGAGCTGCGAGGAGCCGAGCGAGCACAGGATGTCGGGGATGCGGTAGTTGAACCCGAGTTCGATCATCTCGTAGTACCAGCCGCCCTGGCCCTTGTCCTCGAGCAGATTCGCGTCGCGCGTGATGCCGTGCGAGCGGAACAGGCGCAGCCGCGCGGCGAGCTTCGCGTCGTTGGTGAGGACCGCGCCGCCCTCGCCGGTCGTCGCGTGCTTGACCGGATGGAACGAGAGAATCGCCATGTCGGAGCGGTCGCAGGCGCCGATCCGCTTGCCCATGTAGGACGCGCCGAGCGCGTGCGCGGCGTCCTCGATCACCGCGATGCCGCGCGTCTTCGCGAGCAGGGCGATGCGCTCCATGTCCGCGGGCAGGCCGGCGAAGTGGACGGGCAGGACCGCCTTCGTGCGCGGAGAGAGCGCGCGCTCGAATGCGTCCGCGTCCATCGTGAGCGTGTCGGCGCGCACGTCGACGATCACCGGCTCGGCGCCGCAGTAGCGCGCGGCGTTGGCGGTCGCGGCGAAGGTGATCGCGGGGACGACGGCTTCGTCGCCCTCCTTGAGTCCCGCGGCGAGGCACGCGAGGTGCAGCGCGGCGGTGCCGTTGGCGCACGCGACGGCGTATTTCGCGCCGCAGAACTTCGCCAAGTCCTGCTCGAACCGGACGACCGCGGGGCCCTGCGTCAGGAACGGCGACCTGAGCGTCTTGGCGACCGCGGCGACGTCCTTCGCGTCGACGATCTGCCGGCCGTAGGAGAGAGGCTTCACGGCTTCCTCCCGGTCTTCGCGACGATCGCGCGGGCGAGCTCGAAGTCCCAGAGCGTGTCGATGTCGACGGAGGACTCGAAGTCCATGACGATCCCGCGATGATCGGCTCCGCGCAGCGTCCCCTTCTTCATGACGAGGTCCCGGCGCGCGGCGTAGACGCCGCCGTTCGGGCGGTAGATCGCCGGCGCCTGCTGGCGGTTGACGGCCTTGCCGCCCGTCTTGAACACGGGCTTGAGGCGCCCCTTCGCGAGCGTGAACTTGTGGAGCGGATGATGCTCGTCGAGCGCGACGGTCTGCGCCGAATCGGCGCCGCGCAGCACGGCCCGCACCGTCTCGTCGATGTGCTTCGCCGTCCTCAGCGGAGTGGACGCCTGGAGCAGGACGATCACGCCGGCGCGGCCGTTCTCCTTCTCGTACGCGGCGACGGCGTGCTTGAGCGCGTCGACGATCGAGGCCTTGTCGCTCGCGAGCTTCGCCGGGCGCCGGAACGGGACGGTGCCGCCCGCGGCCTTCGCCGCCTTCGCGATCGCGGCGCCGTCGGTGCTGACCCACGCGGCGTCGAGCGTCTTGGCCTTCTTCGCCGCCTTCACGGTCCACGCGATCAGCGGGACGCCGCCGAGCCGCCGGACGTTCTTGCCGGGGAGCCCTTTGGAGCCGGCGCGGGCGGCGATCACCGCGAGCACGCGCATCTAGAGGTTGTACGCCTCCGGCTTGTAGTCCTTGAGGCGGGAGCGGACATACGCGATCGACTCCGAGAGGCCGTCCTCGAGGCTCGTGCGCGGGCGCCAGCCGGTGAGGCGGCGCGCCTTGCGGTTGTCGCAGATGAGCTTGAAGACCTCGCTCTTCGAAGGGCGCACGCGCTGCTTGTCCGCGACGACGGGGACGCGCAGGCCCATGATCTTCTGGATCAAGGCGACGGTCTTGCCGATCGTCACGCCCTTGCCGGTTCCGAGGTTGACGACCTCGCCGTCCGTCTTGCGCGACGCGGCGACCGCGAGGAAGCCCTCGACGGTGTCGGCGACGAAGTTGAAGTCGCGGACGGGATCGAGCGAGCCGAGGCGCACCGACGGGAGGCCGGCGGCGAGCTGCGCGATCGCGGCGGGGATCACGGCGCGCGCCGACTGGCGCGGGCCGTAGGTGTTGAACGGGCGCGCCGTGGCGACGGACATGCCGAAGGAGCGGTAGAAGCTGTCGACGATCGCGTCCGCGCCGATCTTGGACGCCGAGTAGGGCGACTGGCCCTGCATGGGGTGCTTCTCGTCGATCGGGGCGTAGAGCGCGGTGCCGTACGTCTCGGAGGTCGAGGTGTGGATCATCTTGCGCACGCCGCGGAAGCGGCAGGCCTGCAGGACGTTGAGCGTGCCCTGGACGTTCGTCGAGACGTAGCTCGACGGGGCGACGTAGGAGTACGGGATCGGGATCAGCGCCGCGAGGTGGAAGACGACCTCCTGATCCTTCGCGAAATCGAGCATGTAGTGCGGATCCTGGATGTCGCCGGCGCGGATCTCGACGCGGGAGCGCAGGGACTTGGGAAGGTCCTCGAGGTGGCCCTGGTGGTTGCGGTGGTTGTAGCGGACGAGGGCGCGGACCTTGGCGCCCCGGGCGGCGAGGGCCTCGGTCAGGTGGCTGCCGATGAAGCCGCCGGCGCCGGTGACGGCGACCCTCGTTCCTTTCCAATTCATGAGGTAAATTCTACCAAAAACGGATACGCGGGCTAGACGCCCGCGGTCTCGCGCGAGGCGGCCTGCTCGAGGTTCTTCTTCTCGAGCTTGCGGCGGCGCAGGAGGGCGAACAGGCGCTCCTCGAACACCGTATCCGACTTGTGGGCCTTCCAGTTGGCGTAGGAGCGCAGGATGCGCGAGGGGTGCATGACGTAGGAGAGGCCGTAGAACATGGACATGCCGAAGAGGCGGTAGAAGGCGATCTCGCCGGCGGGGACGTTCTCGTTGTAGTTGACGGTCTGCGAGAGGTCCATGAAGGTCATCAGGCCCTCGAAGTACCCGCGGTCCATCTTCTTGATCGCGCCCGTCGAGAGCAGGTACTCGTAGAGCTCGGAGCCCGGATAGGGCGAGTACGGGTAGAGGCCGGTGTCGTCGACGCCGATGAACGCGAAGCGGATCGCCGCCCAGACGGTGCGGATCATGTCCCAGCGCGTCTCCTTCGGGAAGCCGATGATGAGGTTGCACTTCACGAAGATGCCGGCCTTCTTCGCCGCGCGGATCGAGTCGTAGAGGCGCGGCAGCTTCACGCGCTTCTTGATGTAGTCGAGGACCTCGGGCGAGCCCGACTCGGGCGCGTAGGTGAGGTTCATGCAGCCGCTCTCGGCCATGCGCGCGAGCGTCTCCTCGTCGAGCGCCTCGGAGCGGGTGCCGCTCGGGAGCTGCCAGGTGAACTTGAGGCCGCGCTTCTTGATCTCGTCGCAGAACTGGAGGGTCCAGTCCTTCTTGACGATCGCGGTGAGGTCGAAGAAATCGATGTTGTCGGCCTTGTACTTCTTGACGTAGTGCTCGATCTCGTCGACGACCTTGACCGGGTCGCGCATGACGTAGCGCGTCGTCCACATGAGCGGATTCGAGCAGAAGGTGCACTGGTACGGGCAGCCGCGCGTCGCGACGAGCGCCATCGAGCGGCCGCGCTCGACGCCGTGGCCCTCGCCGGTCTTGAAGAAGGGGTCCAGGTCGAAGAGGTCCCACGCGGGCCACGGGAGCTGGTCGGGGGTGCGCACGCGCGCGCGGGCCGGGTTCTTCATGACGGTCCCGGCGGCGTCGCGCCACCAGACGCCGTCGACCTTCTCGATGGGCAGGCGGCCCTGCAGGTGGTCGGCGAACGCGACGATCGTCTCCTCGCCCTCGCCGAGCGCGACGTACTTCACGGCGGGGCAGGAGGTCAGGACGTACTCGGCCGCGGCCGTCGCGTGCTCGCCGCCGAGGATGATCGGCACCTCGGGGAAGGCCGCGTGGATCGCGTTGATCATGTCCTCGACGTGCGGCCAGTCCTGCGAGAACATGCAGGTGATGCCGAGCGCGTCGGGGCGCGGCAGCGCCTTCATGCGCTCGATGATCTTCTCGGTCGAGAGGCCGCGGTAGCGCACGTTCGGCCCGTAGCTGACGGCGATGTGGTCGAGGCCCTCGCCGAGCGCGTCGATGTTGTCGACGAGGTGTCCCTTCTCGCGCAGCGCGGCCGAGAGGTAGGCCAGGGCGATGGGCATGGTCACCGCGGCGCTGTAGGCGGTCGCCGAGAAGACGGAGGGGGGGCGCAGCAGGAGGATGCGGCTCATGGGGAGGACTCTATTATATCAGCTTCCGACGAGGACGGCCGCCCAAGCGCGGGGCCAATCGGGGTCGGTCGCGGCGTAGCGCTCGCAGAAGTAGCGGCGGGCTTCCTGGACCTCGGCCGAGCGCCACCACGCCTCGACGTCGCCGTGGACGCGCGCGGCGTGCGCGGCGGCCGAAGCGGGGGAGTCGTGCACGATGCCGGCGGCCCGGAGGCGGTCGAGCGCCGGGCGGGCGCTCTCGCGCGTCTCCCAGAGGTCCGCGTCCCAGAAGTGGATCGACGGGCGGTTCGTCGCGAGCAGTTCGAGCATCGTCGTGCCGGGATGGTCGGCGACGACGAGGCGCGCGCTCTCGACGCTCGCGGCGAACGGAGTCGAGGCGTCGTCGAGGCGCTGGTCGGGGAAGCGCTCGAGCAGGCGGCCGCGCTGGTCCCAGCCGTAGTCCTGCGGGGAGAGCCGGACGCGCGAGGCGGCGCGCAGGGGCCCGAGCGCCGCGAGGAACTCCTCGCGCCGGCCCGCGTAGCGCTCCCACTGCGAGCCCATCGGCGTGGGGAAGAGGTGATGCGCGTTCTTGAGCCCCTCGGCGCAGACGACGAGGATGTCCCGCGCGTTCACGTCGAGCGGGAAGGGGCGCTCCTCGACGGACTTCGAGAACTTCGGCACGGGGAGATTCCCGAGCTTCGGATCGGAGCCGGCCCAGCCCCAGACGTAAAAGCGGTCGCTGATCCTGCGTTCGTGCTCCTCGGCGAGCGTGAAGGCGGCGGTGCCGTACTGGCCGCCGTGCTGGAAGCCGAGGAGTTTCGCGCCGCGGGCTACCCACTCGGCGGCGAGGAACTTCATCGCGTCGTCGTAGTACAGGCTGACGCCCGCGAAGAGGACGGAGGGCGCGCGCCGGTAAGGGCCGGCGCAGGTCTCGCGCGCGGCCGCGAAGCCCTCGAGATACGCCGTCGGGAGCGCGTAGGGAAGGGTGGAGACGAGGAGCTTCTCGAACGGGGTGCGGGCCTCGAGCGTCGTAAGCCCGAGCCGGCGCTCGTCGAAGCGCGGCGGCGTCCGCAGCGACGCGGGATACGGAGGCCTCACCGGCAGCGCGCGGAAGCCGCACGCGCGCACGATGGACCACAGCAGGGCGCCCGAGGGATACATCTCGTCGGTGGCGACGCCGGCGAGTCCCGCGCGGACGGCGCGGTCGCAGACGGTCCGCAGCGCGTCGCGCAGCAGGCGGCGCGGGCTCAAGGACGGCGGAGCGGGCCGCGGCGGCTCCGCGAGCTCCGCGCGGACGGTCCGCACCTTCGCGCCTTCGAAGACCAGCGCCTGCGAGTAGAGCTGCAGGTCGTAGCGCGGAGTCTGGAAGAGGAGGGAGTAATCCTCAGAGTCGAACGGCACGCGGAAGTCGCGCGGGTCGAGGACGGCGCTCTCCGCGTCGGGATGAAGCGCTCGTGCCGCCTTGATCTGCGTCCAACGGTCGTAGAGCTGGTGGACGTAGAAGACGAGCCACGATCCCGCGAGGACGTCCCAGTAGCGCTCGCCGCGCGGGGCGCCGTGAAGCTCGTCGAGCCGGGCGGCGAGGCGCCCGATCATCGCCTCGTACGCGCGGGAGCATTCGGCGGCCGACGAACGCAGCAGCGCGCGGTCGTCCCAGACGTTGGGGAGCATGCGCCAGCGGCGTCCGTCGAGCCGAGGGTCCTTGCGCCCGCGCAGGCACCAGGGCCCGAGGAGGGCGAGCTCGTCCTCGCCGTCCCAGAACTCGTCGAGCGCCGTGGCGGCGAGCTTCACGTCAGGCGAACTCGATGAGCCCTTTCTTCTCGAAGCGGCGGACGTAGTCGAGGACCTGCGCGTACGGCAGGTCGTGCTCGACGGCGATGTCGAGGACCGTCGTCTTTCCGTCGAAGTAGCGCGGGATGTAGTCCATGAGGCGGTTCCAGCGCTTCTGCTCGGCCGGGATCGTCGGGCGGATCGACGGATCGGCCTGGCTGATGTAGAGGTCGTACTTGGGGTTGCTCAGCGCGATGAGGCCGGTGAACTTGCGCTTCATCGGCCGGTTCGTCTCGAGCACGTCGATGATCCCGAGGACGGCCTCGGCGGCGTCCTCGAGACGGTCGTCGCGGATGATCTCGTGCGTGTCGCGGCTCGAGTGGTACTCGGGGTACGGGAAGCGCGACAGCGAGATCGTCGGGATCTCGTAGCCGGGCGCCTCCCAGACGGTCTCGTCGTTGCCGACGATCGCGCGGAACTTGTCCGAGAAGTAGTCCGGGCGCGCGTGCCGCAGGTAATGATGAGCGGCGCGGTCGAGCTCGGCCTTCCCGGTGAAGGTTTCCTGCAGCGCGAGGCGGTTGTCGTTGCCGAGCATCTCGAGGAACATCGCGTGCTTGAAGGTCTTGAGCGTCTTCTGCGGCAGGTCGGCCAGATAGAAGACGGTCCCGAAGTGCTCGGGCGCGGCGATGAGGCGGTAGCTGAGGCGCCGCGACTTGCGCTTCGCGAGGCGCTTGAGCACCTCGATCGCGACGACGAGGCCCGCGACGTCGTCGTTGGCCTGGCCGGCGTGGCACGTGTGGGAGTTGAGGACGACGGTGTCCGTCGACTCGCCGGGCAGCAGGTAGTCGGCGACCTTCATCGTCCCGCCGCCGTGCACGGTCTTGAGGTCGACCTCGTAGGTGCCGGGCTTGAGCTTCTTGACGTCGTTGCGCGACATGCAGAAGCCCCAGTTTTTCTGGCCGGACTTGTAGAACAGGTCGCAGTGGTAGACGAGGGCGTCGTGGAACTTCGGGTGGGAGAACAGATGCTTCTTGAGCTCGTCGAGCGAGACCTTGCCCTTGAACGAGCGCGAGTAGCCCATGACGGCGAGCGGGTGGCTCATGCCGTCGTAGATCAGCTTTCCGCCCTTGCGGATCTCGGCCTTGACCGGGTGCCAGTACTGAGGCACGAGCCAGCCGTTGTGCTCGCGGCCGCCTTCGTACTCGCGGACCTCGAACGGGAGCTCGCGCTTGAGGATCTCGACGACCGCGTCGAGGCCGGGCGAGCTCGGAGCCATCCGGTGCGGATAGATCTCCTTCAGCAAGTCGTACATGTTCATATCGTTATCCTTTCCGGACGCAGGCGACCCGGAGTCCGTCTACGATCGCGTCGCCGTCTCTCCACTTCGCGAGCTCGCGGCCTTCCTCGTGCCAGCCGGCCTTGAGAAACGCCTTCGCCGAGCCCGCGTTGGGCGCGTAGGCGCCGGCCTCGAGGCGGCGGAGGCCGAGCGTCTCGAAGGCGTAGCGCGTCGCGAGGCCGATCGCCTCGGAGGCGTAGCCCTTGCCCCAGCAATCCTTCTCGCCGATGACGATGCCGACGTCGGCGAAGCCGTGGGCGCGGTTGATCGGGCCGATTTTGATGTTGCCGATGTGGCGGTTTCCGTCGTTGAGCACGATCGCGAAGAACGCGTAGTCGCGGCTCTCGGCCATCTCGGCGACGTAGGCTTTCACGCCCTCGAGCGTCTGCTTCGAGAAGCGGACCTCGAGGTAGCGGTTGATCTCGGGGTCGTTGAGCCAGCCGACGTAGCGCTCGGTCGCGTCGGAGGGGCGCACGGAGCGAAGATGAAGGCGCGGTCCGTCGATCCGGCGCTCGCTCATTTCTTCACCCCGCGCGCGCCGTACTCGGCGGAGAACTCGAGCGCGGCCTCGAGATTCGCGGCCGGCGTCGTCAGGCGGTCGCCGAGCTTGAGCGAGGACAGCGCGTCGGCGCCGTTCTCGTCGAGGACGCGGCCGAAGGACAGCGCGCCGCCCTTCGCGGCGACGTAGGCGCGGCTGCCGTGCAGACGGTAGACGAGCCCGGCGTGGAACGGGTGGAAGCGCTCCTTCGTCTTCTCGAGCCGGGAGCCCTTGAGGTGCAGGCGGCGGCCGCGCAGGAACGTCGAGGCGCCCGCGTAGGGCTCGTCGAAGGCGCGGACGAAGCGCTCGATCTCCTCGGCCGTCCAGCGCCAGTCGACGAAGCCCTGCGTCTTCGTGTGGAGGAACGGCCAGTACGTCGCGGAGGACTCGTCGAGCGCGCGGGGCTTGAAGTCGGCGCCGCGGCGGACCTGCTTGAGGAACTGGTCGAGGAACGCGCGCTCGCGCGGCACGGCGGCGGCGAAGTAGTCGAGCGGGATGCGGCACGACGCGGGGAACTCGTAGGTCTTCGTCATGACGACGGGGCCGCGGTGGAACGTCTCCGCGCCGCCGAGGATCACCTGCAGGTTGCACGCGCCGCGGCGGTTGCCCGCGAGGATCTGCCAGGTGTAGTGGGCGCCGCCGCGGTACTCGGGCAGGCGGATGCCCATGAAGTCGAGCAGGCGGCCGTCGAAGGCGCGCGCGAAGGCCTCGTCGAACATCCAGGCCGCCCCCATCGCGATGCCGAGCGTGCCCGCGGTCCGGCGCTCGGCCACGCGCGGGTCGGTATTGATGTCGTCGCTCGAGAAATAGGGGACGCCGAGGCCGTCGAGGAAGCGGGCGAGCGTCGTGCCCTTCTCGTCGATCGCCTCGTCGAGGTGGCGCGCGCTCGAGAAGACGGTCGTCTTCCAGCGCTCCTTCTTGAGGTGGGCGGCGAAGTCCGCGAGCAGGCGGGCGCCGCCGAACAGCATGACGTTGTCGATGCCTTTGAATTTCACCAGCGCACCTCGATGCCGGCCTGCTTCATGAAGGTCTTCGCCTTGATGACGCTCTGGTCGGTGAAATGGAAGATGCTCGCGGCCGCGACGGCCGACGCCTTGCCGTCGACGAGCCCGTCGACGAAGTGCTGCAGGCTGCCGACGCCGCCGTGCGCGACGACGGGGACGTCGACCGCCTCGCTGACGCGCTTGACGAGCCCGAGGTCGTAGCCCTCGCGCGTGCCCTCGCGGTCGATCGAGGTCAGCAGGATCTCGCCGGCGCCGAGCGAGGCGCATTTGCGCGCCCACTCGACGGGGTCGAGGCCGGTCGCCTTGCGCCCGGCGTGCGTGAACACCTCGTCGCCCTTCTCGCCCTTCTTCACGTCGATGGAGACCACGACGCACTGCGCGCCGTGGCGGCGCGAGGCTTCGGTGATCAGGGAGGGGTTCTCGACGGCCGCGCTGTTGATCGCGACCTTGTCGGCGCCGGCGAGCAGCAGCTTGCGGAAATCGTCGAGGGCGCGCACGCCGCCGCCGGCGGTCAGCGGCATGAAGCACTCGTCGGCGACCTTCGAGACGACGTCCGTCAGCGTCCCGCGGCCCTCGCGGCTCGCCTCGATGTCGAGGAACACGAGCTCGTCGGCGCCCTGCGCGTCGTAGATCTTGGCCGTCGTGACCGGCGCGCCGACGTCGCGGAACGAGTCGAACTTGGTCCCTTTGACCATGCGGCCCGCGCGAAGCAGGAGCGTCGGGATGAGGCGGCGCTTAAGCAGTCACGCCTCCCGCGGCCTTCGCGGCCGGCTTCCATTGGAGGAAGTTGCGCAGCAGCATGAGCCCGAGGTGCTGGCTCTTCTCGGGGTGGAACTGCACGGCGAAAACGTTGTCCTTGCGGACGGCCGCGACGATCTCGCCGCCGTAGCCGGCCGTCGCGGCGACGGCGGCGGGCTCGGCGCACTCGAACCGGTAGGAGTGCGCGAAGTAGAACGCGGGCTTGGCCGGCAGGCCCGCGAAGAGGTCCTTCGCGGAGTCGGCGCGCGCGACCTCGTTCCAGCCCATGTGGGGGATCTTGAGCGACGGATCGGAGGGCTTGAGCGGGACGACGCGGCCCTTGATCCAGCCGAGGCCGGCGTGGACGCCCTCCTCGCTGCCCTCGGTCGCGAGCATCTGCATTCCGAGGCAGACGCCGAGGAAGGGCTTGCGGCGCTCGAGGACCTGCTCGGTCAGCGCCGCGAGCAGGCCGGAGGCCTTGAGGTTGCGCATGCCTTCGGCGAAGGAGCCGACGCCCGGGAGCACGACGCGCTCGGCGTCTTCGAGGTGGGCGGGAGCGGAGGCCACGCGCACGTCCGCGCCGATGGTCTCGAACGCCTTGGCGACGGAGTGGAGGTTTCCGGAGCCGTAGTCGACGACCGCGATCATCCGCCCTTCTTGAGCGGCTGCGTGCGGTCCCAGAGCTTCTGATCGGCGAGCTCCGGGCCGCGCGGGATCGCCGCGACGTCGGGCTTGTGCGGGGCCACGACGTTCTTGAGCGCGAGGCGCAGGAACTCGGCCTCGTCGATGCCGACGTAGTCGAGGAAGACGTCGAGGCTCGCGGGCCGCTTGCCGTCGAACTCCTTGACGAGCTTGAGGGCCTCCTCGCGCGTCAGGCGGCCGTTGCGGATGTCGATGCTCGCGAGATGGGTCGTGCGGCCGTAGCCGCGCTTGAGGAACTTGAGATAGTCGCGCACGCCCTGCATCATGCACTCGATCTTCTCGTAGCTGTACTCGCCGGGGATGCCCTCGACGGCGTCGCCCTTCCAGCCGAGCTCGGTCGTGATGATCTCGACCTGCTTCTTGACGTCCCAGGGCTGGTAGCTGCC
Organism: uncultured Elusimicrobia bacterium; assembly: GCA_964450975.1. GTDB lineage: Bacteria > Elusimicrobiota > Elusimicrobia > UBA1565 > UBA9628 > GWA2-66-18. The sequence continues at coordinate 14,616 of CAYVFO010000011.1, read as the reverse complement.
GAGGCAGACGGAGCGGACGCCGAGCTTCATCATTTCCTTCAGAGGGGGGTAGGCGAAGGGCTCGAGGTCGCGCATCGTGACGCTGCCGTCGAGGAAGCCGGCCATGTCCTGCGCGGTGATGCCGAGGTTGACGAAGCGGTTGAAGCGGCGCTCGTCGACCTCCTCGGCGTCCTCGTAGGTGTAGTAGCTCGTGTACTCGGCGCTCGGCTCGCCCCAGACGACGAACGGGACCTTGAACTTGACCGCGATCTGCATCGGGTAGGCGAAGATGCCCGTGTGGCAGTGCCAGCAGAAGTCGCCTTTGCGCGCGAGCGACTCGAGCATGAGCTTGCGCACGACGTGCCAGTTCGGGCGGAACTTGAGGTAGTCGGCGCCGAGCTTCTTGAGGACCGCGTCGATGTTGCCGAGCATGTTCGGGCGCAGGAAGCTGTGGTCGAAGCTGACGACGAGCGGCTTGAGCTTGTACTTCGTGATCAGCGTGTAGAGCGTGAAGACGCTGTCCTTGCCGCCGCTGAAGGGCACGATGCAGTCGTAGTCGTGCTTGCCGCGGTACTGGTCGACGAGCGCGGCGAACTCCTCGCCCTTCGCCTTCCAGTCGACGGCGGTCTGCTTGTGCTCGACCTGGCGGCAGACGTTGCAGACGCCGCACGCGTCGAAGACGATCGACTCGTGGGTCTCGGGCGTCACGCACTGGCTGCAGGTCTTGAGGCTCATGTCCATGGTCAGGCCTTCCGGAACACGGCCTCGACGCTCGGGCCCTCGAGGCGCTTCTCGACGCCGCCGTCCTTGAGCGCGGCGGCGAGGATCTCGAGGCACTCGCGGTTGGCGCGGATCGCGGCGGCGATCGTCGCGTCGTCGTGGGCGAAGCAGATGTTGTAGCCGGTGAGGAACAGGAAGCCGCGCTTGATCATCTCCTGCGAGAAGAGGCTGCGCAGCGCGAGGGAATCGGCGCCCGTCCTGTCGCGGAAGCGCACGACGGTGTGCGGCGGCAGGCCGATGCAGTCGATCTGGCCGATGCCGAGCGCCTTCGAGTCCGCGTTGAAGGCGTCCTGGAGCTTCTTGCCCTGGCGCCAGAGGTGCGGGATCACCTTGTGCGTCTTGAGCTTGGTGATCGTCGCCTTGGCCGCGGCGAGCGAGAGCGCCTCGCCGCCGAAGGTGAACGAGAAGAAGATGTCGGTCTCGCAGACCTTCATGAGGTCGCGGCGGCCGGCGACGGCGGAGACGGGGTAGCCGTTGGCCATCGCCTTCGCGAAGCAGGCGAGGTCGGGCGTCACGCCGTAGTATTCCTGGGCGCCGCCGAGCGCGAGGCGGAAGCCGGTGACGACCTCGTCGAAGACGAGGATCGCGCCGTTCTTGCGCGTGATCTCGGCGACGGCCTTGAGGAAGCCGGGCTTGGGCTCGACGACGCCGATCGGCTCGAGGATCACGCAGGCGATCTTGCCTGGATTCTCGGCGAACAGGCGCTCGAGCGACGCGGGGTCGTTGTACTCGAAGGTCTTCGTGTTGTCGCGGACGCCCTGCGGGATGCCCGCGGCGCGCGTCGTCGTGCCGATGTACCAGTCCTGCCAGCCGTGGTAGCCGCAGCAGGCGACGAGGTCGCGGCCCGTGAAGGCGCGCGCGATCCGGACCGCGGCGGCGGTGACGTCGGAGCCGTTCTTGCCGAAGCGGACCATCTCGGCGCAGGGGACGGTCGCGCGCATGAGCTCGGCGACCTCGACCTCGAGGCGGTGCGGCAGCGAGAAGACCGTGCCCTTGTCGAGCTGCGCGCGGACGGCGGCGTCGACGTCGGGATCCTTGTGGCCGAGGATGATCGGACCGAGCGCGAGGGGGAAGTCGACGAACTCGTTGCCGTCGACGTCGCGGAAGCGGCAGCCCTCGGCGCTCTCGACGAAGGCGGGGGTCAGGCCGCGGACGAACTGGTTCGGGGCCTTGCTGAAGGTCTGGCTGCAGCCGGGGATGAGCTCGGCGGCCTTCTTCAGCAGCTCCTGGGACTTGGCGAGATTGATCTTCGTGGCGGTTTTCATGGAGGAGGAGGGCCGGTCTTCGCTGAGGGACTTCTCGTAACCCTCGTTGCAGCCGATGCCGGCGTTCAGGGCGGCCAATTCGGGCCGCTTCTGCACGTATTTTAGCAATTCTTGGTAGCCGAACATGCGGCCGTCGGGGGCCAGGCCGCGGCAGACGGCCCGGGCGACCTCGAGATCCTCGGGCTTGTCCACGCACCAGCGGAGGGCGGAGAGGTCGGGGGAGGTGACCAGCTCGGCGGCCGGGAAGCGGGCCGGGTTCTTCCAGATGAAGGGGGTGACGTGCTCGCGCTCGGAGCCGAGCTGGGCCTCCTTCCAGGCGGTCTCCAGCGCCGCGAAGGAGAACACCTCGACGTCGAGGCCGTCGGGGTAGCTGCGCTTGATCGCGTTCGAGGCGTACGCCTTGCCCGACGTCCGGAAGAGGCCGACGCACTCGTCGATCACCTGCGGGTCGAGGAAGGGGCAGTCGGCCGTCAGACGGGCGACGGCGTCGGCCTTCGCGGCCTTCGCGGCGCGGTAGTAGCGGTCGAGCACGTCGGTCGGGTGGCCGAACACGGTCTCGACGCCGAGGGCGGCGGCGACGGGCTCGAGCGCGCGGTCCTCGGGAGCCGTGGTCGTCGCGAGCACGACGGCGTCGAGGCTCTTCGCGGCCTTGGCGCGCCGCAGGACGTGCCAGAGCATGGACTTGTCGTCGAGCGGCTCGAGCACCTTGCCGGGCAGGCGGGTCGAGCCCATGCGCGCCTGGACGATCGCGACGACCCTCACAGCGGCCTCGTCCGGCCCGCGGCCGAGGAGCTCTTCGCGGCCTCGACGACGCGCAGCGCCGCGAGCCCGTCGGCCGGGGTCGCGAGGGCGCCGGCGGCGCCGCCGCGCGCGTAGGCGAGGAACGCCGCGAGCTCGGAGAGGTACATCGCGTTGGCGTCCTTCGTGAACGAATGCTTCGTCCACTTCTTCGTCTTGGCCGAATATTCGCGGACCGTCCCGTCCTGGTAGGACCATTCGACGACGCCGTCGCGGCACAGGAGCTGGCTCGAGCGGTCGTAGGCGCGGCGGATCATGTCGAGGTGGACGCTGCCCATCGCGCCGCCGCGGAAGCGCAGGATCATCTCGGCGGTGTCCTCGACGTCGACGTCGAGCGCGCTCAGGCGCGCGGCGGCGCACGTCACGGACTTCGCGGGCCCCGCGAGGTGCAGGGCGAGATCGATCTCGTGCGAGGCGTCGAGCAGGATGCCGCCGCCGAGCGCGCGGCGCGCGGTGTAGCTCTTGCGGTAATCCTGCCACGGGCGCCAGTCGGGCAGGTACTGGCCGACCTGGGCGCGCACGTACTGGACCGGGCCCCAGCGCCGCTCGTCCAAGCCGCGCCGGATCCACGCGATCGCCGGGTGGAAGCGCAGCTGGTAGCCGATCGCGAGCGGAACGCGCCGTCTCGAGGCCGCCTTCATGAGCTTGGCGGCGGCGGCGGCCGTGTCGGCGGCGGGCTTCTCGACGAAGCAGGGGATGCGGCGCTCGACGGCCGCGAGCGCGGCCGCGGCGTGCGCCGACGGCGGGGTGCAGATCAGGACGGCGCCCGGGCCCTCGTCGAGCGCGCTCGCGAGAGACGCCGCGGCCTCGCAGCCGAGCTCGCGGCGCATGTGCTCGAGGCGCTCCGCGTCGGGATCGACCGCGACGATCCTCTTCACGCCGAGGCGCTGGAGTTTCGCCGCGTGGCGGCGGGCGATCGAGCCGCAGCCGACGACGACGGCCGACCGGATCGGGCCCTTCACGAGACGAGGCCCCTCGACAGCGGGGTTCCGCGGACGATGCGCTTCTTGGCGCGGCGGCCGAGCATCTTCTCGTATTCGCGCGGAGGCAGGCCGTCGCCGGGGCGGATCGCGCGGAGGTTGTCGGGCGTGAGCTTCTGCCCCTTCTCGACGTCCTTGACGACGAAGAGCGACCGGCGGAACGCGCGCGACGGCTTCTCCGACGGCGAGGGGCCGAGCCGGCCGTCGCCGAGGGCGGCCTCGGTCGCGCGGATCGCGGCGACCATCGCCTTGAATTCCGCGGGCTCCATCGAGAACGGGGCGTCGGGGCCGCCGGACTTGCGCGAGAGGATCAGGTGCTTCTCGAGCACGCAGGCTCCGAGCGCGGCGGCGGCGATCGCGGCCGTCGAGCCGAGGGTGTGGTCGGAGAGGCCGACGGGCACGCCGTGGCGCTTCGCGAGCGCGGGGATCGCCCGCAGGTTCATCTCGGACTCCGGCGCGGGATAGGCGCTGACGCACTTGAGCAGCGCGAACCGGGTGCCGGCCTTCTTGAGCGTCCGGGCGGCCTCGTCGACCTCGGCGGTCGTCGCGGTGCCCGTCGAGACGATGACGGGCTTGCGCGTCTTGGCGACGCGCTTGATGAGCGGGATGTCGCCGTTCTCGAACGAAGCGATCTTGTACGCCGGCATCTTGAGCTTCTCGAGGTACTCGACGGCGGAGGCGTCGAACGGCGAGGAGAACAGGACGAGGCCGAGCGATTCGGCGAGCTTCTTGAGCGGCGCGTGCCACTCCCACGGCGTCATCGCCTCCTTGTAGAGGCCGTGCAGCGACCGGCCGTCCCAGATCGTGCCCTTGATCTTGAAGCAGGGCCGGTCGGCGTCGAGCGTCATGGTGTCGGGCGTGTAGGTCTGGAGCTTGATCGCGTCGGCGCCCGCCTCGGCGGCGGCGCGCACGAGGCGCACGGCCTCGGCGTACTTGCCGTGGTGGTTGCAGGACATCTCGGCGATGACGAACATGGGCTCGCCCGGCCCGATCCGGCGCTTTCCGATCACGAGCATGAGGCCTCGAACACGGCGCAATTCTTTCCGGAGACGACGCGGTCGCCCGCGCGCTTCCAGCCCGCGGAGGCGAACGAGCGCTCCGACGCGGGGTTCGGCGTGATGACGACGCCGGTGAGACGCTCGGGCTTGAGCTCGCGGCAGGCGAGCGCCTTCGTCGCGGAGAGAGCGAGGGTTCCGAGGCCCTTGCCGCGGAACGCGCCGCGCACGGAGTAGTGGACCTCCGCCGAGGCTCCGTCCTTCGCGTAGCGGACCGAGCCCGCGACGGCGCCGGCGACGTCGAGGAGCCAGAAGCGCTCGCCGCCGGCGGCGAGGCGCTTCTCGAACCAGCCGAGGTGGTCGGCGAGCGGGATCGGCTCCTTGCGGAACGACGCGGCGCGCGTCGACGGCTCGTTGGCGGCGCGCCAGACCTCGAGAGCGTCGGCGGCGGCGGCGGGGCGGAGGGTCACCCACTCGGCGCTCAGCTTGTCCTGCGTGAGCGCGAGCATGACCGCGGCCGCGCGCGCGGCGCCGCGGCCGTCGACGGACAGGCGGCCGGCGAGCGAGAGCGACTCGCGCGCGGCGCGGTCGCCGAGCAGGCCGTCGAGCGCTTTCGCGAGGCCCTCCTCAGCGAGGTCGGGCGCGCGGCCGAGAAGGCGCACGGCGCCGGACTCGGCGAGAGCGGCCGCCCCGGGCTCCTGGTTGTCGGCGACCGTGGCGACGAGCGCGGGCAGGCCCGAGACGCAGGCCTCGAGCATCGTGACGCCGCCGGCGAGCACGGCCGCGTCCGCCGCGGCCATCTCCGCGGCCATGTCGACGGAGCGCTCGACCTTGATCGGCGCGCCGGCCGCGAGCTTCTCGAGCTCCGGGGTCCGCGGGTTGTCCGGGCCCGCGACCACGAGCGCGTTGTAGGGGCGCTTCAGGCGCTTGAGCGCGCGGATCGCGAGGGCCGAGGCGTTCTCCGGGTCGGCGCCGCCGAACGAGACCAGCACGCGCGCCGCGTCCGGCCGGACGGCGCGCGCGGCGGCTTTCGCCGAGGCCGAGCGCCTGAGCAGGGCCCAGCGCGGCCCGAGGAGAGCGAGGCCTTCGGGAGGCAGGGAGTACTCGCGCCTCTCGGCGCCCGCGTTCTGGTTGAGCAGGAGGTCGACCGGGTACTCGGGCATGCGCGGGACGTCGTCGACGGCGAGGACGCGCGCGCCGGCGGCCCGCAGCGACCGGTAGTAGCCGGCGTCGAAGGAGTAGCCGTCCACGGCGACCCAGCCGCCGCGGACGATCGCCGCCTCGAGCGCGTTTCCCGGAGAGACCGCGACGCCGAGGGCGCCCGCGCGGACCTCCATCGCCTTCGAGAGGCCGTCGCCGAAGAAGCGGGCCCGCCCGCCGGCGTCGATCCACGCCTCGGCCAAGGACAGCAGCCGGGACACGTGGCCGGAGCCGATGCCGGGGCCGGCGTCGGCGCGGAGAAGGAGGAGGGGCGGCTCAGCCGGCATGCGCGGCGGATTCCTCCAGCGTGAGGCCGGCGATCATCTCGCGCAGCTGCGCGACGGTGAGCCAGTCCTTGTTGCCGTCGCTCGAATAGCGGAAGCCGTCCGGGCAGCGCTTGACCGACTTCGTCTTCTTGCCCACGTCCTCGCTCCAATCGTGCGAGGAGGGGAGGATGACGTAGCGGTCCGGGTACTCGAGCGTGTCGCGCGCGTCGTCTTCGGTGACCATGACCTCGTGGAGCTTCTCGCCGGGGCGGATGCCCACGATGCTCGTCTTGCACTCGGGGGCGACGGCCTTCGCGAGGTCCATGATGTTCATGGACGGGATCTTGGGGACGAAGATCTCTCCGCCCTCCATCATCTCGAGGGAGCGCATGACGAACGCGACCGCCTGGTCGAGCGTGATCCAGAAGCGCGTCATGCGCTTGTCGGTGACGGGCAGCACGCCGGTCTTCTTCGCGCGCAGGAAGAACGGGATGACCGACCCGCGCGAGCCGACGACGTTGCCGTAGCGGACCACGGAGAAGCGCGTGCCGCCCGCTCCGGAGTAGTTGTTCGCCGCGACGAAGAGCTTGTCGGAGCACAGCTTGGTCGCGCCGTAGAGGTTCACCGGATTGACGGCCTTGTCCGTCGAGAGCGCGACGACGGTCTTGACCTTGCGGTCGATCGCCGCGTCGATGACGTTCGACGCGCCGAGGACGTTGGTCTTGATCGCCTCCATCGGGTTGTACTCCGCCGCGGGGACCTGCTTGAGCGCGGCCGCGTGGATGACGACGTCGACGCCGTCGAGCGCGCGGTAGAGCCGCTCGCGGTCGCGCACGTCGCCGATGAAGTAGCGGAGCGAGGGATAGGCCTTCTCGTCGAAGAGGCGGCGCATCTCGAACTGCTTGAGCTCGTCGCGCGAGTAGACGATCAGCTTGCGCGGCTTGTGCTTCTTGAGCACGTGGCCGATGAACGCCTTGCCGAAGGAGCCGGTGCCGCCGGTGATCAGGACGACTTTATCGTTGAGCATGTTGATTTCCTATTCCTCGAGGGCCGCGATGAGGCGGCTCGCGGAGTCTTTAGCGGAAGCGGGGAGCCCGGGCTCCGACAGGAGCTCGAGCACGGCGCGCTTTGCGGTGTCGCGCGAGAGGCGCGCTCGCTCGGCGGCGCCGCTCGACGTGAGCTCGTAGGAGCAGCCGCGCCCGCCGGTCTTGCGCGCCTGCACGAGGCCGCGCTTGATGAGGCGCCGGAGCGCGTCGTTGACGCCGCCGAGCGACAGGCCGGCGCGGCGCGACAGCTCGCGCTGGGACGCCGCGCTCGCCGCGACGGCGGACAGCAGGGACAGCTCGCGCTCGCCGCTCACTTGGCCGCTCCCGCGAGCGCGACGGCGGTCTTCTCGTCCTCGATCGGCGCCTTGAGCTTCTCGCGGACGAAGTTGGTCGATGCCTGCGGGACGGCGAGCGGCTTCGCCTTTTCGTCGGCCGTGGCCCAATGCTTCTCCGCGAGATCCAGCAGGCGCAGGTCGCGCTGGTGGACGATCGTCTGGAGGCCGAGCAGCTGCATGGGCGAGAACTTGTGCGAGATCACCGCCGTGATCTTCGAGGCGTCGCCCAGGTCGAGCACGAATTTCTCGAGGTCTCCGCCGTACTGCGCCATGATCGAGTCCTTGTAGGCGTAGTACCACTCGGAGCCCGGATACGCCGTCGCGAAGTGCGGCTTGGCGTGGATGCCGAGCTTGACGAGGCCCTCGATGTCGTTGCGGATGGACTCGAAGCTCTCCTCGGGGAAGCCGATGATGAAGTTCGGGATCGGGCGGATGCCGGTCTTCGCGCAGATCTCGACCGCCTGGTAGTTGGACTCGCGCGTCGTCGCCTTGCCCAGGTTCTTGAGGATGACCGGGTCGAAGGACTCGATGCCGTAGATCAGGTACGAGCAGCCCGCCTCGTAGAGCGCCTCGAGCGCGTCGGTCTTGGCGAGCGTCGCGTGGCTCGTGCCGCCGAAGTGGACGCCGCGGCACGTCGAATCGTGCGGGACCTTGTCGCGCCGGCACGTCGGCTGGAGGCCGGCGGCGATCCATTCGCGGCTGAGCTCCTTGATCCAGGTGCGCTTGCTGTACGCGTCCATCGTCATCATGTTCTCGTCGATGAACGACGCGAAGTCCACGTCGTAGAGGTCGACGAGCTTCTTCATCATGCCGACGATGTACTTCGGGCTGTGGTAGCGGATCGTGCGGCCGTAGGAGAACTTGACGTCGTCGACGCCGTCGGCATTCTTGTCGATGACCATGTCGCCGGTCGTGCCGAGGTGCCAGCAGTAGCGGCAGACGAGGTTGCAGCCGAGCGAGCCGTTGACGTCGATGCGGCGCTTGGACGTGTAGAGCTCCTCGCTGTAGAGCTCCTGGCTGTTCTTGAAGTAGATGTCCATCGGCAGCAGATCCCAGGCGGGGTAGGGCAGGATGTCGAGGTTCGGGATCGTCGGCGCGACGGGGGTGAGCACGCACTCGCGCTTCGGGCCGCGCACGGCGAGGCCGTTGATGCGGGAGAAGTCCTTCTCGCCGCGGTCGATCGCCGCGAGCAGCGCGGGGAACGAGACGAACGCCTCGCCGACGCAGCCGAGGTCGATCTCGGGGATCCATTTCATGATGTCGTGCGGCATCGACGTGAACAGGCCGCCGCCCGCGAGGATGAGCGAGCGCGGCGACTTGGCGCGCGCGATTCTGCACGCCTTCTTGAAGTAGCCGTAGGTCGTCGTCAGGCCGCCGATGCCGATGAGGTCCCAGTCGTCGGCCGCGCACGCGGACTCGAGGACGTCGTCGCCCTTGCGCCACGCGTTCGCGTCGTAGATCTGGACCTGGTGGCCGCGGTCGACGGCGATCGCCGCGAGCAGCGCGATGCCGTAGGGGATGTGGCGCGGCTCGTCCTCCTCGCGCACGACGGGATTGATGAGCAGGATCTTAGCCATGGATGAGCTTCTCCGCGCGCGAGAGGAAATCGTCGAGTCTCACGCAGTCGATATTGTCGCCGAACAAGGTGCCGGCCTCCGTGCAGTTGAGCGTGCGCATCGGCGCGCGCTTGGCGAGGTGCAGGAAGTTCTTGCGGTACCAGAAATAGGTGGGGTCCGTCATGTACTTCTCCCCGGTCAGGGGGAACTCGACCGTCGTGACGTAGTCCTTCACGCGCTCGGGGTCGCCGCCGGCCATCTCGAGCAGCTCGTAATAGGTCTGAGTCTTGTCGAGCGGGAGATCGGAGTAGTAGCCGAGGTCCATGCCCGTCACGGCGAGCGCCTGCGGCTTGAGCATCTGCAGCGCGAACACCCAGGCGGCGGTCCCGACCGTGCCGCCGGTCGCGAGGCAGGGCAGGGGCTGCACGGCGTGCAGCGCGCGCGTGAGGCTCTCGGGCTTCGTCGGGTCGTCGACGAGCGGGTGCCACCAGTAGGCGGGGAACTTCGCCGCGACGATCCGGTCGACGACGGTCTTCGGCGCCGACGACGCGACGATCGCGGCCGTCTTGGGCGCGTGCGCGTCGATGAGCTTCATGTCGTCCTCGTTGCGGCGCAGCGCGTTCTCGCGCGCGGCCACGTCGAGGTCCTGTCGGGAGAAATAGTCGTCGGCGGCGAGATGCTCGGCGAACTTCGGATCGCCGAACCAGCGCACGACGCGCGTCTTGTGCGGGTCGAGCGTCACGACGTAGTCGGGAATCAGGCCCGCGCGCAGGCACGCGGCGTAGGAGCCGTCAACGGCGACGACGGTGCCCTTATAGCCGGACTCGAGGAGGCGCTCGATGGCGCGCGTGCGCCGCACGCTCGGACCCGCGCTGAGGACGATGACCGCGCGGCTCTTGACCGGGTCGGGCGCCGGCAGCTGCTTGATCGTCTTGGCCGCGAGCGGGGCGTTCTCGCGCGCGTGGCGGAGCAAGGTCTCCCGGTGCAGATCGAGGCCGATTCCGGCGATGCGGTCGACGAGGGAGTCGAAGGGGGTGGCTTGGACGGTCACTTACGGCTTCTTGGGCTCGTCGCCGTCCCAGGCCAGATGGTCCATCTCGACGAACACCATCGAGCCGCCGACGGAGGCGAGGGCCTTCTTCTTGTACTCCTCCTTAAAGGAGTCCTTCTTCGCGTCGGGGGAGGGCGCCTTCTCGGTGACGGGGTTCTTGACCTTGAAATTGCCCTTGAGGAATTCGTTCATGATTTGAACATTATAGCACGTTGCGGCGCGCCACGTGGAAGAAAACCCGGCCTTTTCCGAGGAGAGCCTGGGCCAGGGACGTGGCGGCCCGGGCGGCGAAGAGAGGCAGCCGGGACTCGAGCTTGTGGTGCGCCACGGGGACTCGGCGGAAGGGGGGCAGGCCGAGACGCTCGGCGCCGGGGCCGAGGGCGTCGGCGTTGCGCGCGACGCTCTTCGGCGCGTCGAGCAAAGTGAGGATCAGCAGGCCGCCGGGCTTCACGTGGCGCGCGAGGATCGCCATGTACTTCGCGTGGTACTCCGGGTCGGCGGTGCGCGTGAACGGGTAGAACTCGCGCGCGTGGACGACGTCGCGCGGCTCGAGGCGCGTGTCCTCGTCGACGGCGACCGTCTCGAAGCGGCACGCCGGATACCTCTTCGACGCGTAGGCGATCGCCGACTCGGAGATGTCGACGCCCGTCACCGTTCCGCCCGGGACGGCGGCGCGCAGCGCGTCGGTCAGCGCGCCCGGGCCGCAGCCGACGTCGACGAGGGAGAGGGGGCCGGCGAGGCCGCTCTCGACGATCAGCGCCGCCAGCTGGCGCGCGTAGGAGGCGAGATAGGGGCCTTCGGTGACGGCGTGCTGCTCCGCGTCCCCGCCCTCGCCCTTGAGCAAGGCGTGATAAGCGCCGAAGTCGCCGCCCTCGCCGGGCAGGCCCTTCTCGCGGCTCTCGATCTCGCGCTTCTCCTGCCGCTTGAGATTCTCCGACAGGATCCACTTCTCGTCGTCGCTCAGGGCCATGTCAGCTCTTCCACCATTCGCCGGGTCCGTCGAACGCCGCGCCGATCGCGTGCCGCTTGCGGTAAGCCGCGCTGGCCAGGTCGGCCGAGGTCTCGAGCGCGTCGCTCACCCAGCGCCCGACGCGCTCCGCGGCGCCCAGGTCGCCGAAGTGATCGGCGAGCCGGCGCCATTTCGAGAAGTCGCCGATCGTCTTGTCGCCGGGCGCGGCGGCGATCGCGGCCTCGAGCGCGCCCAGGTCCTCGTACAGGATCTTCTGCGACGGGTCGGAGCGCAGCGGGTGGCGCGTCCAGCCGGCGGCGTTCCAGTGGACCGCCCGCGCCCCGCGAGCGCCGGCCGCGACGCCGGCGCTGTTGAAGCCGAAGCAGACGGCGAGGTCGCAGGCGAGCGCGGCGTCGACGGGCGAGACGAAGCGCTCGAGCAGGCGGACGCGGCCGGCGGCGACGAGCGCCTCGAGACGCTTCATGAGCGCGGGCCCGCCGGGCAGCGCGAGGTAGGAGGCGGCGCTCTTCGGCTTGAACAGCCCTTTCCAGTTCGGCCGCTGCTCGAGGACGCCGAGCACGCGATCGAGGAAGGCGGCGAGCATCTCCGCCGAGTAGAAGATGTCGTAGCCGTACGAGGAGTCGAACACGGCGAGCGTGAACTCGGCGGGGCCGAGGTCCTTCTTGAGGCCGGCCGCGGCCTCGCCGCCCGGCAGCCAGAGTCCCGACGGCAGGATGTGGCGGCAGCCGTGGCCCTTGCCCTCGAGCCAGCGCTTGTTCGTGACGCCCCAGACGAAGAACACGTGGTCGGGCGACGGGTGCGTGGGCTCGCGCGTGAACGGAAAGTCCGACCAGTGGAAGGCGAAGAGCGCGCCGGACGCGCGGTCCATCGCCTCCGCCTGCGCGACGGCGAGCCACGAGAGCTCCTGGTGCTGGCTCAGCAGCCGGACGTTCCAGCGGCGGAACGCCGCCTCCCAGACGGACGCCGTCGCCTCGAAGTGGGCGTCGAAGGCGCGCGCCCACCATGGCCCGGGCGCCGTGAAGCGCTTGAGGACGCGGCCCGCGGCGTCGGCGTCGAGGCCCGCGAGGCGCCACGGGCGCCGCGCGTCGATCCAGCGCATGCCGAACGCCTCGATGCGCGCGACGGTCGCGGGATCGCAGTCGACGTCGATCCGGTCGAGATAGAAGACGACGTCGTGCTTCTCGCGGTCGACGCGGTCCTTCCAGAACACGCGCGATATGTAGCCGCCGACGTCGTCGGGGTAGTACTCGGCCCAGACGCCCCGCTTGCCCGTCAGATTGTTCCGCACCGCGGGCGCCGTCAGGCCGGACCAGAGGCCGCGCGCGAGGAGCGCGAGCGGCGTCGCGAGCAGCCGCAGCGACTCGTAGGGCGACGGCGATTGGAGGAGCTCGAGGCCGCTCGCCGCCGCGAGCAGGCCCGCGGCCGGATGACGCGACAGGTAGAAGCGGTGCCGGGCTCCGGGGAGAGCGCGGGCGGCGTGGGACGCCATGACGAGGAAAGTCGCGCGCTGGAGCAGCTTGCCGGCGAAGTACGCCTTGAACGCGGCGCGCGCGCGCGGCGAGCGGTCGGGGAGCCCGTCGAGCTCCGCGACGGCCCGCTCGAGCAGCTCCTCGCGGGCGTCGTTGAGCGGATGCCCGTCGGGTCCGGCGGCGGCGAGCGTCAGGCCGGCGGGAAGCAGCCCGCCGAGGGAGCCGAGCGCGCGGCCGGCGGGAGTCGCGCGGTTCTCGTCGTAGCGCACCTCCTCGCGGGAGAGCAGGCGCCGCGCGGAGAGCCAGGCGGCGTCGAGCGCCCCGAGCCGCTCCGCCCAGAGGACGGAACGCGCGCTCAGGAGACCTGGTGGCGGAGCTTCCACTCCCCGCCTTCCTTCTTCCACAGGTGGGGAGACCGGAACTTGTCCGCGAGAGCGAGGAAGCTCTCCTTCGTGACCTTCCAGTCCTTGAATCCCTGCGAGGCCTTCGGGAACTCCTTCGGATCCATCGAGAGGTAGCGGAAGATCTCGGCGTCGAAGCGCGCGGGCCACTCGCCGTCGAAGCGCTTCACGAGGGCGACGCCCTCCTCGCGCGTGATGTCGTTCGAGCGGACCTCCTGCGACGCGTCGTAGGTCGCGCGGCCGATGCCGAACTTCACGTACGTCGTCCAGTAGTGGAAGTCGTCGATGCGGTCGTCGATCGAGTTGTACTTCGAGTAGGTCCCCGGCGTGCGCTCGGGAGAGGCCTCGAAGCCGCCGTGCTCGACCGCGTAGTAGTAGCACGACTGCGGATGCCACTTGAGGTAGTAGCCGAGGTAGTGGACCTCGGTGCCGAGCTTCTGAAGCTGCTCGGGGTGTGCGGGCAGGTAGGGCTCGAGGTCGTTGTCGACGACGCCGTAGTCCTCCTTGAGCTCCTTGACCGACGCGCCGCCGAGGAAGATCTTGCTCTGGTCGTCGGACGTGAAATATTCGTACGAGCGCTTCGCGTCGGAGTTGTCGGCGACGGGGTTGCCGTACTCGGCCTCGTTCTCGCCGTAGAAGACGAGCTTGAGGTTGAAGAGCGCGGCCATCTTCGGCGCGAGCGCCTTCTGGCCGATGATGAACGGCTGGAACGGATGGAACAACCGCTCGACGGCCATGCGCGTGAGCAGGCGGTGGACCCGGCCGTTCGGAGTGCAGAGATAGTTGTCGAAGCCGGAATGGATCCAGCGCTCCTGATTGCGCCAGCCCCACTCGGTGTAGATGTGGGGAGCCCACGTCACCGTGAGCGGATGCATGCCGTACTTGTACTTGAGGACGTGCGCGGCGTAGAAGCTGTCCTTGCCGCCGGAGCCCGGGACGAGGCAGTCGTAGGAGCCGTCGTTCTTGCGGTAGCGGTCGCAGAGGTCCTTGAGGGCCTTCTCGCGCGCGGCCCAGTCGATCGTCTTGGCCTTGCTCTCGGCGAAGCGGCACGCGTCGCAGACGCCCTCGGCGTCGAGGCCGATCGTGGCCTTCTTCGAGTCGGCGGTGTGCTTGTACTCGACCGTCGAGTTCGGGCGCTGGTTGGAGATGACGCAGCGCGAGCAGAACGCGACCTTCTTCGGAAGGCCGTAGTACGCTTCTAGCTCTTCAGCCACTCTTTCAGGAGGCATAGACCGCTTTCCCCGCTTTTCTCCGGATGGAATTGGAAGCCCTGGACCGGCCCCGCCTTCAGCGCGGAGCAGAACTTGATCCCGGCGTACTCCGTCTCCGCGAGCCGGTGCTCGGCCTTGGCGGGGACGCAGTGATAGGAGTGTACGAAATACATGCGCTCTCCTCCGAGGGAGATCCGCGACCAGCCGACGTGGGGGACCTTCCAATCCCGCGAAGGCGAGTCCTGGAAGCGCGCGACCTTGCCGGGGACGATGCCGAGCCCCTCGTGGCGGCCGAACTCGTCGCTCTCGTCGAG
>CAYVFO010000010.1:0-33196 GCA_964450975.1 uncultured Elusimicrobia bacterium | reverse complement strand
GCCCCCGAGCCCCCCAAGCTCTACGTCCCCTAGTCGTATAATACGGGCGTGGAAGCCCCCGACCGCGAGCACCGCGACCGCGCGCGCCTGACCCTCGACGCGTCCGTCGTCGTCGAGGCGGGCGCCGGCACCGGCAAGACGACTTTGCTCACCGACCGCATCCTGTTCCTCGTCCTCGCCGGCGAGCGGCCGGCGCGCGTCGAGGAGGTCGTCGCGCTCACGTTCACCGAGAAAGCGGCGGGCGAGATCAAGGTGCGCCTCTCCGAGCGGCTCGGCGAGCTCGCGGCGCTGCTCGCGAAAGGCGTCCTCTCGCCGGCCGGCGAGGAGCGCGCGCGGCGCACGCTCGGCGAGCTGTCCGAGCGCTTCGGCACGGGCGAGGCCGACGTGCTCGCCCGCGCGCGCGCCGCGCTCGAGGACCTCGACAAGGCGCCGATCGGCACGATCCACTCGTTCTGCTCGCGCATCCTCCGGCTCTATCCCGTCGAGGCGGGCGTCGACCCGGCTTTCGCGGTCGACGCCGACGAGAGCGCGTTCAAGGAGCTATTCGTCTCCGAGTGGGCGAAGTGGCTCGACGTCGAGCTCGGCGAGCGCCCTCCGCGCCAGCGCGCGTGGCTCGAGCTTCTCGCGGCCGCGGACCTGGGCGAGATCGAGGCGCTCGCCCGCGAGCTCGCGGCCGAGCGTTTCGACCTCGAGCGCGTCGGCAAGCCCGACCCGCAGTCGGCGGCGGCGCTGCGCGCGATGGCCGAGCGCCTCGAGCGCCTTCCGAACGGCCGGCCGAAGGCGCGGGGGAAGATCCTCGAGGCCGTCGGCGCCGCGGCCGCCAGGCTCCGCGCGGCGGCCGACGCCGCCGCCGCGGAGCTTCCGCCGCTCGACGCGCCCGAGCTTCCCGAGCCGCCCGGCTCCAAATGGCCGTCGAACTGGGAGGACGAGGGCGGCCAGGCGGACTTCCTCAAGGCCGCGCTCGAGCTGTCGGAGGCCGCGTCGCCGCGCGGCGAGGCGCTCGCGCGGCGCGCCGTGGCGCTCGTCCTGCCGTTCGTGATCCGCTTCCGCCGGGATTTCGCCCGGCGCGGCTGGGTCTCCCACGACGGCCTGCTCATGCGCGCCCGCGATCTCCTGCGCGATCACGTCCGCCCGCGCGAGGAGCTCAAGCGCCGCTACCGGACTTTGCTCATCGACGAGTTCCAGGACACCGACCCGGTGCAGGGCGAGCTCCTGCTCTACCTGTCCGAGGCGCACGGCCGCGGCTCGCGCTCGTGGAAGGACGTCCTGCCGGCGCCCGGCCGCATCTTCGTCGTCGGAGACCCGAAGCAGTCGATCTACCGCTTCCGCGGAGCCGACATCGCGGCGTACGAGGGCTTCCTGTCGCGCCTCGCCGAGGGCGGCGCGCTGTCGTGCGATCTGACGGCGAACTTCCGCTCGACCTCGGGGGTGATCGAGCCGATCAACGGAGTCTTCTCGGAGATCATGCGCGCCGAGGCGGGGATCCAGCCGGCGTACAAGGCGATCCAGCCGGGGAAGGCGGCCGCGCCGGGCGCGAGCGGGCCGGCGGTCGCCATCGTCTCGATGACCTCCTCCGAGAAGGGCGTCGGCGCGCCGGAGACGCGGCGGGCCGAGGCCGCCTGGGTCTCCGACAAGATCCTCTCGACGGGGCGGCCGTTCAAGGATTACGCGATCCTCCTCCGCTCGTCGACCGCGCTTCCCGCGCTTCTCGACGCGTTCCGCTCGTCGGGCATTCCCTACGCCGTCGAGATCGAGCGCGACTTCTACGACGCCGGCGAGATCAACGACCTCCTCAATCTCCTCCGCGCGCTCGACTCGCCGGAGGACCGCATCGCCGTCGCCGGCCTCCTGCGTTCGCCGCTCGCCGCGCTCAGCGACGACGGCGTGCTCGCGCTCGCGCGGGCCGGCGCGCTCGGCTACCGCCGCGATCCCGCGCCCGGCGTCCTGCCCGAGGACGAGCGCCGCGCGGCGTCGCGCTTGTTCGAGGCGCTCCGCTCGCTGCGCGCGCGGGCCGGGCGGCAGCCGCTGGGAGAGTTCGTCGCCGACGCGATCCGCGAGACGCGGCTCATCGAGCTCGCCGCCAAGGCGTACCACGGGCAGCAGACCGTCTCGAACCTCGTGAAGATCCAGCGCAAGGCCGCCGAGGCCTCCGATTCCCGCGGCACGACGCTCAAGGAGTTCATCGGGCAGGTCGCGGACGCCAAGGAGAAATCCAAGCGCGAGGGCGAGAGCCCGCTCGCCGACGAGCATCTCGACGCGGTGCGCATCCTCACGATGCACAAGTCGAAAGGCCTCGAGTTCCCCGTCGTCTTCGGCGTCAATCTGTCCGCGAAGACGAACAAAGCGGCCAAGAAGCCGTCGGCGCGGCAGGATTGGCGGACCGGAGCGACCGTCGTCCGCGTCGGCCGCAGCAAGTCCCCGGCGACGGCGCTGTCCGAGGCCCGCGAGAAGACGATGGAGCATCAGGAATCCATCCGCCTGCTCTACGTCGCGATGACGCGCGCCAAGGAGACGCTGTACCTGCTCGGACGCGACGAGCCCGACTCCTCCTCGCTCGCGGCGCATCTCGAGAAGGCGGGGGAATGGGGCGGCGCCGGGAGGATCCCCGTCCTCTCCGTCGACATCGCGGAGGCCGGCGCGAAGAAGCCCGCTCGCGCGCCGCGCGCGCCGGCCGCCGTCGACGCCGCCGCCGCCGCGAAGTCGTGGGCCGCGCGCGAGGCGCTGCGCGCCGGCTCGGACGCTCCGCGCGCGCGCGCGGCGACCGCGTATCTCGCCGAAGCGCCGAAGCGGCCCGCTCCTCCCGGGGAGGAGGCGCGGTCTCCCGCGGGCGCCGAGCTCGGCCAGATATGCCACTTGGCGCTGCAGGGCTGGGACTTCGCGAAGGGCGGCGACGCGGCCGCGGCCTGCGCGTCGGCGCGGCGTCTGCTCGAGCGCCGCGCGCCGGGCCCCCGCTGGGCGGAGGCCGAGCGCGAGGCCGCCAAGGTGCTCGGGGTTTTTACCGCGTCGAAGGCCGCGAAGGAGCTCGCGAAGGCCGAGATCCTCGGCCGCGAGGTGCCGTTCGCCTACGCCGACGGCGCGACCGTCGTGCGCGGCGCCGCCGACCTCGTCTACCGCATGGGCGGCAAGCTCGTCGTCGCCGACTACAAGTCCGAGAAGGCCGACGCCGCCTCGGCGGCGAAGGCCCGAGCGAAGTACGCCGAGCAGGGCCGCGCCTACCAGGAAGCCGTCCGCCTCGCGTGGGGCGAGACGGCGGAATTCCGCCTGCTGTTTCTCCGCGCGCCCGACCTGTAGGCCTTGAAATAGGGCGCGAACCGCCTATACTGACAGGGTCCCGCGGAGACCCCCATGAAGAAAACCCTCCCGCTGCTCTTCCTGCTCCTCGCCGCCCGCGCGCTCGCCGGAGAGGCGGTAAAGCCCGAGATTCCCGGCCAGACGAAGCTCATCGTCGAGACCGTGAACGGGAAGAAAGTCGGCAAGCTGCAGACCTGGATCAAGGGGCCCGACGGCCGACCCGAGGCGATGGGCGAGCCCAGCACGATGTTCGAGGAAGGCTCGACGGAGAATCCCTTCCCGTCCGTCCCGATCAAGACGTCCAGGAAGATGGTCGATCTCGACTACTGCAAGACGCGCAACGCGCCGAAGATCATGCAACTGCGCGTCTACTACTTCGGGAACGACTACGCGAAGTCCGGCGCGCTGGGCTACGTCTGCTCGAACAATCCCGACCGCGAGAAGGGCGTCATGGTCTTCGCCTGGTGGGGGCACGACGCCGAGGACTTCGACAAGCTCACGCCGGACGCGTCCTGGGACCGACTCGGCGTCCTCTACCCCAAGAAGAAGTAGCTCAAGGCTCCTTCATCATGCGGGCGACCGCGTCGTCGAGAAAGCGGCGCTGATACGGGTCGCGCTCGCGGGCGAGCGCGGAGCGCAGCGGCGAGAGCGCCGCGGGCCCCCCGACCTTGCCGAGCGAGAGCGTCGCCGCCGCGCGCACGCCGAGATCCGGGTCCTCGAGCGCCGCGCCGAGCGCGGGGATGGCCTCGGGGCCGCCGATCTCGCCCAGCGAGCGCGCGGCCTGCAGGCGCACGCTCCACCGGTTATCGAAGCGCAGCGCGCGGCACAGCGCGACGACCGATTCCGGATCGCGCACGCGCCCGAGGCCGGAGGCCGCGGCGTGGCGCACCCACCAGCTCTTGTCCGCGTCGAGCAGGCGCCGCAAGAGCGGCAGCGCCTCGCTCGTGCCCAAGCGGCTCATCGCGAACGCCGCGGCCGCGCGCATGCGCTCGTCGAGGTCGTAGGCGACGCGCGCGAGGCACTCGTTGTCGGGCCGTTTCGAGGCGTCGAGGCGCAGGATCGCGCGCGCCCGGCGCCGGCGGTCGGGATCGGGCTGCGGGGCGCACGCCGTCTCGAAGGTCAGCGGCGGCGCGGAGGCACCCGAGAGAGCGTCGAGCGTGTCGTCCGGGCCGAAGATCAGCTCGTACGGAGGAAACGCCTGCTCGGCGGCGAAGGCGGGATCCTGCTCCAGGACGGGCTGCGCCGGCTCGGCCTCCGCGAGGAGGGGGACAAGAAGGACCAGCCCGGCGGCCCGAGACGAGCCCATGACGATAAGGTAACAGCCGCCCGCGAACTGGAAAGTAACGGTGTTGTGACGGTTTTTATTCCGAGTTGTCTGCGTGGGTTTTTAGAATTGAGGCCTGTAGGAGCGGTCCGCCGGCTCGCGCGGGACGAGCGAGGCGTCCTCGTCGCCGCACACGTCCGCGAAGCGCGCGAAGTCGCGCTCGCGCTCCCACTCCTCGACCAGCTTCAGAAGATCCACCGTCTCCGCGTCCGTCGCCCAGAATTCCCGAACCATGATCCCTCCGTGACGTCCGCGGTATTTTAAGCGCGGGAGGGGGGACATGGCGGTGCCGAGGCCGCAACGGGTTTTTGACGGTTTCGCGACGCCCTAGTCGGGCTTGCGGCGGCTCTCGAGGTCGCGCAGGCGCTTCTCGTAGTCCTTGCGCAGCGCCTCGCGCTCTTCGCCGAGCTTGCGGACCTTGTCGTCGAACTGCGCGGCGTACTCGATCTTCGCCATGTTGAGGTCCTGGCGGAGGCGGCGCTCCTGCTCCTGGTAGCGCTCGGCGATCTCGGCTTCCTTCTGCGAGAGCCACGAGCCCTGGCGCGCCTTCTCGGCTTCGACTTCCTTCGCGCGCGCCTCGAGCTGGGCGAGCAGCGCCTCGCGCTCGGACGTCACGGAGCCCTCGAGCTCGCGGCGGCGGCGCTCGAAGTCGTCCTCGAGCTTCTGGCGGCGCTCGGTGAACGCCTTCTCGAGCTCGCGGCGGCGCGTCTCGGACGCGGCCTCGCGGCGCTCCGACTCCTCGCGCAGGGCGTTCGACTCGCGCTCGGCGGCCTCGCGCATCTTCGCGCGCAGCGCCTCCTCGCGCTCGCGCAGGGAGCGCTCGAGCTCGGCGCGAGCGCGCGCGGACTGCTCCTCGTACGCGACGATGAGCTCGCGCTCCTTGGCGATGAGGGCGGCGTCGGCCTCCTTCATGCGGCCGCGCAGGGCCTCCTCGACGAGCTTCTCGCGGTTGGCGATCGCGGCCTCGAGCTCGCGGCGGCGGTTCTGCAGCTCGACGTCGCGGTCGTCCTCCCACTGCTTGCGCTCGCGGTCGATCTGCTCGCGCTGGGACTTGAGCCACGCGGCCTCGCGGCGCGTGAGCTCCTCCTGCAGCTCGCCCTCCTTGCGGATCCACTGTTGCTGGAGGGCGGCCTCGGCGCGCGCGAGCTCGGCCATGCGCTCGTCGATGGCCTTCTGCATCTTGGCCTCGAGCTCGGCGCGGGCGGCCTGGGCGGCGGCCTCGCGGTCGCGCGCCTCGATCTGGAGCTGCAGGCGCGTCGTGTCGAGCTCCTGCTGGCGGCGCTTCCACGCCTCCTCGAGGCTCGCGTTCTTGCGGGACTGCTGGCTCTCGAGCTCCTCGACGCGGAGGGAGAAGCGCTGCTCGAGCTCCTGGCGGAGAGCGGCGACGGCGGCTTCCTTCTCGCGGAACGAGGCCTCGAGGCGCTCGCGCTCGGAGCGGAAGATGGACTCGCGCTGCGCGGCCCACTCCTTGTCGCGCGACGTCCAGGCGGCCTGGAGGGCGGCCTGCTCGCGCACGTACTTGTCCTTGAGGGAGGCTTCGAGCGCGGCGTGGCGCTCCTCGAGGGCGGCGCGCTCGCGCGCGACCGCCTCCTCGTAGGCCTTCCGGTAGCGCTCTTCCTGCGCGGCGGCCTCGCCCTTGATCTGCGCCTCGCGGGCGAACGCGGCGTCGCGCAGCGAGCGCTCCTTCTCGGCGAACGCGGCCTCGAGGCGGGTCTGCGTCTCGGCGGCCTGGCGGCGCAGGGCCTCGCGCTCCTCGTCGAGCGCGGCGCGGCGGCCGTCGAGCTCCGCCTTCGCGGCGTCGGCGGCCTGGACGCGCTCGGCGCGCGCCCGGCCCTCGGCCTCGCGCAGCTGGGCGGCCATCTTGGCCTCCTGGCGCTTGAGCTCCTCGGCGACGCGCTTGCGGAACTGCTCCTCGAGCGCGGCGAGCTTCGCCTCGTGCTGGGCCTCGTGCTGGTTCTCCTGCTTGATGGCCTCGTCGAGCAGCTCGCGGCGCAGGGTCTCCGCGGCCTCGTCGTGGGCCTTCTTCCATCTAGCCTGCTCGGCGGCGAGCACGCGGCGCATCTCGCCCTCGCGGGCCATGAAGGAGAGGGACAGCTCCTCCTCGCGCTTGGCGGCGGCGCCCTCCATGATGCGGCGCTCGGCGGCGATCTGCTCGCCGAACTCCGACCGGGCGCGCTCGAGGGAGTCGCGGTGCTCCTGCTGGAGGCGCTTCTCGCGCTCGGCCCAGCGGCCGGAGAACGACGCGTCGAGCTCGGCCTGGCGGCGCGCGAACTCGCCCTCGAGCTCGGCGCGCTGCTTCTCCATCGCCTGCACGTCGGCGGAGCGGGCGGAGGCGAGCTCCTCTTCCTTGACGCGGTAGCGGGCCTCGAGCTCGCGGCGCTCCTCCTCGAGGCGCTGGCGCGAGACGTTGAGCGAGTCGCGCAGCTTGGCCTGGTGGGCCTCCCACTGCTGCTTCTCGCGCTCGGTCCACTCGGCCTGCATCTGGAGGAAGCGGCGTCCGAGCTCCTCTTCTTTCTGGCGGTAGTGGTCCTGGAGCTCCTGCTGGCGGCGGAAGATCTCCTCTTCCTTCTTCTGATACGCGCCTTCCATCTCGCGCAGGCGGTCGTTGAGGGCCGCCTCGCGCTGCGCGTAGTCCTGCTCCATCTCCTGACGCTGGCCGGCGAGCTCGGCGCGGCTCTTGGACAGGATGTCCTCGATGCGCTTCTGCTGGGCCTTCCAGACGTCCTTCTCCTTGAGCACGAGCGCGTCCTGCAGCTTCTGATACTGCGAGACGAGCTCGGCCTCCTGCTTCTCGTAGTGGGCGAGGACGGCCTTGTTGCGCTCCTGGAGCGACTCGTCGAGCTTGGCCTCCTTCTCGCGGTAGTGCTCTTCGAGGAAGCGGCGCTCGGCCTCGAGGCGCTCCTGCAGCCGGCCCCACTCCTGCTCGTTCTTGTGCTGATAAGTCCGGTCGAGCGCGGCCTGGCGCTTGGCGTGCTCCTCGTCGAGATGGCGGCGGTGGTCCTCGAGCGCCTGCTCCTTCTGGCGGAGGCGGATCTCGAAGGCGGCCATCTTCTGCTCGAACTTCTCGCCGAGCGCGTGCTCCTCGCGGGCGAGCGCCTCGCGGTTGTGCTTGAGCAGGTCTTCGACGTCGCGCTCGTAGCGGCGGCGGAACTCGGCTTCCTTGGCCTTGATCTGCTCGTCGAGCAGGCGCTGCTGGCTCTCGAGGTCTTTCTCCTTCGCGCGCAGCGCCTCGGTCTGGATCTTGAGGCGCTCGAGGAGGGAGGCTTTCGTGTCCGAAAGCGCCTTTTCCTGGTGCGCGAGCGCGCCCTGCAGCTCGCGCTCCGCGTCCTGCCGCGCCGACTTGACCGCCTCGATCAAGTCGCGGCGCAGTCCGCCGATGACGGACTCGCGGTCGGCGATCTCGCGCTTGAGCGCGTCGATGACCATCTGCCGCTGGAGCGCCTCTTCCTTGACGTGCGCGTCCTGCTCGCGGGCGATCTCGCGCCGCAGCTCCTCGCGGAGCTGATCCTCCATCTTCTTGTGGTCGGCGATCGACGCTTCCCACGCGCGCACGGTCTCGCGCCAGCGCTTGACGGTTTCGTCCTTCTCGCGCGCTTCCTGGACCGCGTCCTCGCGCGTCTTGAGCGCCTTGGCCGCTTCCTCGCGGGCGTCGGAGAGCTCCGCGCCCATGCGATGGAGGCGCTCGAGCGCCCAGCGCAGAGCGAGCCGCGCGGTGTCGAGATCGTTTACCTGGGACGCGTCGAAGCCGCCGGGGGGCTGATCGGGCGGTTCGGGCGGCTGAGGGCGAATATCCATGGTCGTTCGACGCGTCTCGGTCCGCGCGAACGAATTGTGGCGAATCCCTGTTACAGACTCATTAAGGAGGGGAAGGGGGTCTACTCATGATAATCACGCGCACCGGTGCGTGTGATTCTGAGGAGGAGGGAACTTTTTGCCCTCTTCAATCGTATGGAGAGTGAGGCTTGTCTACGATTGGAAGGAATTGACTGACGCTGGAGTCAGTCGACTGAAGTTATCCACAGGACTCGCACCTGTGCGAGTTCGGCGGATGAATTCTCACGCCAATTGCCATGAATGAGCAGTGGGGCACCATCACTTACCTCAGACATTCGGCTTTACCTTGGCGACGAGGCTAGTCGTCATTCCAAGGAATCGGCGGACCTGAGCTACGGTGATTACATTTCGGGGTCTCTGAACCTGCCCGTTTTGTAGTGGAAGCGGGTATAAAACGAGATTCCGAAGGCTTCCGTATGCGGTCGCGAGCGCCGCTACAAGATTGCGATAACGTTCCAACCTCGCCGCCGCATTGAACGCATTTATCTTTCCATGATGCCCACGCGGGTACTGCATCCCCCGACTCTTGCAAAACGCTCCTCCAGTCGATTCGAATGCATGATAGCCGAGAAAAGCGGCTTTCTCTTGAATCCCCTTCAGCAAAGCGCCCTCTGCTGCTAATAGAGCCCTCTCGGCAACCTCAATATACGCCTGCGCTTCAGTCATGCTTCGTTCCATTTTTACGATAGAGCAAAAAGCCATGAGTTCGGAATTCCCGAATTAAAGATCCATCCCAGGTCATTCCCTTTAACGCACTGCTCTCGATCGGAAGGATAGTGGGAACTATTCCCGTGGAAACAACCGTAGGAGCGAGAATCCAAGACAACTCCCAAATGGCTGAAAACGGAGCGCGGAATCGTGACAGGGCTACTAGACGAGGCGGTGCAAAATCAGAGATTGCCGATCGGTCCGGAATCCCGATAACAGCGAACGTCTTATTCGGCTGCCGGGTCTGAAGTCGATCGGAAAAATGACCGAATCCCTGCTTTTCGTATAACGGCCAATCCCGATTCTCTTGCTTGCGATCTCCAATGCGCGCCAACAAGTCGTCAAGATTAATCATATTGAGCTCTAACTTGTAATTTTTTTGGCGAGTCGCGTACTAAGACCGATTGGTGTTGATTCACGAATTGTAGAGGGAAAATCACTCTTTCGCCAGGAGGCCCAAAACTGGTGGGCCTTTCGCCAGGAGCGCTCGGGACCGAAGGCTCAGGTTTGTAATTGATGGGCCGGGTATCCTTTAAGACGTGAAGCCGTTGGCCGCATTCCTGTCGGTTTGGCTCGTCCTCGGGCCCACGCTCGCCCAGGCGCAGACGCGCGCGATGGCCGTTCCTCGCGCGACGGTCCTGCCCATCGGCGCGCCGTCGCTCACGATTCCGACGCTCTCGGCGCCCTCGCTCGACGGCGCCGTTCCGTCGATCTCGCTCACGGCGTCGATCCCGGCGCTGACGCTCGTTCCCGTCCTGAACGGGCTCAAGGCCGCCGAGACGCCCGCCGTCGTCAAAGCCGTCTCGCTCAAGCCGGTCCGCGCCGTCGCCGCCGTCAAGGCGAAGACCGCCGCGACGGTTCAGAAGGCCGATGAGAAGGAGACGGCTTCCGCTCAGGCGGAGCGGCTCGTTTCCGAGACCGTCGCCTCCTGGGGCCCGGACCGCGAGGCCGAGGAGGTCTCCGCGCCCGAGATCGCCTCGAACGTCGAGCTCACGGCGCTCGCCAAGCCGCTCTCCGCTCCCTCCGCCTCCGATAAGCCGACCGTTCCGGCGCCCGAAGCGCCCAAGCCTTCGCGCGCCGCCGCCTTCGCCAAGCCGCTGCTCGTCTTCGGCGCGGTCCTGATCGCGGCCGCGCTCGCGGCGCAGATGCTGCCCGCTCTCCTGCCCGCCGCGCTCGTCGCCGCCAAAGGCGGGATCGCCTGGGCCGGCCTCGGACTCGCCGCCGCGTCGCGCTTCGTGCGCGCGCCCGGTTCGGCGCCCGACGTTCCGCGCGGCCCGCCGGCCAAGGAAGGCGGCTCGTTCTCCTCGTTCCGCGGGATGTGGGCGGCCGCGCGCGACAGCGCGGAGGCGCAGAAGTCCTTCGAGACGCGCGTCGGCGGAAGCTCATGGTCGTCGTTCCGCGACTGGCTGTTCGGCGGCCTGCGCACCGGCCTGTACTGGATGGGGCCGTCGCTGCTCTTGATGCTCGGCGGGGCCGCGCTCGCGAAAGGCTTCACCGCTCTGACGGGAATCGGCGGCGCGGCGACCATCGCGACGACGGGCGCCACGGAAGCCGCGATCGCGATCATCCCTTTCTCGACCTATTTGATGAGCTTCGTGCCGATGGCGCTCGCCGCGCAGGCGGCGGGCATCGCCTTGTACTTCGGCGTGGAGAAGCTCGCCGCCAAGCTCGGCGCCGGCAAGGCCGCGCCGTGGCTCGGCGGAGCCGCCGCCCTCGCGCTCGCCGCCGGGACGCTGCTCACCTTGACGGCCTCGCCGATGGTGATCGCGGCCACGCTCGCGCTCGAGGCGGGCGCCATCTGGACCGCGGCCAAGTCCCGGTCTTTCGTGGCGCCGCTCGCGCTGCGCTCGATTCTCACGATCTTCTCGCTCGAGGCCGCGCGCCTCGGCGCTTGGCTCAAGTTCGGCGGCGCGACGGCGCTCGTCGGCCTGCCGCCTTTCCTGGGCGGGCTCGGCGTGCTGGCGCTCGTGCTCGTCGCCGTGTACTTCAAGGCTCCGGGCCTCAAGCTCGCCGAGATCGGCGCGTGGTGGAAGGCGCCCGAAGCGGGCCAGCGGCCGAAGTCTCCGATGCGCGTGCTCTCCGCGGGCCTGCTTTGGGGCCTCGTCATTTACGCCTTCGGCGACCTGATCTACTGGGCGATCAACTCCTTCATGCCGCAGGCCAACGAACCCGCTCCTGAAATCCTCGCCAAGATGCTCACCGGCGGCGTCGATCTCGTCCTCTACAACTTCGTCATCGTCGCCCTGCTCGAGGAGTACGTCTTCCGCCGCGGCCTCTACAAGACGATGAACGACAAGCTCGACAAATGGGGCATGAGCGTCAAGAAGGCGTTCTGGACGGCGGCGATCGTCTCCGGCCTGATCTTCTCCGGCGTGCACTACATCGACTGGGGCGCGGCGCTCGCCTGGCTCGGCTTGGCCGACGCCGCGACGGCGGCCGGCATGGGCGGCGCCTACGCGTTCACGTGGGCGAGCTTCACCGCCCGGGCGGCGCTCGGCGTGGTGTTCGCGTGGATGTACAAGCGCTCCGGCTTCCTGATGATCCCGATCGTCGCCCACTTCTGGGCCAACACGATGGAGGGTCTCGGCCTGCGCTGGGGCTTGCCCGCGTTCTACGCGCTCGCGGCCGGCGCGCTGATCCTGTCCTTCCTGATGCGGCCGAAGGCCGCTAAACCGAAGTCGTCTTAAAGAGCGGCTCGAGGTACGCCTTGTAGGACGCGCGCGAGAGCGCGTACACCGAGTACGACGTGAAGAACGCGGCGATCACGTCCACGGTGTAGTGGTTGCGCGAGAGCAGGACGCCGACCGCCATGACGAGCGAGCCCGTCAGCATCAGGCGCTTGAGACCCGGCGACTTGAAGAACAGGAAGAACATGAACGGGATCGCCGTGTGGCCGGAGAACACGAACTCGTTCATGAACGTCCAGGTGCCCAAGATGCGCGAGAAGATCGCGTCGTGCAGGCGCATGTCCACCATGCCCGCGGGCGCGCCGATCGGCGAGAGGAACACGAACGCCGTGCGCACGACCATGTACACCGTCAGCAGGTAGACGAGGAACGGGATGCGGCGCGGGTAATACGCGATCGCGGCGCCGCAGGCGTAGATGTGCAGCGCGAACCAGCCCCACGACAGGATCGGCAAGGTGTTCACGAGGGGGAGGCGCCGCAGCAGCCAGTCGTTGCCGACGGGCAAAGCGCGCTGGTCGGCGACCCAGCCGAGCTTGGTGTAGAGCGCGTAGCTCAGGCAGAACATCGCGAGGACGCCCGCGAGCGTGCCGATCCACCACTTGTAGTGGATGCCGTGCCACTCGTCTTTGATCTCGGCGATCTCGCGCTTGGCGGCGCGGGGCAGAAGCTCGCGCAGCTCGCGGATCTCGCGCGCCGACTCTTGGAAT
The DNA here is from genome assembly GCA_964450975.1 of uncultured Elusimicrobia bacterium. GTDB lineage: Bacteria > Elusimicrobiota > Elusimicrobia > UBA1565 > UBA9628 > GWA2-66-18. The sequence continues at coordinate 20,645 of CAYVFO010000010.1, read as the reverse complement.
TTCCGCTCCAGGTCCTGGAGCTTGTCTTCGATGTTGGGGAATTCGCTCACGGCCACTCGCGCCATCATATAATATCCCTCATGCCGTCCTCGCTCGTCGGTGAGATCCGTTCTTTCTTGTCCGACCTCCGGTCGGAACTCCCCGATTTGTTCGTCGCGCCGAGAACGCGGCCGAAGGCCGCTACTCCGTTGCCGTTACCCTCCCCGGCAATCGCCGTGCCTTCGGATGCGCTCGTTCCCGCCGTCAAGGATTCCGATCCCTTGAAAGCCGCCGTGCCCGAGGAAGAGCTCGTCGCGCTCTTCCGCTCCCGCTGCGAGTTCTACGCGCCGTTCCTCGGCGTGACCTTCAACCGCGTGTCCGTCAAAGACCAGCGCACGCTCTGGGGGAGCTGCACGCCGGACGGCAACCTGAACTTCAACTGGCGCCTGACGATGGCGCCGCCCGCCGTTCTCGACTACCTCGTCGTCCACGAGCTCGCCCACCGCGCGCAGATGAACCACTCGCGCCGCTTCTGGGAACTCGTCGAGCGCCTGTGCCCGGGCCACCGCACGCACCGCCGCTGGCTGCGTAAGAACGGCAACGCGCTCTACAAAGCCCCGCGCCCTTAGTCATCAAAGCGGCTCGACCCGTCCATGGAGCGCCGCGCCGCCGGCGGCTACCCTGAGGGTATGGCTAAGAAACCGAAGGTCAAGCGCAAGGAGCCGAAGCGTCCTCCGACGGAGGGCGACGAAGGGGGCGGGAGCACGTATGGGACGCCGCGGCAGGCGGGGACCGGAGAGCGGCGGGACAAGGAGCCTGACTCGCCGGCCGAGGGGCCCTAGGCTCCGGCCGCGCCCTGGAGCGCGAGCGCGAACTCGCTCGTCGTGGGATAGCGCTTCTTCGGCTCGACCTGGAACGCGCGCTCGAAGACGGGATCGAGGCGGCCGGAGAGCGGGGGGAACGTTCCGCTCGGGCGCGTGAAGGACATCGACTGCTTCTGGAGATGGAAGTTCGGGCCCGGGAACGGGAGCGAGCCGATCATCGACTCGTAGGCGACCGCGGCGAACGCGTAGACGTCCGACTCGCGCACGGCCTGGCCCAGCTCCTGCTCGGGCGGCATGTAGGCGAGCGTGCCGTACGCCTCGGCCATCGTCATCTGGGAGATCGTGAGCTTCGCCTGGTGCGCGATGCCGAAGTCCATGACCTTCGCGCGGCCGTGGCGGTCGATCATGATGTTCGCGGGCTTGAGGTCGCGGTGGATGACGCGCATCTCGTGCGCGTAGTCGACCGCGGACGCCACGCCCTGGAAGATGCTCGCGAGCTTCTCCCACGGGAGGCGCTTCTCGCGCGCGAGCAGGTCGTCGAGCGTCTCGCCGTCGACGTGCTCGAAGACGAGGAAGACGTCCTTCTCCTCTTCGATGACGGCGTGGATCGCGACGACGTTCGGGTGCTGGAGCTTGGCGACCATGCGCGCCTCTTCGAGGAAGCGCTCGCGCGAGCGCGCCGTCTGGCCGATCTCGGAGCGCATCTTCTTCAAGGCGACCTTGCGGTCGAGCTTGACGTCCATCGCCTCGTAGACGACGCCCATGCCGCCGGCGCCGAGCTCGCGGCGGATCACGTAGTCGCGGCCGACGAGCCGGCCGATGTCGGTCGTCGGGAGCTTGGGCGACGCGTCCGCGACGACGGTGCGCACGGACTCCGGCGGAGCGCGAACGGGCTCGGGAGCGGGCGCCGCGGCGGGCGGCGGCGCGACAGGGGCGCTGACGGGCTGCGTCGCCGGGGAGGAGTTGGCCTTCCAGAGCGCGAGCAGGCCGGCGACGCAGCCGAACGCGCCGAGCGCGGCGCCGAGCGGGAACGAGCGGTCCTTGGGCGGCTCCGCGGCCTCCGGGAGCAGAGCGGGCGCGACGGCCGCGGGCAGCGGCGCGAGCGCGGCGGGCGCGGGCTCGGACAAGGCCCGGGCCGCGTCGAGCCGGGCGCTCGCGGCGTCGAGCTGGGCGGCGGCCTCCTTGAGGCGCGTCTCCGCGAGGCGGGCTTCGCCGAGCTGGGGCATCTCGCGGAGAGGCTGCACGGGGCGGTCGTCGGGATCGGGGGGGAAGCCGCGCGGGTTGAGCGCCGCCTCGGTCCCGCCCTGGTGAGCCTCGGGGGGCCCGGCTTGCGGACGCTGGCCCATCTTCGGCGGCCGCGGCGCGTGCTCGGGAACGCAGGCCATGCCCTCGCGCACCTGGAAGCACTGCCCGGTCTCCTCGCCCATCGGCCCGTCGAAGACGCAGGCGGCTCCTTCCTCCTTGCCGCGGCAGTTCTCGAGCGCCGACGGGGGAGGGCCCCGTCGGCGGCCCTGCTGCTGGAACTGCTGCGCGCCGGCGGCGGCGGCGAGCAGGGCGGGGAGCAGGAGCAAAGCGGCGCGGGTGACGCTCACGCGCGCAGTATATCAGGGGAGAGGAAAACCGTCCAGGCCGTCAGGAGGGGCGGCCGCGCAGCCGTTCCCAGCGCGCGCGCAGCCAGCACAGCCAGCCGTCGACCGTGACGTAGGCCGCCGGGATGAGGAAGATCGTCATGGGCATCGCGAACGTCAGGCCCCACGCGAGCGCGAGGGCCATCGGCGCGACGAAGGGCTCGTAGCCGCCGAAGCCGTAGGCGGTCGGGAACAGGCCGAGCAAGGTCGTGATCGAGCTCGCCCACATCGGCCGGAGGCGGCCGGCGCCCGCCTCGATCGCCGCCTGCTCGACGGGCATGCCTTCCGCGCGCTTGTCGTTGATGAAGCTCACGAGCACGATCGCGTTGTTGACGACGACGCCGGTCATCGCGATGACGCCGAGCATCGCCATGAACGAGGCGGGCTGGCCGTGGACGATGAGAGCGTAGACGACGCCGAGCAGGCCGATGGGGATCGTCAGGAGGATGATGAACGGCTGGACGTAGGAGCCGAAGAGCACCGCGAGAATCACGAAGTCGAGCAGCAGCGCGACGCCGAAGGAGCGGAACAGCGAGCGCATGGACTTCGCGGTCTCCTCCTCCTCGCCGCCGTAGATGAGCTCGTAGCCGGGGTAGCGCGAGGGGATGTCCTCGAACTTCTTGCGCACGAGCGTGTTCGCCTCGCGCGAGGTGATCACGCTCTCGTCGACGTCGGCGGTCACCGTCACCGCGGGCTTGTAGTTGTAGCGCGGGAGGAACGGAGCGCCGCGCGTCTCCTCGATGCGCGCCACGCGCGAGAGACGGATCGCCTGGCCGCGCGGATTGAGCGCGTCGAGGCCGAGCAGGTCCTCCTTCGAGTCGCGCTGGTCGGGCCGCAGGCGCAGGCGGATCTCGACCTCCTCGTCCGGGCGCTGGATGCGCGAGACCTTGATGCCGTCGACCGCGTAGAAGAGGTCGCGCGCGATGCTCTCGGCGTCGACGCCGGCGAACGCGGCCTCGCGCTCGTTGGGGACGACGCGCCACTGCCACTTGCCGTCCTCGAGCGAGTCGCGGATGTCGGCGACACCCTTGATGGAGCGCAGGTAGTCCTTGATCTCGAGGGCGATCTTGCGGTTGACCTCTGGATCGCGGCCGCGCGCCCGGACCATGATCGCCTCGCCGACGGGCGGGCCGGGCGTCTGCTCGTCGAAGGAGATGTCCTTGGCGCCCGGCGGCATGCCGATCTTCGCGCGAAGGTCGGCGACGATCTCCGCCGTCTTGCGCTTGCGGTTCTCCTCGGGCGTCAGGAACAGGCGGACCTGGCCGTAATGGGTGCCGAGGCGCTCCTGGTCCTCCTGCCCCTTCTGGCCGACGACGGCGGTCATCACGTCGAGCTCGTCCTTCGGCAGCGCGCCGGCGAACTTCTCGACGTGCTCGATCGCCTTCTGCGTCTCGTCGAGGTTCGTGCCGGCCGGCATCTCGACCTGGACGAGGAACTGGTCGACGAGGCCGCCGGGGAAGAGGACGAACTTCAGGCGCCAGTACGCGACGCCGGCGGTGAAGACGAGGAAGGCGAGCAGCAGCAGCGCGAACTTGCCGCGATGCGAGATCACCCAGGTGATGGAGGCGCGGTACCGGTCGACGACCGCCTTGTACCAGCGGCTCTCCGGGGCCTTGTCCTCGACGGGGCGGCCGAACGGCAGCAGCTCGAGCACGTGGCCGGGGAGGATGAAGAAGGCTTCGAAGAGGCTCGCGAGGAAGCACATGACGACGACGACCGGCACCATGAACATGAACTTGCCCATGATGCCGCCCATCATCGCGAACGGGAGGAACGCGCACGACGAGACGAGGACCGAGCCGAGCACGGGCCACATCACCTCGCGCGTGCCGTCGACCGCGGCGTCGAAGGGCTTCTTGCCCATCTCGAGGTGGCGGTAGATGTTCTCGGCGACGACGACCGAGTCGTCGTCGAGCATGCCGAGGACGATGATGAACGCGAGCAAGGTCATCAGGTTGAACGTGAACCCGAGCGGCACGGCGAACACGAGCGCGGTCGCGAAGGAGATCGGCACGCCCCACGCGGCGACGGCGGCCAGGCGCCAGTCGAGGAACAAGAACAGCGCGGCGAGGATCAGGACGCCGCCCTGGAGCATGTTGCCCGTCATGACCTTGAGGCGGCGCTTGACGAAGAAGCTGATGTCGTTGGAGAGCGACAGCTCCATGCCCTTCGCGGCCGCGCGCGGCTCCTGCTCCGCGCGCAGCTTCATGATCTTCTCGGTGAGCACGATGACGTCCGCGGACTTGTGCTTGCTGATGTGGAGCTCGATCGCGGGCTTGCCCCTCGCGCGCGTCCGCAGCGCGCCCTCGGCGAAGCCTTCGGAGACGCGCGCGAGGTCGCGCACGCGCACGTTCTCGCGCGCCTCGTTGCCGCGCACGACGACCTGGCCGACCTCCTCCGCGGTGTACACCGCGCCGCGCACGCGCACCCAGTTCTCGAGCGGCCCGGCCCACGTCGAGCCGGCGGAGCGGTCCACGTTGCGGCCGCGGATCGCGGCCGCGAGCTCGCCCATCGTCAGGCGGTGGCGCGCGAGCGCGTCGCGGTCGGCTTCGACGAGGACCTCGCGCTCGCGGTCGCCCTTGAAGGTCACGCGCGAGACGCCGTCGACCTCCTCGATGATGTCCTTGAGCTCCTCGGCGAAGCGGTCGCGGTCGTCGTCGGTCCCGCCGGAGACCGACATCGTGATCAGCGGGCGGTCGGCGGTGAGCTCCTGGACGATCGGCTTGTCCGCGAGGTCGGGCAGGTCCTCGACGCGCTGAGCGGCCTGATAGAGATCGGTGACGGCCTTGTCCTTCTCGCGCTGAGTGAGCTCCTCGTCGAGGCGCAGGAGGACGACCGAGAGGTTCTCGAGCGACCAGCTCTCGGCGCGGTCGACGCCGGAGACGCCGCGCACCTGGTCCTCGATCTTGCGCGTGACGAGGGTCTCGACCTCCTCGGGCGAGGCGCCCGGGTAGGGCGTCTGGATGAGGACCATGTCGAACTTGATGTCGGGGAACGCCTCGCGGCGCGAGTGGAGGAAGTGGTAGCCGCCGACGACGCAGAGGACGAGCGTGATCAGGTTCGAGAGGACGGGGCGGCGGAGGAAGAATTCGATCACGGCGCCCCCGCGAGCCCGGCCTGCCGCGCGAGCTCGACGAGCGCGAGGGCCTCGTCGGCCTCGGCGCGGACGAGCTCGGCCTTGGCGCGCCGCAGGTCCTGCTGGAAGCGCACGAGCAGGTCGGTCGTCGCGCGGCCGCTGCGGAAGTCGGACTCGCCGGCCTTGAGCTTGGCCGACTCGATCTCGGAGAGCCGGAGCGCGGCCGCGCGGCGGCGGCGCGCGATCGAGAGGAGCTCCCTGGCGTCGCGCCAGGCGCGCAGCGCCTCGGTCTCGACCGCGGTCGTCTCCGCTTCGGCGGCGGCGAGAGCGAGGGCGGCCTGGCGGCGCGTCAGCCGCTCCTGGCGGAACGTCAGCGGGATCGAGACGCTCGCGCCGACGGCCGCGACGGGATGGCGCCAGCTCCGCATGTCGTTCCACGCGCCCTTCCAGGAGGAGTCGAGGCCCGCGAGCGCGTAGGACGCGTCCACGGACAGGTCGGGCAAAGTGTCGAGCTTCGCGACGCGCGCCGCCCAGCGGAGCGACTCGCGCCGCTGGCGCGAGGCCGCCACGTCCGGGCGCGCGGCGAGGGCGGCGCCTTCGTCGGCGGGCAGAGCGGCCTCGGACGGGAGCCCGGCGGCGGCGGAAGTCGAGGCCTCGAGCGCCGACGCGGGACCCTCGTCGCGCACGGCGGAGGACAGCGCGTGCCGCGCGCGCTCGCGCGCCGACAGCGCGAGGACGAGCTCCGTCTCGGCGGACTCGAGCGCGGCCTGGGCCTGGAGCTTGTCGGAGGCTTCCGCGGTGCCGTAGCGGCTCTTCTCCTCGGTGCGCTTGAGCAGGAGGCGCGCGTCCGACACCGCCTCCTCGCGGATCGCGAGCAGGCGCTGGGCGGCCGCGAGCTCGACGACGGCGGAGGCGGCCGCGGCCGCGGCGCCGGAGCGAGCGAGGACCCAGTCGGACTCGGCGGCGGCGGTGGACGCGCGGGCGCGCGAGCGCCGCGCGACGTCGGGACGGCCCCAGAAGTACCGGAGCAGGCGCTGCCGGAGCTCGAGCGCCATGCGCGAGTCGACCGTCGGATCGACCGGGCGGAACGCCGACGGATTGACGAGCCGCTCGCCGCGCCAGACGACCTTCGCTTCGGTGCCCAGCAGAGTCGTCTGCGAGAAGCCGGTCTCCCAGCGCTCGAGGCGCGAGCGGGTGCCCTGGAACGCGGGGGCGGTTCGCGGCGAGCGGTCGTCCTCGTAGCGGTAGGAGCCGAGGACCTTCGGGTCGAGGTTCGAGAGGAGCAGCGGCTCCTCGAGCGCCGCGGCGTCGCGCCGGGCGCGCGCGGCGGCCGCGGCGGGGGAGCGCTCGACGGCGAGGCGCATCGCGTCGGCCGGAGTGAGCGGCGCCGCCGCCGCCGGGGCGGCCAGGAGCAGGAGGAGGGCGGCGCGGGTCATTTCTCGAGGCCTTCGACGATCTTCGGGACGTCCTGCTGCGTCAGCCCCGACAGCCACTCGCCGCCGGGGTAGACGAACGCGTTCGGGCCCTGCTCGCACAAGTCGAGGCAGCCCGAACGGGCGATCCGCACTTTGCCTTTGAGCCCTTTCTCTTTGACGGCGTGCTTGAGCGCCTCGCACAGCTCGAGGCCGCCGCGACCGGGGTTGCCGCACGCGACGCGGCCGCCCTCGCGCGCGTTGGTGCACACGAAGACCGTCCGCTTGAAGGGGACCGCTTTCTGGTCCATCAGGCCGCCGCCTCCGCCGGCTCGCGGACCGGCTCGGGCCGCTTCGCCGCCTCGCGCGTGAGCTTCGCCGTCCAGACCGCGCCCGCGAAGGAGCACGCGAGGCCCGCGACCTGGTTGCCGTGGATCGCGTCGCGGCCGAGCAGCCAGGAGAACACGAGCGTCAGAGCGGGGTAGGAGAGCATGAACGTCGTCGCCTTCGAGAGCTCCATGCCGCGGATCGCGACGTACCAGAGCACGAAGTTGAGGGACGACATCAGCAGGCCCTGCAGGATCAAAGGCCAGAGGCCCGCGGGCTCGAGCGACCAGCGCCCGCCGTTGGCGAGCGACCACGCGCAGACCGGGAGCATCGTCAGGATGCCGTAGAGCACGCGGCCGCCCGAGAGCGTGACCGCGTCCATGCCCCTCGGCAGGCGCTTGGCGAAGATGTGCGAGAGCTGGTAGAGCCACGGCGTGCAGAGGATCATGAGGTCGCCGCGCCAGCGCGGCGAGGAGAGGTCGTGCAGCATCACGAGGCCCGTGCCGCTCATCACGAGCGCGGCGGCGAGCGCGAGCTTGAGGCTCGGGCGCTCGCCCAGAAGCCACGCGGTGAGCGCCGCCGAGTAGATCACCTCGATCTGCGCGACGATCGCGGCGTTGGCCGGCGTCGTGTGCGCGAGCGCGGAGATGTAGATCACGGTCGCGAGGCCCGAGCACAGGCCCATCATCGCCAAGGACGGCGCGGCCTCGCGCGAGAAGACGATCTTCAGGCGCCCCTTCGCGAGCAGCCACGGCGACATCGCGACGAGTCCGACGACGAGCCCGGCGGTCGCGAACAGCGAGCCCGACCAGTGCGCCATGCCGTAGGCGCCGATCAGCGGCCAGAGGGCGGTGATGCCCCAGTCGACGACGAGGGCCGCGAGGGGGCTCATTTCGCGGGGAACGCCTCGAGGACCGACTCGCGCAGGACCGGCAGCGGCAGCGGGCCGTGGCGGAGCACGGCGTCGTGGAACGCCTTCACGTCGAAGCGGCGTCCCGTGCGCGCGCGCACTTCCTCGCGCAGGGCCGCGATCTCGCGCTGGCCGGTCTTGTAGGCGAGCGCCTGGCCGGGCCAGACCGTGTAGCGGTCGACTTCGGCCTCGATCTCGCCCTGGGACATCGGCGTGTTCGCCTTCATGAACGCGATCGCCTTCTCGCGGGTCCAGCCCTTCGCGTGCAGGCCGGTGTCCACGACGAGCCTGGACGCGCGCAGCGCCTGGTCGGAGAGCATGCCGAGGCGGGAGAGATCGTCCTCGTAGAGCCCCATCTCGTCGCCGAGCCGCTCGGTGTAGAGCGCCCAGCCCTCGACGTAGGCGGTGAAGTCGCCGTTGCGGCGGAAGTCGGGCAGCGCGCGGTTCTCGAGCGCGAGCGCGATCTGGAAGTGGTGGCCGGGCAGCGCCTCGTGCAGCGCGAGCGAGGTCATCGACAGGCGCGAGCGCGTCTCGGGCTTGTAGGTGTTGATGTAGTAGACGCCGGGGCGCGAGAGGTCGGTCGGCGGCTGGAAGTAGAACGCGGCGCCCTCGTTCTTCTCCTTGTACTCCTCGACCGCCTTCACGACGAGCTCGGTCTTCGGCATCGTCCCGAACCAGTCGGGGAGCTTCGTCCTGATCTTGGCGATCAGGGCGTCGGCGGCCGTCTTGAGCTCGTCGCGCGTCGAGAAGAAATTCTTGGGGTCCTCGCGGGTCGCCTCGAGGAAGGTCTCGACGTCGCCGGCCTTGCCCGCGCGGCGCGCGACCTGCGTCATCTCCTCGCGGATTCCGGCGAGCTCGGAGAGGCCGATGTCGTGGAGCTCGTCGGGGGACTTGTCGAGCGTCGTGTGCAGGCGGATCATCTGCCGGTACATCGCCTTGCCGCCGGGGACGCCGCCGAGGCCGATGTTCTCGGTCCGCGTCTTCGGCAGGTAGTCGGACTTGAGGAACGCCGCGAGATCCTTGAGCGCGGGGCGGACGGCCTCGTCGACGGCCTTCTCGAGCTTCGGGCGCCACTCGGCGCGCAGCGTCTCGGGCAGGCGTCCGGCGGCCTCGTCGTACGGCGACTTCTCGAACGGGGAGACCGAGAGCTCCTCGAGCTGGCGCAGGAGCTTCTCGGCGGGAACGCGCGCGGAGACGCGGCCGGAGCGCAGGCCGGCCGCGAGGTTCTCGCGCAGGCGCAGGAAGTAATCCGGCACCGCGCGAAGGCGCTTCTCGAGCCGCGCGGCGTCGTCGGCGTCCTTCATCGGCTGGGCGATCTGGACGACGGTCGGGATCCAGGCCTGGCCTCCGTCCATGTGGTCGACCGCGAGCTCGTGGAAGGGCAAAGCCAGGATCGCGAGCTCGGTCTCGAGGGTCCAGCGGAGCACGTCGGCCGAAAGCTTGTCCTCGGCGCCGAGCTTCTTGCGGTCCAAGGCGCGCACGCGCTTGAGCGAGGCCTCGAGCGCCGCCTTGCGCGCGGCCCGGCCGGCGGGGCCGATGTCGTCGAGCTTGTCGTCGTGGCCGGGGACGCCGGTGAACGTCGCGGTGAGCGGGGAGAGAGCCATCCGCGCGGCCCACCAGTCGGCGTAGACCTTGGCGGCGTCCTCGGCCCGGGCGGCGGGAGCGGCGAGCAGGGCGGCGAGGATGAACGAGCGGGTCATGGGCCATTTTAACACATCCGAAGTTTACGCGCCCGCTACGCCCCCCGGAGCTATACTGGGCGGGAGAGGAGGACGCCGACATGGCCACGAGATCCGAGCAGTTCCGCTATAGAGAGGAAAGGCGCGGCCCCAAGAAGGCCCGCCGTCCCGCGCGTCGCGGGCGCCGCGCCCGCCCGGGGCAGTCGGAGACTCCGCGCATCCTCGAGTCGTCGCGCACGCGCGGGCAGGACATCCGCGTCAGCCGTCCTCCCAAGCGTCCCTGGCCCTAAAATCTGCTAACCTCCGGGCCGTGAAGGCTCTCCTGCTGCTCGCCGTCCTGGCGCTCCCGGCCTCCGCCGCCGAGGGGCCGGACCCTCGATTCTGGCCCGCGTTCGGCCGCCTGCTTTCCTCGCATCGAGGGCAGAGCGGGCTCTATTCGCTCGAGAAGGGCGAGGAGTCTTTGCTCGCGCGCGCGTACCTGAGCCGCCAGGCCCGCAAGTCGATCGACGTCCAGTACTTCATCTGGAGCGCCGACAACGTGGGCGTGCTCGCGGCCGAGGCGCTGCTGTCGGCGGCGGAGCGCGGCGCCAAGGTGCGCGTGCTCGTCGACGACTTCCTGCTCGACGCCGGCTCCTCCGACCTCGCGGCGCTCGACGCGCACGCGAACGTCGAGATCCGCGTCTACAACCCGAAGCACCGCGTCGGCGTCTCGACGCCGCGGCGGCTGTGGAACCTCGCGACGGGCTTCCGCGACGCGAACCAGCGCATGCACGACAAGGTGTTCCTCGTCGACGGCGCGGTGGGCATCGTCGGCGGGCGCAACGTCGCCGACGAGTACTACGACTACGACGCCGCCTACAACTTCCGCGACCGCGACCTGCTGCTCATGGGCCCCGTCGCCGCCGAGGCAGACGCGCACTTCGAGAGGTTCTGGGCGAGCCCGCTCTCCGTCCCGGTCGCCGGCCTCCTCAAGGGGCCCGAGCCGTCGAGCGAGGACCTGCGGGCCGCGTGGGCGACGCTCCACGCCTACGCCAGCGACCCGGCGAACGTCGAGCCCGGCGTGCGCGCCGCGCTCGATCGCCTGCCCATCCGCTTCGACGCACTGCTCAAGGAGCTCGTCTGGACGAAGGAGGCCTCCTTCGTCGGCGACCTGCCCGGCAAGAACGAGGGACGCGCGCTCGGCGGCGGCGGGCGCTCCACCGAAGCGCTGCGCGCCGCGGTCGCGGGCGCCGGAAAGCGCGTCGTGATCCAGTCGCCGTACCTCGTGCTCTCGGACGAGGGCCTGCGCTTCTTCGCCGAGCTCGCCAAGCGAGTCGAGGTCCGCATCGTCACGAACTCCTTCGCGTCGACCGACAATCTCGCCGCCTACAGCGGCTACCGCCGGATCCGCGCGAAGCTGCTCGCCTCCGGCGTGAAGGTCTACGAGTTCAAGGCGCACCCCGCCGTCTACCGCGAGGTCCTCGAGCGGCACGCGAGCTTCGGGACGAAGCCTCCGGTGTTCGCGATCCACGCGAAGACCGCCGTCGTCGACGGCGAGCTCGCCTTCGTCGGGACGTTCAACCTCGATCCGCGCTCGGCGAACCTCAACACCGAGGTCGGCGTTTTCGCGCGCTCGCCCGCGCTCGCGGCGCGCATCGAGGCCGCGATCGAGCGCGACATGCTCCCGGAGAACTCCTGGGACGCGGCGTCCGGCGAGGGGGACGCGGGCCAGCCGCTCGGCAAGCGCCTGAAGCTGCTGCTGCTCGGCCTGCTGCCGCTGCAGCCCGTCCTCTAGATCAGGAGTCGGGCGTGTCGGACGCGGGGGTCACGAACTTCGGCTCGCGTCGGGGCGGCTTCGGCGCGAGGCCGCGCAGGAACATCTGCTCGAAGGACATAGCGAAGCGCGCGATCTCGTCGGCCTCGTCGAAGAAGTTCACGTTCTCGAAGCTCAGCGTCTCGGCGCGCGTCGAGTAGTTGAACGAGCCGCTCGAGAGGACCTTCCCGTCGAAGATGGCGAACTTGTTGTGCATCTTCTGGTAGCGCGGGTCGCGCGTGTTGTCCGGACCGCGCAGCAGGCGCAAGTCGAAGCCGTGCCAGGCGAACCACTCGTCGAGCTTCGACGTTCCGGTCTGGCTCTTGTCCATGACGATGCGGACCGCGACGCCGCGCTCCTTGGCGCGCAACAGGGCCTCGGCGATCGGCTTGGAGAAGAAGCTGAACATCGCGATCTCGATCGTCTTGACCGAGTCCTCGATCGCGGCGATCAGCGCGGTCTCGATGCCGGAGTTCGGAGAGAACATCTGGATCGGGTAGCTCGTCTCGTTGAGCTTGATCGGGGTCTCGGTCTCCTGCGGGGGATCGGGCGGGAGGGGCTTCTTGCGGCGGCCGGCCGCTTCGGCGTCGACGTCGTCCGCGGCGAGCGCGCGCGGGTGCTCCTTGTCCCACGCCGCGTCCATCGCGTCGGTCCAGGCCTCGGTGCGCGCGAGCAGCTCGTCGAGCTTGTCGAGGTCGGGCTCCTCGGCGTCGGGGTGTCCGCGCATGTAGTCGAAGTAGCGCAGGTAGCCGCTCACGCGGCGCTCCTCGATCGTGAAGAACACGTTCTCCCAGTGATCGTCCTCGGACTGCTTCGTGTAGTTGTAGGAGCCGAACTGGGCGAGGCCCTCGTCGACGATGATGAACTTGTTGTGCATGATGCCGCCGAGGCGGCCCTTGAGGATCATGATGTCGAAATAGCCGTCCTTGAGCAGGTCGACGATCATCTGCTTCGGCTTGCGCGGCGTGCCGTCGTCCTCGTAGCCGGTCGTGTACACGTGGCTGCGGTCGAGCACGATCTCGATCTTGACACCCCGCGCTTTGGCGCGCTGCAGCGCGTCCCAGATCGAAGTCATGTTCAGCTCGTAGAGCGCGAGCTTGAGGGTCTTGCGGGCGGAGTCGATCGCCTTGATGAGCTCCGGCTCGACGGGCTCATTGGGGCGGATCGCGCTGACCGGGAAGTCGACGCCGTTGAAGGCGATCCGGCGCGCCGCGGGCAGCGCTTCCGGTCCCGGCTTGGCGGGCGGAGGCGGGCCGCGCGGCTGGAGGGCGGTCTCGCGCATCTGGGCGTCGGTGGGAATCTCGCCCTCGGGGTAGGCCGGGGCGGACTCCGCGACGTCGAACATGTGCTGGAAAGTCTTGACGAAGGCCGCGACGTCGGACGCGTCGTCGAGGAAGTTGGCGTTCTCGAAGTTCGAGACGGCCGCGTTCTTGCTGGCGTTGCCGGAGCCCGTCTCGACGAGCTTGCCGTCGAAGATGAAGTACTTGTTGTGCATCTTCTCGGCGAGGGGGAAGTCGCTCTCCTCGCCGTTCGGCCCGCCGAGGACGCGGACCTGGACGCCCCGGCGCTGAATCCATCCGAGGAAGATCTTCACGTGCTCGTGCTCTGTCTGGCTCTTGTCGGCGACGAGGCGGACTTGGACGCCCCGCTTGACCGCGCGCTCGAGCGCGTCGATGATCTTGCGGGAGGTGATCACGAAAGCGGCGACGTCGACGGAGACGCGCGAGGCGTCGATCGCCTCCGCGATCGAGTCCTCGAAGAGGTCGCCCGGGTTGAACACCCACTTGGGCAGCTTGACGCCGTTGAAGGAGATTCCGCGCGCGAGATCCGACGGGGGCGCCGGGATGTCGAGCGTCCACTGCCTGCCGGCGGACTCGGCGACCGAGACGGACAGCGCGCGCATGTGGGCCCACGCCGCCTCGTACGCGGCGACGCGGTCGGCCTCGGCGGTGAAGACGACGTTCTCGTAGTGGTTCTTCTCGGACGTGTAGGTCCAGTTGTACGAGCCGAACTCGGCCATCTTCCCGTCGAAGACGGCGAACTTGTGATGGTTGATGCCGTATTTCGAGGGGCTGCCGAGAACGGTGACGTCGACGCCGTTTCGGATCAGCGCCCAGATCTGCTCGCTGCGGTAGCGCTCGTAGTCCGCGTCGGGCTCGTTGCGCGGGTTGACCGAGGTGTCGCAAAGGATGACCTCGAGCTTGACGCCGCGCTTGCGCGCGGCGAGAAGAGCCTTGAGGATTCCTCGCGAGGTGAACTCGTAGAGCGCGATCTTGATCGACTCGCGCGAGGTCTCGATCGCCTCGATGATGCGGGCCTCGACGGGCTCGTTCGGGCGGAAGGCGACGGAGGGGAATACTTTGCCGTTGAACTCGACGTTGCGCGGCGTCGTCGGGCCGCCGCCGTCGTCGCCCGTGCTCTCCGGCGGGGGCGTCTTGACGCGGGCGAGATGGTGGAACGCGCCCTCGGTGAAGCCGATGACCGCGTCGGAGACGCTCGCGAGCACGGCCTTGAGGCCGATCTTCGCCTCGAAGGACTGCGCGGCGTGCTCCTTGCCGCCGTCGAGGTCGATCTCCTCCGGCTTGGCGTCGGGAATCTCGGTCTTGAGGCCCTCGAGAGCGGTCTTCGGCGCCCAGTCCGGGACGCCCGGTTTATCCGGGGTCGAGGCCGCGGCCTTGATCCCCGTCGCGAGCGCCTTCGCCGGGACGGCGGCGGCCGGGATGATCGCGGCGGGCAGCACGGGCACGGGCTGCGACGCGGCGCCGAGCGTCGGGAGGAGAGCGGGAGCGCCGGGCGTCAGCGACGGGGCCGAGAGAGTGGGGGCGAGCGCGCCGGGGGCGATCGAGGGGGCGAAGGAGCCGGCGGAGCCGAGCGAATTCCCGACGGGCGCGACCACGGGAACGACGGCGCGCCCCGCGGCGGGGGCGACGGTCTGGGCCCACGTCGGCCCGGGTGCGGCGACGATGAGGGCGAGCAGGGCTCGCCGCATTCGGCGCATCGCAACCAGTGTACCAGGACCGGGCGCGCCCTCTCAGGGGCGTAGGGCCCGTTTCCCTATAGGCAAAGGGCCCATGGAGGCACGGGGCCGGATGGCCTAAGTTAAGGCTTCTTGGCCGGGGCGGGCGCGGGGGCGCCGGGCGTCTTGACGTCGGCCTTGCGCCGGAGGTCGAGGAGGTAGGACGGCGCGGCCTCCTTGATCTTCTCGGCGAGCAGCATCTCGCGCAGGTCGTCCTTGACCTCGGCGAAAACCGCCGCGGTGCCGGGCTTCTTCGCGATCACCTGCAGGATGTGCCAGCCGCGCGGGCCGGCGAACGTCTTGAGCTCGCCGGGCTTCAGCGAGAAGGCGACCTCTTCGATCTCGGGGGGCAGCATGCCGCGCGAGACGAAGCCGTAGTCTCCGCCCGCCGCCTTGCCGCTCGCCGCCATGGACTTGTCGCGCGCGAGCGTCTGGAAGTCGGCGCCGCCCTTGATCTTTCCGGCCAAATCGTCCGCCTCGGCCTCGGTCTTCACGAGGATGTGGCGCAGGTGCGCGGACTCGGGCTTGCCGAGCTTGTCGGCGTTGGCGTCGAACGCCTTCTTGAGCTCCGCTTCGTCGATCTTGATGCCCTTGGACGCGACGATGAGGCGCTCGCGGACGATCTCCTCGGCGAGGTCCTCCTTGACCTTGGCGATCGTCGTGCCGGCCTGCTCGAGCTGGCTGACGAGGAGCTCGCGCGAGCCGAACTGGGCCTGGAGGCGGGCGAAGCGGCGGTCGACTTCCTTCTCGTCGGCGGAGATCTTCGAGGCGACGGCGGCCTGGCGCATGAGGAGCTCGTCGACCATCTCCTCGACCGTCTGCGGGCCGTAGCGCTTCCAAAGCCGGTCGAGCACCTCGGACTGGCGGATCGGCGTGCCGTTGACGCGCACGATCTCGCGGTCCGGGGGGACGGCGGCGACGGCGGGAAGGGCGGCCAGCAGGACGGCGGCGGCGGAAATCATGGGCTCTCCTTTAATAGTGAGGAGATGATATAATAAAATTTCAGAAGAGCACCTATGCTCAACTTCACTCCCCGCTCCATCGAGAAGGTCGAGGACGCCCGCCTGCGGATCGTCTGGGACGACGGCCACGAGACCGAGCTCCCCTTCGCCCACCTGCGCCGCAACTGCCCCTGCGCGATGTGCAAGGACGAGTGGACCGGCGAGCAGCTCCTCGACCCGGGCGCCGTTCCCGAGGACCTCGGGGCCTCGCGCGCGGACGTCGTCGGCCACTACGCGCTGACCTTCAGCTTCTCCGACGGGCACGGCACGGGCATCTACTCCTTCGAGATGCTGCGCAAGCTCTGCCGCTGCAAGGACTGCGAGTACCACCCGGGCTCCGAGACCAACTGATGGAAAACGGCTGGAAGACGATCATCGAGCCTTTCAAGATCAAGAGCGTGGAGCCGCTCGGGTTCACGACGTACGCGGAGCGCGAGCGGGCCCTGCGCGACGCCGACTGGAACCTCTTCTCGATCCCCGCCGACAAGGTCCTCATCGACCTGCTGACCGACTCCGGCACCTCGGCGATGTCCGCCGAGCAGTGGGCGTCGATCATGCGCGGCGACGAGTCGTACGCGGGCGCTCGCAGCTTCTACACGCTCGAGAAGACGGTCCGCGAGCTCACGGGCCTCAAGCACGTCCTGCCGGTTCATCAAGGGAGGGCCGCCGAAAGGGTTCTTTTCTCGGTGGCCGGCGGCCCGGGCAAGGTCGTCCTCTCCAACTCCCACTTCGACACGACGCGCGCCAACGTCGAGGCCTCCGGCGCGGAGGCGATCGACCTGCCGATCCCCGAGGCTCTCGACTTCGCGACTCCCGGCCCGTTCAAGGGCGACGTCGACCTGCGCGCGCTCGAGGAGAAGGCGCGGACGCTGGGCCGCGACAAGATCTCGATGATCGTCATGACGTTGACGAACAACTCGCTCGGCGGCCAGCCCGTCTCGATGGGCAACCTGCGCGGCGCCGCCGAGATCGCGCGCCACTACAAGATCCCGCTGTTCCTCGACATTGCGCGCTTCGCGGAGAACGCGTGGTTCATCAAGCGCCGCGAGGCCGGCTACGCGACGCGTCCCGTGCGCGAGATCGTCCGCGAGATGTTCTCCTACGCCGACGGCTGCTGGATGAGCGCGAAGAAGGATGCGTTCGTCAACATCGGCGGCTTCCTCGCGCTCAACGACGAGACGCTGACCGCCGCCGCGCGGGAGAACCTGATCCTGGGCGAGGGCTTCCCGACGTACGGCGGCCTCGCGGGCCGCGATCTCGAGGCGCTGGCGACCGGCCTGCGCGAGGTGCTCGACGAGCACTACCTCGAGTACCGCATCCGCTCGATCGAGTACCTGGGCGACGGCCTGCGCAAAGCCGGCGTGCCCATCGTCGAGCCGCCCGGCGGCCACGCGGTCTACATCGACGCCACGCGCCTCCTGCCGCACATCCCGCCGTCGGGGTACCCCGCTCAGGCGCTCGCGTGCGAGCTGTACCTGACCGCCGGCGTGCGCACCGTCGAGATCGGCTCCTTGATGTTCGGCCGGCGGGAGAACGGGCAGTTCAAGCCCGCCCGCATGGAGCTCGTGCGGATGGCGATCCCGCGCCGCGTGTACACGCAGAGCCACGTGGACTTCCTCATCGAGGTCGTCGCGTCCGTCGCCAAGCGCGCGAAGACGATCCGCCCGCTGCGCCTCGTGTCAGCGTCGCCGCGGCGCGCGCACTTCACCGCGAAGCTCGTCCCCGCGGAGGCGGCCGCAGCGTGAACCCCAAAGGACGCGTCCTGCTGATCGGCGACGCCGCGCTCGCGACGGAGATGACTCCGTCCATGGTCGGGCGCGAGTTCGAGCTCGTCGTCGCGGCCAACGCCGCCGACGCCGCGACGCGCCTCGGAACGGAGGCGTTCTCGGCCGTCGTGCTCGACGCCGCGAAGGTCGCGCCGCCGGACCGCGAGCGCCTCGCGCGCCTGCAGAAGGAGCGCGGCGGCTTCGCGCTGTTCATGCTCGAGCCCGCGACGCAGAACTCGCCGGCTCAGCCCGCGCCGCTGCGGCGCCTGACGTGGCCGCTGCCGAAGGGCTTCCTCGACCAGGTCCGCGCCGTCGAGGTCCCCGTCGTCTTCCTCGCCGAGCAGACCCTCTTCATCACGCAGGGCATCCAGAACGCGCTGCGCCAGGCCGGCGTCGCCTTCATCCAGATGGAGGCGCCCGTCGGCATCGTCGAGATGCTCGCCGAGCAGGCCCGCCTCGCCGACGAGCAGCGCACGAAGACCAAGCCGCCGAAGGCCGCCGGCTTCTGGGACAAGCTCGCCGGAAAAGAGGACACGCCGGCCGAGTCGCAGGCCGTCCTCGGCAAGGTCGCCGTCGTGCGCTTCACCGCGTCCTGGGCCGAGGCCGCCCAGCTCGACCTCAAGGTCCGCGCCGCGATGCCCAACGCGGTCTGCTACGCCGTCACGACCGTCGACCCGATCCGCGCGGCGACCGCCGCGGTCAAGGCCGGCTCGCCCGCAGTCGTGCCCCGCGACGGCGCGGTGCGCATCGCCGAGATCCTGACCGACGGCCTCGAGACCGCGCGGTCGGGCCCGCGCGAGAAGGAGCGCCTGCTGCTCGTCGACAACGACGTCCCGACGCTCTCGCGCCTCTCCGAGGCGCTGCTCGCGATCGGCTACGACGTGCAGACGACGACGGACGGCGAGGAAGCCCAGCGCCTCATGGCGAAGAAGCCGTTCCATCTCGCCGCGATCGGCGGCAGCGCGCTCGAGGCGACGCGGCTCGCGGGCGCCAAGCTCGCGCTCGCGCTGCGCGAGAAGGACAAGGACCTGCGCATCGTCCTCATGATCGACCAGTTCCCGGCCCAGGACGCGCTCAAGGGCGTCAGCCGCGCGGTCGAGCTCGGCCTCGACGACGCGATCCTCAAGCCGATCGACGTCTCGCGCCTCGCGCTGTCCATCGAGCGCGCGCTGGAGCGCCGGTTCCTGATCCTGGAAAACAAGCGCCTGCTCACCGAAGTCCAGCTCTCCGCGCAGAAGCTCGCGCAGGTCAACGGCTTCCAGACCAAGTTCTTCGCCACGGTCGCGCACGACGTCAAGAACCCGCTCACGGCCATCCTCGGGTACTCGGAAGTCCTCGGCATGCGCCTCAAGGAGCGTCCCGACGAGCTCAAGTGCGCCTCGCACATCCACAACGCGGCCAAGACGCTCAACCTGCTGATCTCCGACCTCGTCGACCTCGCCGCGATCGAGTCCGGCAAGCTGCGCGTCGAGATCGGCGCGATGGATCTCGCCTCCGTCGTCAACGAGGTCAAGTCGCGCGTGGACGTCGTCGCGCAGCGCAAGCAGATCCAGTTCTCGCTCAACCTCCCGCCGGCGATCCCGCCGCTGCAGGGCGACCCGAACCGCCTGGGCCAGGTCGTGCAGAACCTCTCGACGAACGCGATCCAGTACACGAAGGAGGGAGGAAAGGTCTCGATCGAGGTCACCCTCCAGCCCGACTGGGTCATCGTCGGCGTGCGCGACACCGGCATCGGCATCAGCAAGGAAGACCTGCCCCGGGTCTGGGAGCGCTTCTTCCAGACGAAAGAGGCGCAGAACATGCGCAAGGCCGGCTTCGGCCTCGGCCTGAAGATCTCGCGCGAGATCGTGCAGATGCACGGCGGCGACATGGGCATCGAGTCCGAGCTCGGCGTCGGCTCCTTCTTCTACTTCAAGCTGCCGATCCCGAAGTCGGGCGGCGAGGCCGCGGCCCCCGCGCCGACGCTCGTGCGCCAGGTCTCGCCCGCGCCGGCCCCGCCCGCGCCTCCGCAGCCGCCGGCCCCGCCAAAGTAGCCGCATGGCCGCGCTCACCGAGCTCGGCGCGCTCGTCTCCCCGGGCTCGCTGCTGACGTCCGCGGCCGAGCTCGCGGTCTACTCCTACGACGGCGCCCTCGACCGCGCGCGTCCCGACGCCGTGCTCCTCGCGAAGTCCGCGGACGAGGTCCGGAAGGCGGTCGCGTGGTGCGCCGCGAACAAGGTCCCGTTCGTCGCGCGCGGCGCGGGCACGAACCTCTCCGGCGGCTGCATCGCGCTGCGCGGCGGCCTCGTCATCTCGCTCGCGCGCCTCAACCGCGTGCTCTCGCTCGACGCGGCGGGGAGAACGGCCTGCGTCGAGCCCGGCTGCGTCAATCTCGAGCTCCAGAAGGAGGCCGAGAAGGTCGGCCTCTTCTACGCGCCCGACCCCGCGAGCTTCCGCGTGTCGACGATCGGCGGCAACGCCGCCGAGAACGCCGGAGGCCCGCGCTGCCTCAAGTACGGCACGACGACCAACCACGTGCTCGCCGCCGAGGCCGTCATGCCGGACGGGACGCTCGCCAAGTTCTCGCTCGAGGACGGCGGCCCCGAGCTTCTGAGCCTGCTCATCGGCGCGGAGGGCACGCTCGGCGTCCTCACGAAGCTCTGGGTCAAGCTCACGCCGCTGCCCGAGGAGACCCGCACCTTGCTCGCGGGCTTTCCCTCGATCGACGCCGCGATCGCCTGCGTGTCGGCGATCGTCGCGTCGGGCGTCGTGCCCCGCTGCCTCGAGGCGATGGACCGCGCGACGGTCGAGTCCGTCGAGGTGGGCCGCAGCCTCGGCTACCCGAAGGACCCCGCCGTCCTCCTCATCGAGGTCGACGGCGATCGCGGGGCCTGCGCGCGCGACTCCGAGACCGTCGAAAAGCTCTGCATGGCCAATCAGGCCTCCGCCGTGCGGACCGCGGCCGATCCCGCCGAGCGCGAGCGCCTCTGGGAGGGCCGGCGCGGCGCCTACGCCGCGCTCGCGCGCCTGGCGCCCAACGTGCTCGTCGAGGACGGCGTCGTCCCGCGCGACAAGCTGCCCGACGTCGTCCGCCGGATTCAGGAGATCAGCGCCAAGCACGGCGTGAAGTCCTACCTGCTCTTCCACGCGGGCGACGGCAACATCCACCCGAACATCGCCTACGACGAGCGCGACCTGGCCGAGACGGCGCGCGTGAAGGCCGCGGGCCACGAGATGCTCCAGGCCTGCGTCGAGC
>CAYVFO010000009.1:7570-34402 GCA_964450975.1 uncultured Elusimicrobia bacterium | reverse complement strand
TTAACGCGCGGGCGTTGACAAGGCCGGGGGCCGGCCCTACACTGGACGTGTGATCAAGGTCGTCCTCCTATTCCTGGCGCTGCCGGGACTGGCCAAAGAGAGCCCCAGAACCAAGCCCGAGGATTCCCCGTCGCGCGAGGGCTGGAACTCCATGAACATGGAGGCTCAGGCCGTCATGGGCGAGCTGCAGCTGGCGCACGGCGACTTGGGCGCGGCCGAGCGCTCCTACCAGCGCACGCTCGACCTCGGCATGAAGGCGAAGGGCGCTCGCGGCGACATCGCGGCGCAAAGCCACTACCGCAGCGCCGAGATCGCGCTCGCGAAAGGCCAGTACTCCGAGTCGCGGCGGCAGCTCGAGATCCTGATCCAGCGCTACCCCGACACGGAGTGGGCCGCCAAGGCCCGCAACCTTTTGACGGCCCTCCCGGACAACCGCGTCAACGCCGCGCCGGCCGAGGCCGACGAGCCGTTCGTGCCCGCGATGCCGTCGTCCTCGCCCGAGGAGGCGCTCGGCCGCCTGCGCGCCGCGATCGACGAGGGCCGCGCGGAGGCCGCGCTCGCCGAGGCCTACGACTTCCGCCGCAAGTATCCGACGCGTCCCGAGATTCCCGAAGTCGACCTCGCGGCGGGCGCGCTCCACCTGCGCCGCGGCGAGGCCGCGCGCGCCGTCCGGTTTCTCAAGCCGCTCGCGGAGAGCCGCGACCCGGAGCTGCGCGGCAAGGCGATCCACCTGATCGGCGCGGCGCTCGCGACGCTCGGTCTCGACGACGCCGCGCTCAAGTTCGTGCCCGCCGTCGACCCGTCCTCGACGTCCGACCGCTGGCTCGCGCTCGCGCAGGTCTGGCGAGCGGCCGCGGAGGATCGCGTCGGGCGGCGCGAGGACGCCGCCGAGCACTACCGCGCGGTCTCGGCTTCGGGCCAGGAGTCGCCGGTCAAGGCGTACGCGCTCGCCGCGATCGCAGCCGACTGGGACCGCCGCGGCAAGCCCGACCGCGCGAGCGACGCGCTCAAGCGCGCGGAGAAGGAAGCGTCCCGCTGGGGGCTCGTCGAGCTGCGGGAATCGGCCGCGCTTTCCGGCGCTCACCTGCTCGCGCGGGCGCGCAGGCACGCCGAGGCGGAGCGCGCCTACGCCGACTTCGCGGCCCGCTTCCCGCAGAGCCCGCTGCGCGCGCAGGCGCTCTACCAGCGCGGCCTTTCGCTCAAGCGCCTCGACCGCGTCGACGACGCCATCGCCGCGTTCGAATCCCTCGCCGAGGCGCACTCCGCCTCCGCGTACGCCGCCGACGCGCACCTGCAGCTGGGCCAGCTCTACACCGAGCAGGGCAAATCCGACCGCGCGCTCAGCCACTACCGCGACATGGCGAGATCATCCGAGGCTCAGGACGCCGACCGCGAGGCGCTGCTCCTGATGGCGCAGGTCCACTACAACAAGAAGCGCTGGGCCGACGCCGTGCCGCTCTACAAGCGCTGGCTCGAGGGCGCCGCGCCCGGACGCAAGACGAAGGAGGTCGAGGGCCTGCTGCTCGTGTCGACGTGGCAGGCCGACAACAACGACCCGGAGCTGCCCGCTCTCGTCGCGAAGTATCCCGAGCATCCGCTCGCCGCGCGCATCCGCTGGGATCTCGCGGCGCGCGCCTACAAGCGCGGCGACTGGTCCGCCGCGGAGGAGCTGTTCAAGCGCCACATCGAGGACAACCCGCACGCCGCGAATCTCGGCGACGCGCGCTACTATCGCGCGGAGGCCCTCCGCCAGCTCGGCCGGACCGACGACGCCGCGGGGGCCTACCGCAAATATCTCTCGAGCCATCCGAAGCACCCGCGCGCCTCGGACGCCGCGATGAGCCTGGGCGCGATGCTCTACGACGCGGGCGACGCCGCCGGCGCGGCGGCCGCCTACGCGCGGGTCGGGGGGAAAGGCGCCGACGCGGCGGACGCCGCGTACAACCGCGCGCTCGCGCTGTCGAAGTCCGCTGGCGCGCGCGAGGCCGACAAGGCGTGGGCCGCGTTCGCCGGCAAGTTCCCGGCGCACCCGAAGGCGTCCTGGGCCTGGTTTCAAGCCGCGCGCATCCGCGAGGAGCGCTTCGACGAGGCCGGCGCCCTGGCCGCTTACGCGCACGCGACCGGCCCCGACGAGAAGGCGAAGTCGCTGTACGCGACGGGCCGCATCCAGGAGAAGCGAAAGAAGCCGGCGGAGGCGAAGGCGGCCTACGGGAAGCTGCGCTCGTTCTCGCCGCGCGGCGACGCGTCGCGGCTGTCGGCGCTGCTGCGTCTGGGGCTGATGCTCGAGCTCGAGGACAAGCCCCGCGAGGCGGCGCCGCTCTACGGCGACGTGCTGCGCAACGCTGAGCGGGGAAGCCAGTCCTGGGAGACGGCCCGCAAGCGCCTCGAGGCGCTCAGCGGCGACAAGTCCCTGATCGGCCGCTAGGGCTCGATCACGTAGTCGACGCCCTTCTTGAGCTTGATCTCGATCTCGCCGTCGAGGTCGTCGCCCGTCACCTTCAGCGCGTCGAGCGCCTCGGCCCGCGCCTTCGCGCGGAACATCTCGGACCGCACGACCTCGTGATCCTGGACGTTGCGCGCCATCGCGTTTTGATTCTGCGTGAGCAGATTGAAGAGCATCGCGGTGCCCGCGATCATCGTCGACATCTTCACCTTGCGGCGCGCCTGCCAATACTCCTGCACGGCGACGGCCTTATCGGTGATCGGCTTGAAGCCTCCGCGATCGCCCACGCAGCTCGGCTCGTCTTTCTCGATCGCCGGCCGGTCCGGATCGATCGCGGGCGCGCGGCCGACTTGAGCGCGGACGGGGAAAGCGCACAGGATCACGGCGGCGGCGAGGAGGGCTCTGATCATGTCTTAAGGATGCCGCGAAACGGGGTCGACGTCAGGGGTCTTCCGACCCGCCCGCCGGGACCAATAGGCCCGCCGGGGGAACCACCACCTCCATCGGTTCGTTCTTCTGAAAGAACACCGCGGTCGGTGTTCTTCTAATGCAACGAACCGTCAGAGGTCGAAGTACCCCTGGGCATGGAACTTTCAGCCGCGGCGAATCGTATTTATGTAGTGATCATCGACCCTGCCGCGGAACGGCTCGCGAAGCCTCTCCGCAAGACGAGAAAAGACCGTCGCATTTCCATTCGCAACATGGCGGAGACGGCCGGTATTTCGCCGTCAGTCGCCGCGCTTGGGGGCTCTGCGCCGGCAAAAGACGGTTTTATTAAGGCGGGCTTGCGGCTTTTCGGCCCCAAGGCTATACTACGCCGCCATGGCACCCATGACCTTTACCGAGATGCTGAAGATCAGCATCGCGATGCCGATCCTGCTCGTGCTGTCCATGGTCGTGATCGCCCAGGCGCTCGAGCGCCTCTACTCGTTCTGGGTCGTCCAAAAGCTGCCGACCGCCCTTTGGGAGCGCGTGCGCGACCGGCTCGAGGCGGGGGACAAGGGCGGCGCGCTCGCGATCGCGCGGCGCGACAGCACCTTGATGGGCGAGGCGCTCGCCTCGCTGCTGGCGCTCGACACGGCCGAGACGGAGAAGCTCGTCGAGGGATTCCAGTTCTACCGGCAGCGGCTGAGCCTCGGCCTCAACCGCCGCGTCGGCGTGTTCGGCACCGCGAGCTTCATCTCGCCGCTGATCGGCCTGATGGGAACCGTGCTCGGAATCATGCGCGCGTTCCACGACCTCGCGGCCGCGGGCGCCGGAGGTCCGGCCGTCGTCGCGGCGGGCATCTCCGAGGCGCTCGTCGCCACCGCGTTCGGCATCGGCCTCGCCGTCGTCGCCGCCTTGTTCTACAACTACTTCACCCTGACCGCCCGGCACCGCCTCAACACCGCCGACCTGTGGGTGCTCGAGCTGTCCCACCTCCTGAGGAACCATGGCGGGAAGCCCGTTCCATAAGGACGAAGAACCGGCGCCGATCTCGGACGTCAACGTCGTGCCCTTGGCCGACGTCTCTCTCGTCCTGCTGATCATCCTCCTCGTGCTCTCGCCGATGGCCGCGCAGTCCATGCTGCGCGTGCAGGCGGCGGCCGCGAAGTCCCAGCCCGCGTACCCGACGCGCGTCGAGGTCGTCACGATGCGAGAGCCGGAGAAGGTCCTCGTCGTCGGCGTGACCATGCAGGGCCTCGTCGTTGACGGCCGCCTCTTCGCCTCGGCCGCGGAGCTCGGGGCGTTCCTCAAGCCGCTCCTCGTCTCGCGCGACGACAAGAAGGTCTTCGTCTCGCCCGAGCTCGAGAGCGAGCACGGCTCCGTCGTCTCCGCGCTCGAGGCCGTGACGAACGCCGGCGGGACGGCCGCGCTCGTCCAGATCGCCGACCCGGAGGCGCGCTGATGGCCAAGTACGCGCTGCTCCGGATGCGCGCGGGCACGCCGGAGCCGGAGCCCGTGACCGAGGTGAACATCATCCCGGTCATCGACATCTCGCTCGTGCTGCTCGTGATCCTCTTCGTCACCGCGCCCCTGCTCGCGTATCCGACTTTGCCCGTCGACCTCCCGCCCGCGTCCGCGCCGCCGAATCAGGAGCTCACGATCGCGGTCACGCACGCCAAGGACGGCTCCCTCTCGGTGCGCGCCGCCGCGACGTCGTGGGACTCGCTCGCCGACGACCTCCGGCGCGAGATCGACCGCAAGAAGGGCGCGATCGTCCTCATCCGCGCCGACAAGACGACGCAGTACCGAACCGTCCAGCGGCTGATCGCGGCGGCCAAGTCCGCCGGCGCGGGGCAGATCGCCCTCGCGACCGAGCCGCCGCGCAAATGATCGCCGTCCTGCTGCTGCTCTCCGCTCTCGCCGGCGCCGCCGAAAGCAAATCGGCGATCTCGGAGGACATCACGATCAAGGCGCGGGCGGCTGCCACGGGAATCCAGGTCGCGCCGCCGTCCGCCTCGAAGCCCGTGATCGACGAGGTCCTGCGCTCGCTCTCGCTCGGCCGCGGCGCGCGCGCGCCGGCCGCGGAGCGCATCCGCGCCGGCGGCGACGTCGCGCGCTTCTCGCGTCCGTTCCCGGAGCCTCCGTTCCTCGCGCTCTCGCCCGCGAACATCGTCGCCGTCTACGACGAATGGGCGTTCGAAGTGCTCGAGGACACCGGGGAGATCGTCTGGAAGACCGACGGGATCGGCATGCTGCAGGAGCGGCTCGACTGGGACGGCTCGGGCCCGAACGGCCTACTCGCCGTGATTCCCGGCCGCTCCTACCGCTACCGCTTCACGGGCCGCCGCGCGGGCCGCGCGTTCGTCATCGAGAGCGATCCGGTGCCCCTCCGCTCGTTCTCGCACGCCGAGTACGCCGGCGAGACCCGCCTCGAAGCCGAGATGGGGCTGATCTTCGAGCAGGGCAAGGACGCGTTCGCGAAGGACTCGAAGCAGTGGCTCGAGGCGATCGCCTCGCGCCTGCGCTTGGCCGAGCCGCGCGTAGACGGCTCCTACCGTCTCGAGCTCGCGATGAAGGACCTGCGCGGGCCGCTCGCCGAGAAGCGCAAGAAGGCGCTCAACAAGCACTTCGCCAAAGCCCTCCTCGTTCCGCCCGCGAAAGTGACCGTCGAGCTCTCGCCCGCGATGCGGGGGGAGGCCGTCGCCGCCCTGCTGCCCCCGTCGAAGGGCGCCTCGCTCCGAATAGAGTAAAATACGTCGCATGCCCGCCAAATCCTCCAAACATCTCGTCACTCTCATCCCCGGAGACGGAATCGGACCCGAAGTGGTCGCGGCCGTCAAAGCCGTCCTCGCCGCGGCCGAGGTGCCGATCGAGTGGGAGGAGCGCCACGCGGGCGCCTCCGTGTTCAAGAAGGGCGTCGGCTCCGGCGTCCTGCCCGAGACCATCGACTCGATCCGCAGGACGAAGATCGCGCTCAAGGGCCCGCTCGAGACGCCCGTCGGCTTCGGCGAGAAGTCGGCGAACGTGACGCTGCGCAAGTTCTTCGAGACGTACGGCAACATCCGTCCCGTGCGCGAGCTGCCCGGCATCCGCACGCCCTACTCGGGCCGCGGCATCGACTTCGTCGTCGTGCGCGAGAACGTCGAGGACCTCTACGCGGGCATCGAGTACCTGCAGACGCCCGGCGTCGCGCAGGCCCTCAAGATCGTCACCCGGAAGGGCTCCGAGAAGATCTGCCGCCTCGCCTTCGAGCTCGCGCGCGCCGAAGGCCGCAAGAAGGTCACCTGCGCGACCAAGGCGAACATCCTCAAGTTCACCGAGGGCCTCTTCAAGAAGACGTTCGAGGAGGTCGCGAAGGACTATCCGGAGATCAAGTCCGAGCACCAGATCGTCGACAACTGCGCGCATCAGATGGTCATGCGCCCCGAGCAGTTCGACGTCGTCGTCATGACGAACATGAACGGCGACATCCTCTCCGACCTCGCCTCCGCTCTCATCGGCGGCCTCGGTTTCGCTCCCTCGGCCAACCTCGGCGAGGACGCCGCGATCTTCGAGGCGGTCCACGGCTCCGCGCCGCAGATCGCCGGCAAGGACATGGCCAACCCCACGGCCCTGCTGCACTCCTCCGTCCTCATGCTTCGCCGCCTCGGCGAGCTCGACAAGGCGCAGGTCGTCGAGGACGCGCTGCTCGTCACGCTCGAGGAGGGGAAGGTCCTCACGCCGGACATGGCGGGCGGCGGCCGCGAGCCCTCGGGCACGAAGGACTTCACGAAGGAAGTCATCAAGCACCTCGGCGACGCGCCGAAGCAGTACCCGCGCCGCGAGTACAAGAAGCTCAAGATGCCCGTCGTCTCGCACGCGGCGGTCTCCGTGCGCGCCGCCGAGACGCGGCCCATGGGCGTCGACATCTTCGTCGCGACCGAGCTCGACCCGATGGAGCTCGGTCCCGCGATCGAGAACGCGATCTCCGACCTGCCCGTGAAGCTCGCGCAGATCTCCAACCGCGGCACGAAGGTCTACCCGAACGAGCTCCACATCGAGTCCGACCCCGTCGACTGCGCGCGCCTGCGCTTCAAGGTCGCCAAGCACGGCGCGACCCTGACGGACGCCGACATCGCCGAGCTGCTCAAGCGCGTCGGCTCGCGCGCGCCCTGGGTGCACGTCGAGAAGCTCTTCAAGTACGACGGCCAGCCCGCCTACACCAAGGACCAAGGCGAGGATTGACCCTCCTCGCGCTCTGCCTGGCCGCGACGCTTCTGCACCCGGCCGCCGTGCTTCTCGCGGGCCCGCTGATTCTGGGCGTGCCGCACGTCCTGGCCGACATCCGCGTGCTGCCGCTGTCGAGATCCGTGCTGATCTGGACCGCCGCGCTGACGATCGCGGCCTTCTGGCTTCCGCGCCCGGTCGTTCTCGGCTTCGCGTATCTCCACAACTTCGTGGCGATCGTCGTCCTCGGAGACAGGCGGCTGGCCGCGGCGCATCTCGCCGCCTCGGCCGTGGTCCTTTTCCTCCCGTTCAACGCCTCGCCCTTCGGCGGCCTCGAGCTCGCGGCGTTCGCCGAGACGATGGCGCCCGGCTTGCCGCAGGAATGGGGCGTCCGTCTCGTTCTGCTGTTCGCCTTCACGCAGGCCTTCCACTACGCGGCGTGGCTCAGCCTGATCCCGCGCGAGCGGAAGATCGCGGTCTGGGACGGGGACAGGCGCCTGCTGGCCGGGGCGGCCGCCCTGACCGTCGTCGTCGCCGTCTGCGGCGTCTGGCGTCCGCTGGAGACGCGCGAGGCGTATCTCTACGCGGCCGGGTTCCACGCCTGGCTCGAGCTGTCGGCATTGGCCCATGTACGGCTGGCCTGAAGCGTTCGCCTGCACGCTCGCCCTCGAACTGCCCGTCTACTGGGCCGTGCTGCGGAAGCCGTGGCCGGGTCTCGCGCTCAACGTCGCCACGCACCCGCTGTTCTGGTTCCTGGCCTTCAAGTACGACTCCGTCATGAGCAACATCCCGGCCGCGGAATTCACGATCATGGCGGTCGAGGCGCTCGGCGCCTGGCTGGTCGTGAGAGATTGGCGCCGCGCGGCGCTCGCGTCCGCGGCGGCGAACTCCTTGTCCTGGCTCGCCGGCCCCTGGATCCTAGCGCGGTTCCACTAGACGGACGACCGCGGCCGACACGAAGTACAGGCCGAGCAGCACCGCTCCGAAGAGGACCGTCGAGGCGATCACGTCGCCCGGCGTGAGCAGCGCGGCGGCGGCGACGATGCCGACGGTCGCCTCGCGCCAGCGCGACAGCATCATGCGCGAGGAGACGAGGCCGAAGCGGCCGAGGAACCAGAACAGCACGGGCGCCTCGAAGGCGAGGCCGCAGCCGAGCATCGTGTAGAGCAGGATGTCGAGGTACTCGTTGGGACGGAGGTTGGGGCGAAGGCCCGCGCGCCCCGCCTCGGACATCAGCAGCTCGGCCAGGCCGGGGAACGCGACGAAGTACGCGAACAAGGCCCCGGCGGCGAAGCAGGCGCTCGTCACGGCGACGAAGATCGTCGCCATCGCGCGCTCGCGCTCGCGCAGCGCCGGCCGGACGAACGCCCAGACCTGGTAGAACAGGAAGGGGGAGACGGCGAAGACAGACGCCCAGAACGACAGGCGCATCATCGCGAAGAAGGGCTCCGAGAGGTCGGTGTACGCGAACGCCGACTGCTGGATCCTCAGCGGCCGCCGCGCGAGCTCCCAAAGCTCGAAGCGGAAGAAATACGCGGCGGCGGTCGAGACCGCGAGCGCGATCCCGCAGTTGATGAGGCGGTCGCGCAGTTCCCCGACGTGGCTCCAGAACGGGAGCGACTTGTCCTCGTCCTCGGGCAGGACCTCGGGGATCAGCTCGACGCTCACCGGGACCCCGCGTCGAAGGCGGCCGGGATGTGCTCGGCGCGGCCCGCGTCGATCGCGACGACGTCGAAGCGGCAAGGGCCGCCCCAGCCGCGCGCCTGGATCCACAGCTGGGCCGCCTTGATGAGCTTGCGGCGCTTGGCGCCGCCGACGGAGGCCGCCGCGCCGCCGAAGTCCTCCGAGGCGCGGGAGCGGACCTCGACGAAGACGATCTCTTCTTTATCCTTCGCGACGAGATCGATCTCGCCGACCTTCGCGCGGAAGTTGCGCTCGACGATCGCCAGCCCCTTCGCGCGCAGCAGCTCCGCGGCGGCGGCCTCGGCCGCGCGGCCGGTCTCGGCGCGGTTCATCGGGCCTCCGCGAGCGCCACCGGCTTGAACGAGCGGCGGTGCGCCCGGCAGGGGCCGAGACTCATCAGCGCGGCCGCGTGCGTCTTCGTGCCGTAGCCCTTGTGGCGGGCGAAGCCGTAGCCGGGGTAGCGGCGCTCGAGACGCTCCATCCAGCGGTCGCGGACGACCTTCGCGACGATGCTCGCCGCGGCGATCGAGAGCGACTTCGCGTCGCCGTCGACGACGGCCGATTGCCGCTCGAACTCGGGGAATCGATGCGGTCCGTCGACGAGCGCGAGCACGGAAGAACCCGGGGCCTTGAGAGCGGCTCGTCTCGCGGCGCGCGACATGGCGAGCAAAGTCGCGCGAAGGATATTGTCGCGGTCGATCGCCGGCGGGTGCGCCCACGCGATGGAGATCGCGATCGCCTCGGATCGAATCGTCCGGTAGAGCTTCTCCCGGTCCGCGGACTTGAGAAGCTTCGAGTCGCGGACTCCGCGCAGCTTCGCCGAAGGGACCTCCGGCAAAGCCACCGCCGCCACGACCACGGGCCCCGCGAGAGGGCCCCGGCCGGCCTCGTCGACGCCGAGAAGGAAGGACGCGTTGCCGCGCTTCCTCGCCTCGGCGTCGAAGAGGACCAGCCGCTTCAAACTACTTGGCGACGGCGGGAGCGTCCTTCGCCTTTTTGGGCTCGGCCTTGGGGGCCTCGGCCTTCTTGGCCTCGGTCTTGTGCTCGCCCTTCGGCGCGGCCTGCTCCTCGGAGACGCGCTCGTCGAGACGAGCGGCCTTGCCGGTGAGATCCCGGAGATAGTAGAGGCGCGCGCGGCGGGCCTTGCCCGTGCGCACGAGCTCGATCTTCTCGACGTGAGGCGAGACGATCGGGAAAGTCCGCTCGACGCCGACGCCGAACGACACCTTGCGAACGGTGAAGTTCTCGCCCGCGCCGCGGCCGCGACGAACGATGACCACGCCCTCGAACACCTGGACGCGCTCGCTGTCGCCTTCCTTGACCTTCATGTGCACCTTGACGGTGTCGCCGGGCCGGAAATCCGGAGTCGCCGACGCCTTCTTCTCTTCCATTGCGGCCATCATACGCTGTCTCCCTGACGTCTGTGCTGGTGGTTACGCCCGTTCAAGCAGATCGGGTCGCTTGCGCTTGGTCGCCTTCGTCGCCGCCTTGCGGCGCCACTCGGCGATTTTCGCGTGGTCGCCCGAGAACAATATCTCGGGCGCCTCGCGGCCGCGCCAAACTCGCGGCCTGGTGTACTGGGGGAAATCGAGCAGGCCGGCCGCGAACGACTCCGACGCGGCCGCGTCCTCTTTTTTGAGCACGCCGGGGACCTTGCGGGCCACGGCGTCGGCGACGAGCATCGCGGGCAGTTCGCCGCCCGTGAGCACGAAGTCGCCGATCGAGAGCTCCTCGTCGAACTGCTCCATGAGCCGCTCGTCGACGCCCTCGTAGCGTCCGCAGACGAAGACAAGGTGCTTCTCCTTCGCGAGCGACGACGCCTTCTTGTCGTCGAACCGCGCGCCTTGCGGCGAGAGGAATATCACCTTCGAGCCCTTCTTGCGGACGCTGTCGATCGCCTTGCTCATCGGCTCGGCCATCATCAGCATCCCGGGCCCGCCGCCGAACGGGCGGTCGTCCACCTTGCGGTGCTTGTCCTCGGCGAAGTCGCGCGGATTGACGCAGCCCCACGACACGAGCCCCTTCTCCTGGGCGCGCGCCATGATGCTCTCGTCCATGACGGACGGGAACATCCCGGGGAACAGCGTCACGAAGTCGATTCTCACTCTAATCGATCTCAACCGCGGAACGGGTGCCGGCCTTCTGCGCGGCCGCTCCGACGACGGAGCGGATCGCCTTGATGACCTTGCCCTGCTTGCCGATGACCTTGCCCTTGTCGCCCTCGTCCACGAGCAGCTGCAGGACGGTCTCGTCGCCGTCCTGGCTCTCCTCGACGGTGACCGAGTCCGGCTTGTCCGTGAGCCGCTTGACGATGAAGAGCGTCAGGTCCTTGAGGCTCATTCTCTTACTTGGCGGCCGCCGACTTGAACGCGGCCTTCACGAGCGTGCGGACGGTCTCGGAGGGCTGCGCGCCGACCTTGATCCAATGCTCGTAGCGATCCTTCTTGACCTCGACCTTCTTGCCCTGCGCCTCGACGCGCGGGTTGTACGAGCCGATCACTTCGATCGGCTTGCCCGTCGCGCCGCGGGACTTCTCGATGGCGACGACGCGGTAATAGGGCTGGTGCGGCTTGCCCTTGCGCTGCAGTCTGATGACGACCATGGTTACTTCCTCCCTTCTTTCGCTTTACGTTCCAAATCTTTGAACGCTTCCGCGGGATTCTTGGCGGCGAAAACGGCGGAGCCGGCCACCAGGCTGTCGGCTCCCGCGGCGGCGCACTGGCCGATGTTGGCGGCGTTGACGCCGCCGTCCACCTGGATCCAGCAGTCCAGCTTCTTCGAATCGATCGCGTCGCGCAGCGCGGAGACCTTGGGCATCATGTCGGCCATGAACTTCTGGCCGCCGAAGCCGGGCTCGACGGTCATGACGAGAGCCAAGTCGCAGACGTCGAGCGCCGCGAGCAGGCCGTCGACGGGCGTCTTCGGCTTCACGGCCATTCCGGCTTTAACGCCCATGGCCTTAATCTTTTTGAGCGCGGCGGCCGCGTCATCGACCGCTTCGATGTGCGCCGTCAGGATATCCGTACCCGCCTCCACGAACCAGGGCGCGACCTGGAGCGGGTTGGTGACCATCAAATGCGTGTCGACGTAGAAGCCGTGCTTCTTCGCGAGCTTGACGAAGTCGGGGCCGAAGGAGAGGTTCGGCACGAAGTGCCCGTCCATGACGTCGACGGAGAGCCAATGGCAGCCCGCGGCCTTGACCTGCTCGAGCTGCTCGCCGAGACGGCCGAGATCGCCCGCGAGCAGCGAGGGCACCACGGCCAGGGTCTTCGTGGCCACGATCACAGGTCCCTCTCTTCGACGAGGATTCCGTTCATGTAGATCTTCACGCGCGCGCCGCCGGTCTCCTGGAGCGGCACCTCGATCTTGGTGCCGGGCTTGCGCACGCCGTTGAAGAGCTCGCGCTCGCCGTACTTGTCGACGACGACGATGCGGACCTGGCTCTCGGAGCCGGACTGCGGAAGCTCGTACTTGAAGGTCTTCG
This sequence comes from uncultured Elusimicrobia bacterium, assembly GCA_964450975.1. Taxonomy (GTDB): domain Bacteria; phylum Elusimicrobiota; class Elusimicrobia; order UBA1565; family UBA9628; genus GWA2-66-18. Next base: position 22,160 of record CAYVFO010000009.1, on the reverse strand, counting down.
CGGCGGCGGTCGGCGCGGCGCCTTTGCGGCCGGAGACGAGCAAGCTCACCTTCGCGTCGCCGGAGAGGACGGTGTCGGCGGCCGGGTTCTGCGTGAGCACGGTGCCGCTCGGGAACAGCGAGGTCGCGTCGGTCTTGTGCGTGAGCGTCACGCCCGCGCCGGCGGCCCACGTCTGCGCCTCCTCGAGGCTCTTGCGCAGGAAGTCGGGCATCAGCGAGACGCCCGCGGGAGGGGGGCCGGCGGAAACGGTGATGTTGACGAGCGCGTCGCGCTCGACGGACGCCTCGGCCTTCGGGTCCTGCGAGAGCACGAGGCCCTTGTCCTGCTTGAGCGAGTACGCCTCGCCGACGTCGCCGAGCGAGAGCTGCGACTGCCGCAGCATCATCTCCGCGTTGCGCAGGGGCAGGCCGACGATCGACGGCGCGAGCACGGTCTGTCCGCCCTGCGAGACGACGACGCGCACGGTCTTGCCCTCGCGCACGACGGTGCCGGCGGGGGGATCCTGGCGGAGCACGGAGGAGATCGGAACCTCGGCGGCGAACTCGACGCCGGTCTTGCGCAGACCCAGGTTCAGCGGCGCGAGCTGGTCGAGCGCGGCCGCGATCGAGCGGCCCTTGAGGTCGGGAACGGTCTGCGTCTTGCGCGAGTGGATGACGCCCTCGAGGCCCCAGCTGAGCGCGAACCAGGCGAACGCGAGGAGGACCGCCGAAACGCCGGCGACCTCGATCATGTTGACTTCGTTGGGCTTGGTGCTCAATTTATTTCGGCAAAGGCAAAAAGCCGCCCGCGGCCAGACGAAGGCCGTTGGCGAATTCAGCAGCGTTGAGCGGCTTTTTTCCCTCGGGCTGTACTTCGAGGAACCACAGACGACTGCAGGACGAACATTGTACCAAAACCCCCCTGGTCCGATCAACGGCCAGGACGGTCCCGGGAGCCCCTTCGCCGGGCTCCCCGACCTCGGTTTTGAGCAGCGCCAGAGAGCCCTTTTCGAGCGCCAACCAGGCCTTGGGCCAGCCCCGGAAGCCGCGGACGAGGTTGTGGATGGTCTTGGCGTCCTGCGCGGCCAAGTCGACGCGCGCGTCCTCGCGCTTGATGAGGGGGGCCATGGACGGGCTGCCGGTCTGGGGGGCTCGGGCCTCGCTTTCCAAATCGAGCATTTCGACGCCGATGGCCGTCAGCCTCTTCAGGAGCGACGGCGCGTCTTCATCGGGTCCGATCGGCGTCCGGCGCATGGACTGGACGGGCCCGGTGTCCATGCCTTCGTCGAGCCAGAACAGCGTCACGCCGGTCTCCGTCTCGCCGTTGACGAGCGCCCACTGGACGGGAGCCGCCCCGCGATACTTCGGCAGGAGCGAGAAGTGCGCGTTGAGGAACCCGCGCTTCGTGGTCGACAGGACGTCCTTCTTCAGGATGCGCCCGTACGCGACGACGACCGCGATATCGGCTCCGAGCGCCTTGAGCTCGGCCGCGATCTCCGACGGCTTGGCGGGCTGGAGCACCTTCAGGCCGAGCTCGAGCGCCGCCTTCTTGACGGGCGTCGGCGCGGTCTCGAGCCCGCGGCCCGCGGGCTTGTCCGGCTGCGAGATCACGGCCAGCACTTCGGCCTTCTCCGCCAGCTTCTTCAAAAACGGCACGGCCGTTTCCGGAGTTCCGAAAAAGAGCGCTTTCATCTCAGTCCCAATTCGGCCGCGCCTTCGCGATCTCGTCCATCACCTTCAGGCGCTCCTCGAAGGGGATGTGATCGACGAAGAGCTTGCCGTCGAGATGGTCGATCTCGTGCTGGAACGCGCGCGCCAAGAGTCCTTCTCCACTCAAGGTTCTCATCGATCCATGCTCATCCAGGGCACGCACAGTGGCCCTCGCCTTTCTCTTGAGCTTCGAGTAGACGCCCGGGAGCGAAAGACACCCTTCCTCGTCGTTGACGTCGCCGTCGAGCGAGACGATCTCGGGGTTGATCAGAACGATGCGCGAGGACTTGCCTTCGGGACGCACGTCGATCACCGCGAGGCGCAGCGTCAGGCCGATCTGCGGAGCGGCGAGGCCGACGCCGCGCGCCGACTGCATCGTCGCCCACATGTCCTTGAGCAGCGCGGGAAGCTCGCCCTTGATCTTCTCGTAATCGACGGGAGGACAAGGGGTCTTGAGAACCCGCTCTCCGAGCTTGGTGATGCGCCTAATCACAGGTCTACGGCGTGCTCGACTCCCGGACCGAGGATCCGGAATCGAACCGCTTGCTTGTCTTTCTGCAGCGCGCCCCACGTCATGGCGAGCCGCTCGAGCTGGACGTCGGTGGAGAGCTTGGCCGAGACGCCGAACACCACTTCCGTCGCTCCGACGGCCTGCGCCGCCTGCGAGATCGCGTAGAACGGCTCGTTGGAGACGACGAGCATCGGCGTCACGGTCTTGCCGTGCTTCTCGGCGGCGGCGATCACGCGCGAGAACAGCTTCTGCTCCTCGTCGTCCATGCGCACGTCCTCGTCGACGAGCGCGAGGCCTTTGCGGATGCGCGAGGTGAAGACGACGAGCTCGGAGGTCTCCGAGTCGTGCGTCTCGAGCGCCTTGTTGAGGTGGTAGAGGTTGCCGGGATCGCGCACCGCGACGAGGATGCGGTTGGGCTTGTCGATCTCCTCGCGCACGATCTTGAGGTCGTCGGCGGTCCGCATGTTGAACTTCTCGCGGTGCTCGACGCCGTGAGCGCGCGCGTTGAGCTTCTCGCTGATCACGAACAGCGCGAAGAAGAACGCCGTGAACGCGAGCCCCGAGATCGTCGCGACCTTCTTGGTCGCGAAGTTGACGAGCCCGACCGCCAGGAGGAGGAAGAAAATGGCGGCGAGGCCGAGCGGGAGCTCGCGGCGGCCGAGCTTGAGGTTGAGGGGGACCTTCCACTGGCGCGGCGAGCGGTCCTTGAAGCGCAGCACGAAGATCGCGGCGGCCTTGAACACGAAGCTCCAGATCACGCCGAACGCGTACGCCTCGCCGAGCAGGTAGACGTCGCCGCGGCACAGGACGATCGTCGCGGCCTGCATCGCCGCGAACAGGTTGATCATGCGGTGCGTCGTCCCGTACTTCGGGTGGAGGTGCCGGAGCTTGTCCGGCATGATGCCGTCCTCGGCGAGCCGGTTCATGACGCCGTTGGCGCCCATGATCGACGTGTTGACGGCGCCGGAGAGGATGAGCACGCCGACGAGCACGACGCCCGCCTGCAGCGCGAGCTGCGCCCAGTGCGGGCCGGCCATCGACATCGCGAGGCCGGAGAGCAGGTTGTCGGTGTACTTCGCGCGGACGTCGTCGGGGATCAGGCCGACCGCGAGGAAGGAGATCGTGCCGGTCAGCGCGGCGGCCGAGACGAAGATGATCGCCGCCGCTCGCTTGAGGTTCTGGAGCTTGGGCGCCTCCATCTCGCGGTAGACCTGCGCGAGCGTCTCGAGGCCGCTCATGCCGAGGAACGCGTGGCCGAGCGCGATCAGCAGGCCGATCGCCCCGACGGACCGGGCCCAGTCGGCGTGCGCGAGCCAGCCCAGGCTCTCCTCGGTGAAGCGCAGCTCGAGCGGCGGCCAGCGGAAGCCGCGGACGGAGATCGTGTAGGCCGCCCAGGCGAAGGTGACGACGGCCATGACGCCGACGAGCGTCATGATCTTCGCGGCCTTGTCGGAGGACTCCTCGATGCCCTTCGTGTTCTGCTTCCAGAAGTACGCGAGCACGGCGAGCGCGAAGAAGACGGAGAAGACCTTGGGGTCGACCTGCCAGTTGATGTGCAGGCGCGGGAACGCCGAGTTGATCAGGCCCGCGAGATACTGGCCCGCGGAGACCGCGGAGATCGCGCCGGTGAGCACGTAGTCGAACATGAGCGCCGAGACGGAGACCTTCGCCATCTTCGAGCCCATCGACTCGCGCACGACCTTGTAGACGCCGCCGCGCACGAACATGCTCGACGCCTCGACGTAGAGGGCGAGCACCGGGATCGCGCAGAGCATGACGACCGCGATGAACCAGGGGGCGGCGGGGCCGATCGCGGTCTCGGCGATGCCGCCGATGTACCAGGCGGTCGAGGCCATGTCGCAGAGCACGATCGCGGCGGCGTGCCAGAAGGAGATGAACGTGAGCATCGCCGTGTTGAGGACGACGACTTCGGTGACGCGGCGCCCGGGCCGCGGCTCAGGCTTCAAGCTTCTTGATCAGCTCGAGCGCCGCGGCGGGTCCGGAGCACGCGGTGAGCTGATCGATCAGCGACGGCTGGAAGAGGGAGGAGACTCCGCGCAGGAGCTGGAGGTGCAGGGGGAAGGCGTCCTGCTTGTTCGGCGAGAAGAACAGGAACATGACCCGGATGGACAGGTCGGCCTGCTTCGGGTCGGGAATCGGCTTCTTGAGGACGGCCATGCCGGCCAAAATCGCCGAGATGCCGTCCATGCGCGCGTGCGGCAGGGAGAGGCCCGTGTCGAGCGTCGTCGAGATGCCCTGCTCGCGCTCCTGGACCTTCGCGAGGAAGCCCTGCCAGTCGGCGATCCCGGCCTTGGCGCACACCGCGGCCGCGAGCTGCTCGAGGACCGCCGCCTTGTCGAGGCCCTCGGCCGGGAACTGAACCGTCTCCGGGGTCAGGATGGAGGAGACCTTGAGCCCCTTGACCGGGCGCGACGGGCCCGTCTTGGGCGCGTCGGAGGACGGAACGGGAGCCGGCTTCTTCTGGAACCAGGACATATAAGGGGGGGTCGGCCGTATTATCGCACGTACTCCCGGGGATGTCAAATGGGCTATGATGCCCCCATGCTCGCCGCCGGGACGGCTCTTTTCCTGGTCCTTTTGCGCAACCCGGGCGCGCGCTCCCGCCTGCTCGCCGACCCCGGCCTTCTCGACGGAGAATCGGCCCGTTTGTGGCTGACTTTCGGGCTCTGGCCCCTGATTCTGGCGGCGCTTTTCTGGGCGGCGGCCTGGGGAGCGGGCCGCCGGGCGCTCAAGCCCGTCTCCAAGCTCGACGAGGTCGTCGCCGCGGCCTTCGGCCTGGGCCTGCTCGGCTTTTCGATGATCGTTCTGGGCCTGTCGGCCGGGCTGGGGCCGGCGCCTCTGCTCGTCTTCGCGGCGGCGGCCGCCGCCTTCGGCTGGACGGCCCTGCCGCGCCCCCGCGTCCCGAACCCGCCGGCTCTCCTGCTGCCCGAGTCGCTCGCCCTGGGGGCCTTCCTCTTCGGGGTCTTCCACCTGGTGATCGTCTCTCTCGCCCCGCCGTCGGAATGGGACGTCCGCGCCTATCACCTCGCCCTGCCGGAGCTCTACCTCGCGCGGGGAGGCGTCGGCCGGATCCCGTGGTTGCTCCACTCGCATTGGCCTCACGCCATGGAGGCGCTGTACGCGCTGCCGCTCGCCCTCGGACGAGACGGCGCCGCTGCGCTGATCCACGCCGGCGCGTGCGCGCTCCTCGTCCTCGGCGTCTTCCGGGCGGCGACGGGCAAGACCGCCGCGTGGACCGGGGCCCTGATCCTCGCGGGACAGCCGGCGCTGCTGCGCGGCGCGCCCACCGCCCACGCGGACGGCGCGTGCGCCCTTCTTCTGTTCGCCGCGGCCGCGGCGCTCGCGCGCTGGGAGGAGAAGCGCGGCGAGCCCCGGCTCGTCGCCGCCGGACTGCTCGCGGGCTTCGCCGTCTCCGCGAAGCTCTTCGGCGCCGCCGGCGCCGCGTCTTGGACGCTGTGGCTTCTCTGGCGCGGTCGAGCGAAGGCCGCGGCGATCTTCGCGGGGTGCGCCGCCCTCGCGGCGGGGCCCTGGCTGCTCAAGACGTTCGCGGAGACCGGCGATCCGTTCTGGCCGCTGCTCGGCCGGACGCTCGAGTCCGCCGCGCTCGCCGCCAGATACAAGGCGAGCAACCTCTGGAGCTGGCCTCCTCCGCCTTGGCTCCTCACGCACTACGCGCCGCCGCTGCTGCTCGTCCCGCTCGGCGGCCTGCTGGCGCTCGGGCGCGGGCGCAAGCCGGCCTCGGGGACGGAGCGCTTCCTCTGGATGTCCGTCCCGGCCCTCGCTCTGCTCGCGCTGCGCCATCACGAAGCGTGGCGCTTCATGATCCCCGGCTACGCCGCGGCCGCTCTCGCGGCCGGGCGCGGCGCGGCGGCCGCGTTCGCCGCGGGCGGGGGGAGGCGGCTCGCGGCCGCCGGCCTCGTCGTCCTCGCGGCCTCTCCGCTTCTCGGGCTCACGCAGAACAACGAGTTGTTCCCGGTTCTCGGCGTCCGGCCCGCCGCGGGCGGGGACCGGCGCGCGGCGTTCGAGGAGCGCGCCGTGGAGCCCGCGGGTTTCTACCGCGAGGCGCGCGCGCTGCTGCCCGCGGACGCGAAAGTCCTGCTGTTCCGCGAGATCCGCGGCTACCGCGCGGGCTTCGACTACGTCTGGGGCGATCCGCTCAATCAGGCGGAGCTCGATTGGCGGCGCCTCGAGACGCCGGAGGCCGCTTACGCGCGGCTCAAGGAGATGGGCGTCACGCATCTGCTCGAGCATCCGGGCTCGCGGCTGTACGGCGAGGATCCTCTCTATTACGACGCGCGCACGCTCGCCCTCTTTTCGGCGCTCGCGAAGTCGCGCGCCAGGCCCGTCCTCGTCCGCCCCGGCTTCGTCCTCCATCAACTGTTGTAGAATCGGGGACGTGAAGCGCCGAGAGCTCGCCGGCAAAACCGTCGTCGTCACGCGCCCCCGCGCGTCGGCCGACGGCCTCGCGCGCGCGCTGCGCGAGCGCGGCGCGCGCGTCGTGTTCGCGCCGCTGATCCGCTTCGGGCCGCCGCGCTCCTGGCGCGCGCTCGACGCCGCGCTGCGCGGCCTCGCCGGCTGCGACGCCGTCGCGTTCGCGAGCGAGCGCGCCGCGGACGCCTTCTTCGACCGCGCGCGTTCCGTGCTCCGCGCGAGGCCGGCGGCGCCGAAGGTCGTGGCCGCCGTCGGCCCCTCGACGGCGAAGGCGGTCGCCGCGCGCGGCTGGCGCTGCTCGGTCGTCCCCGACGACGCGCGCGCCGCCGGGCTCGGGCGCGCGCTCAAGCTCCCGCGCGGCTCGCGCGTGCTGCTGCCGCGAGCCGAGGGCGGCCGCCTCGAGCTCGCGGACTCGCTTCGCCGCCGCGGCGCGCGCGTGACGCTCGCCTCCGCGTACCGCACTTTGCCGGACGCCGCGGGACGCCGCTCGCTCGCCCGCGCGCTCGCGGCCGGCGCCGACGCCGTGTGCTTCGCCTCGGGCTCGGCCGCGCGCGGGCTGCCCGCCGGACGCCTGCGCGCCGCCGCGGTCGCGATCGGTCCGACGACCGCCGCGGCCCTGCGCGCGCGGGGGATCACGCCCGCCGCGGTCTCCGCGCGGCCCGACGCGAAGTCGTTCGCCGACGCCGTCGCGCGCGCCGTGGGGGCCCGGTGAGCCGCCGCGCCACGCTCGTCGCCGCGCTCCGCGCCGCGGGGAAGGTGCTGACGCGGAATTTCGGCAAGGTCGGATACCGGCAGAAGCGCCGCGCCGACCTGCTCACCGCGGCGGACCTCGAGAGCCAGCGCGTGATCCTCGACGCGATCGTCCGCGCCCACCCCGACGACGACTTCAAGGCCGAGGAGGACGAGGTCAAGCTCACCGGCTCGGAATGGCTGTGGGTGATCGACCCGCTCGACGGCACGACGAACTACGCGCACGGCTATCCCGCGTCCTGCGTCTCGATCGGCCTGCTGCGAAACGGCCGTCCCGCGCTGGGCGGCGTCGTCGACCCGTTCCGCGGAGAGCTGTTCCTCGCCGAGAAGGGGAAGGGCGCGTTCATGAACGGCCGCCGGCTGCGCGTGTCCGCCGCGTCGAAGGTGTCCGAGTCGCTCCTGATCACGGGCTTCGCCTACGACCGCGCGGAACGCGCGGACTTCTATCTCAAGCGCTTCAAGGCCTTCATCAAGGTCTCGCACGACGTCCGCCGGTCCGGCTCGGCCGCGCTCGACATGGCGTGGATCGCCGCGGGCCGCGCCGACGGGTTCTGGGAGTTCAAGCTCAACCCGTGGGACGTCGCCGCGGGCGCCTTGCTCGTCGCCGAGGCGGGCGGGAAGGTCACCGATTTCGCCGGCAAGCCGTGGACGGACTGGCGGAAGATGGGAGCCGAGACGCTCGCGACGAACGGCCGCGTGCACGCGGGCATGCTGAAGGTCCTGAGGGGGACGCGATGAGCGAGACCTTGATCCTGGCGGGGGCGCGCACGCCTTTTGCGGCGTGGCGCTCGGGCGTCACCGGCGCGGGCGCGCCCGGCGGCGCGCTCAAGGAGTTCGATCCCTGGGATCTCGGGACGGCCGCGCTCAAGGGCGCGCTCTTCCGCGCGTCGCTCTCGCCGAGAGACGTCGGGCACGTCGTCTTCGGCAACATGTACCCCGAAGGCCCGCACGGCTGCTACGGCGCGCGCTACGTGATCCTGCGCGCGGGCTGCCCCGTCGAGACGACGGGAACCGCCGTCGGAATCGCGTGCGGCACGGGCCTGCTCGCGGTCGCGACGGCGTCGGACTGCGTCGCCCGCGGAGACGCCCAGATCATCGCCGCCGTCGGCGCCGACTCGTCGTCGCGCACGCGCCGCGACGTGTTCGTGCCCTCGTTCACCGACGTCTCGTGCGGCAAGCACATCGCGAAGACCGCCGAGGAGCGCGGCGCGGAGAAGGGGCTCGGCCGCATGGAGATGGACCTCTGGGCGAAGCGCTCGCACGAGCGCGCGCTCGCGGCCGTCAAGAAGCGCGCCGAGGAGATCGTCCCGCTCGGCGGCGTCTCCGACGACGACTGGATCATCCCCGACCCGTCGCTCGAGAAGCTCGCCGCGGTCAAGCCGATGTTCGAGGACGGCACGAAGGCCGTGTCGGCCGCGAACCTGCACGGCATCGTCGACGGCGGCGCCGCCCTCATCCTTTCGTCGCCGGCCGCGGCGAAGGGCCGGGCGCTCGGACGCTTCGTCTCGTGGGCGACCGCGGGCGTGCCGCAGGAGCGCATGGCCTACGCGGCCGTCCCGGCGATCAAGCTCGCGCTCGAGCGCGCGCGGTGGCGCGCCTCCGACGTGGACCTCTGGGAGCTCAACGAGACCTTCGCGGCGCAGGTGCTGCTCGACCGCGCGGAGCTCGGGATCGACGCCGAGAAGGTGAACGTCAACGGCGGCGCGATCGCGCTCGGCCATCCGTTCGGCGCGACGGGCGTGCGCCTCGTGCACACGGCTCTGCTCGAGCTGAGGCGCATCGGGAAGCGGCGCGCGGTGGCCGCGATCAGCGTCGGCGCCGGACTCGGCATCGCCGTCTGCGTCGAGGCGATCTAGAAGCGAAAGGCGATCGTCAGGCGGTTGACGGTGCCGAGATCGCCGAAGGGGATCCAGGCGTAGTCGAGGCGCAGCGCGTTGAAGTCGAACCCCGCGCCCGCCGAGAAGCCCGTGAAGCCGTCCACGCCCCGCGTTCGGTTCTGGTCGAAGCCGCCGCGCACGCTCGCGACCCACGGCTTCGCCGACTTCACCGCGGCCGCCGGGAGGCGGCCCTCGACGCCGAGCGAGACGTAGGGATCGTTGTCGACGGGCATCACGAGGTCGAGGCCGGCGTCGAAGTTGGGCGAGACGTGCCAGAGGCCGCCGGCGCGGATGCGCGCCGGAAGCGGGTCGGACTCGCCGCCCAGCTTGAGCGGCGGGCCGAGGTTCGTCAGCGACGCGCCGAGATCGAGCGGGCCTTCGCCGATGTCGGCGACGTGCTTGGCGAGGATGCCGAGGTCGATCGCGCCCGTCACGCCGCTGCGGTCGGCGAGCGAGGAGCGGATGAGCTTGAGGCCGCCCGCGAGCGAGATCGACTTGAAGCGGTGCGCGTACCAGCCGCCGAGCGCGAGGTCGGAAGGCTTGAACTCGCCGGTCGCGTCGCCGGTCGCGCTGTACGAGGTCTGCGCGCTCTGCGAGGCGTAGAGCAGGCCCGCTCCGAGCGCCGCGCCGTCGCCGAGCGGGCGCGCGTACGCGGCGGAGCCGGTGTACGCCGTCTCGAGCAGAGCGTCGTAGCCAAGAGCGACTTCGCTCGGCGCCTCGGGCTCGAACGCGGCGAGCGACGCGGGGTTGAGGAAAGCGGCCTCCGCGCCCTTGCCGGCGGCGGCGGAGACGCCGCCCATCGCGGAAGCGCGCGCGCCGCCCGGCGTCTTCAGGAACGAGGCGCCCGCGGCGCCGGTCGCGCGCGAGGAGAAAGCGCCGGGCGGCAGGAAGCGGGCCTGGACGGGGGCCGCGGCGAGAACGGCCGCGAGAAGGGGGGCTAGACGGGCCAGACCGGACCCCGGCGCGGCTTCTCCTCCGGCGCGGGCTCCGCGGTCGGCGCGTCGGCCGCGGCGGGGGCCGGGGCCGGCGTCGGAGAGATGAGGTTGCCGAGCTCCATGCGGATCGTCTCGTCCGGGGAAACGGCGGGCTTCACCGGCTCGGGAGCGGGAGCGGCCTCGACGACGGGCTCGGTCTTCGGCGCGGGAACGGGCTCGGGCATCGAGAGCTCGAGCGGCGGCTTCGGTTCCGCCTTGGGCTTGGGCGCAGGCTTCTCGGCCTTCGGTTTCGGCTCCGGCTTCGGTTCGGGCTTGGGAGCCTCCACGGGAGCCGGGGCCGCGGCGACGGGAGCGGCGGTCTTGAGGGCTTCGACGGAACGCGTCAAATCGGCCAACCGCTCGATCAAAGCCTCGTCGCGCGAGGCGACGCCGCCGAGCTCGTCGTCGACGCGCTTGGCGAGCGCGCGCATCTCCTTGTGGATCTCGTCGAGCTCGAGCTTGATGTTCTGGAGGTAGACGACGGCGGGAGGGAGGCCGCCGGTCGTGTTCGCGGGATCCTTGCGGCGGTCCGGTCCGGCGTAGGCGGGCGTCTGAACTTCCTCGGCCTTGGGCTTCTCGACCGAGGAGACGCGCGCGGGCGCCTCGGCGGGCTTCTCGTCGCGGACCATGACGGGCGCGACGGGCTCGTGGGCGGGGGACTCGGCCTCGGTCTCGGCGCCGTCGGCGGTATCGGCGGCCTCGGAGGCGGCGCGGTACTGGCCGAGGAGGAAAAAGAACAAGACGCCGCTGACGAGCAGCCCAGCGGAGGAGATGTAGAACCAGCCGTCGGCGAAGAGACCCGTCATATGTAAGGAATGGTAATCGTTTCCCGGAGTCAGCGTCAAGCGAAGCGTCCCAAAAAGTTATAATAGCCTGACGATGCCGCCCTATCGCCTGGCCTTCTGTCCCCGCTCCGAGGCCGAAAGAACCCTCTCCGCCCCCGCCGAGCTCCGGCTGCGCTTCGCCGCGTCCGAGCTCGCCGAGCTCGAGGCTTTGGCCGAGCGCCGCCGCGCCGACCGCGTCGCCGGCCGCCTCGCCGCCAAGCGCGCCTTGATCGCGCACTTCGACGCCGAGTACGGCTGGCGCCCGGACCCGCGCGAGCTCGTCGTGACCAACGACGCCGACGGCCGGCCCGCGCTCGTCCTGCCGAAGGGCGCTCCCGCTCCCGCGCCGTCGTTCTCGATCTCGCACTGCGCGCAGGGCGGGGCGGCCGCGGCCGCCGCCCCCGGCCGCCGCGTCGGCGTCGACGTCGAGACGGTCGTCGCGCGCCCGGACGAGGTGATCGCGTTCGTCGCGTCCGCCGCGGAGCTCGCGTCCGCGCCGGCGTCGGACCCCTCCGCGCAGGCGCGTCTGTGGACCGCGAAGGAGGCCGGGCTCAAGCTGCTCGGCCTCGGGCTCGACGCGGACGCCAAGGACGTGCGGCCCGGCGCGGGCTCGCTGACCCTTTCCGGAAAGCCGGCCGAGGCGTGGAAGAAGCTCGGCTCGCCGCCTTTGCGCCTCGACCACGAATCGGTCGAAGGCGCCGTCGTCGCCGTCGCCTACACGGGAGACTGATCATGGACAAGGACGCCGTCAAGAATCCGAAAGCCCCTCGCCCCGTCGCGGCGAGCGTGACCAAGCTCCGTCAGGCCGTCGAGAAGGCGACCGCGGGCGGCGGCAAGCAGCGCGTCGAGGCGCAGAAGGCGCGCGGGAAGTTCACCGCGCGCGAGCGCATCAACTATCTGCTCGACGAGGGCACGTTCCAGGAGCTCGATCTCCTCGTCTCGACGCGCGCGACCGACTTCGGCCTCAAGGACAAGGAGATCCCCGGCGACGGCGTGATCACCGGCTTCGGCCAGGTCAACGGCCGCGAGGTCTGCGTCTACGCGCAGGACTTCACGGTGCTCGGCGGCTCGCTCGGCCTCGCGCACGCCAAGAAGATCGCGAAGGTGATGGACCTGGCCTACGAGAACCGCGTGCCCGTCATCGGGCTCTTGGATTCCGGCGGAGCCAGAATCCAAGAGGGCGTCGACAGCCTCGACGGCTACGCCGAGATCTTCCAGCGCAACGTGAAGAGCTCCGGCGTGATTCCGCAGATCTCCGTCATCCTCGGCCCGTGCGCCGGCGGCGCCGTCTACTCGCCCGCGCTCACCGACTTCGTGTTCATGGTCGAGGGCATCTCGCAGATGTTCGTCACCGGCCCCGACGTCGTGAAGGCCGCGACCGGCGAGGAGGTCACCTTCGACGGCCTCGGCGGCGCGGACGCGCACTCCTCGAAGTCCGGCGTTTGCCACTTCGTCGCGAAGTCCGAGCCCGACTGCTTCCGCCAGGTGCGCGAGCTCCTGAGCTTCCTGCCGCAGAGCCGCTGGGAGAAGGCGCCGCGAGTGGCCAATCCCGACCCGATCCGCCGCCAGGTGCCGCTGCTCGAGAAGATGTGCGACCTCGATCCGCGCCGCCCGTACCGCATGCACCACATCGTCTGGCAGATCGCCGACGAGCACAAGTTCTACGAGGTCCAGGCCGCGTACGCGAAGAACATGGTGACCGGCTTCTGCCGCATGGGCGGCGAGGTCGTCGGCGTCGTCGCGAACAACCCCGCCCACTTCGCGGGCGCGCTCGACATCAACGCCTCCGACAAGGCCGCGCGCTTCATCCGATTCCTCAACGCGTTCAACATCCCGGTGCTCACGCTCGTCGACGTCCCGGGCTACTGGCCGGGCGTCACGCAGGAGCACGGCGGCATCATCCGCCACGGCGCGAAGATCCTCTACGCCTACGCCGAGGCGACCGTCCCGAAGATCACCGTCATCCTCCGCAAGGCGTACGGCGGCGCGTACATCGCGATGAGCTCCAAGCACATGAAGGGGGACTTCAACTTCGCCCTGCCGTGCGCGGAGATCGCGGTCATGGGCCCGGCCGGCGCCGTAGAGATCCTGTACTCGCGCGAGATCGCGGCGTGCAAGACCGAGGAGGAGAAGCTCGCGCTGAAGGCGAAGCTCTCCGCCGAGTACGCGGCCAAGTTCGCCTCGCCCTACCAGACCGCGTCGACGGGCTCGATCGACGAGGTGATCGAGCCCTCCCAGCTCCGCTACAAGATCGTGCGCGCGCTGCGCTTCCTCAAGGAGAAGCGCGTGCCGGGCACGCACGAGGGCCGCGGCAATATCCCGTTGTGAACGCGTGACTTTTCGGCTATACTCAGGCCCCGGATGATCAAGGCTCAGATTCTCGTCGTCGAGGACCAGGCCGCCACCGCGGACCTCATTCTCGAGGTCCTCAAGGGCGAGGGCTACAAGGCCCAGACGGTCGACTCGCTGGCCAAGGCGCGCGCGCGCCTCAAGAAGCAGCCGCCGGAGCTGCTCATCCTGGACCGCAACCTCCCCGACGGCGACGGCGTCGACCTGCTCGCGGAGATCCGCGAGGACCAGAAGCTCGGCGCGCTCCCCGTGATCATGCTCACGGCGAAGAAGGACGTCGCCGACAAGGTCGCGGGCCTGCGCGTCGGCGCCGACGACTACGTGACGAAGCCCTTCAACACCGAGGAGCTCGTCGCGCGCGTCATGGCGATCCTCCGGCGCGCCGGCAAGGCCGACGAGCCGCCGACGCTCGAGGCGGGGGGCATCAAGCTCGACCGCGACTCCCGCAAGACGTGGGTGGGCTCCAAGGAGATCGCTCTCTCCGCCAAGGAGTTCGACCTCCTCTGGTTCCTGATCTACCGCAAGAACCGCGTGCTCACGCGCGACTTCCTGCTCCAGCACGTCTGGGGCTACGACTCCGGCATCGATCTCACGACGAAGGTGATCGACGTGACGCTCTCCCACCTGCGCAACAAGCTCGGCGGCCCCGCCGACAAGATCGTCGCCGTCCGCGGCTTCGGCTACCGCTTCGACGCCTGACGTCGTGGCCGACATAAAGTCCGAAGTCGCCCGCCGCCGCACGTTCGCGATCATCTCGCATCCCGACGCGGGCAAGACCACGCTCACCGAGAAGCTCCTGCTCTACGGCGGCGCGATCCAGCTCGCCGGCTCGGTGACCGCGCGCAAGAACCAGAGCTCGTCGGCGTCCGACTGGATGGAGCTCGAGCGCAAGCGCGGCATCTCCGTGAGCTCGACGGTGCTGATGTTCGACTACGACGGGCACCGCATCAACCTGCTCGACACGCCCGGCCACAAGGACTTCTCGGAGGACACCTACCGCGTGCTCACGGCGGTCGACGCGGCCGTCATGGTCATCGACGCCGGCAAAGGCATCGAGCCCCAGACGCTCAAGCTCTTCGAGGTCTGCCGCCTGCGCGGCATCCCGATCCTGACGTTCATGAACAAGCTCGACCGCGAGACGAAGGACCTCCTCGAGCTGCTCGAC
>CAYVFO010000009.1:2619-7560 GCA_964450975.1 uncultured Elusimicrobia bacterium | reverse complement strand
GAGCTCGAGAACCAGCTCCAGCTCCATCCGTACCCGGTCAACTGGCCGATGGGCGTCGGCGCGCGCTTCAAGGGCGTGTACGACCGCACGACGAAGCAGGCGCACATGTACGAGCGCACCACGCGCGGCGCGTACATGGCGCCCGTGTCGGTCGCCGGCATCGAGGATCCCGCGGTCAAGGAGGCGCTCGACGAGGACTCCTACCGCCAGTTCGTCGAGCAGATCCACCTGCTCGACGCCGCCGGCGCCGGCTTCGACGCGGCCGACGCGCTCAAGGGCGGCACGACTCCGGTCTACTTCGGCTCCGCGGTCAACAACTTCGGCGTGCAGCTGCTGCTCGACGCGCTCATCAAGCACGCGCCCGCGCCGACCCCGCGCAAGTCGGCGGCCGGCGTCGTGGTCCCCGAGAGCCCGAAGTTCTCCGGCTTCGTGTTCAAGATCCAGGGCAACATGGACCCGAAGCACCGCGACCGCGTCGCGTTCGTGCGCGTCGTCTCCGGCAAGTTCACGCGCGACCTCTCGGTGACGCACTCGCGCACGGGCCGCTCCTTCCGCCTCGCGAACGCGCACAAGATCTTCGGCCGCGAGCGCGAGATCATCGAGGAGGCCTACGCGGGCGACGTCATCGGCCTCGTCGGCTACTCCGACTTCGGCATCGGCGACACCCTCTCCGAGGATCCGAAGGTCGTCTACGACGAGATCCCGCGCTTCGCGCCCGAGTGCTTCGCGCGCATCAGCAACC
Organism: uncultured Elusimicrobia bacterium; assembly: GCA_964450975.1. Lineage (GTDB taxonomy): Bacteria > Elusimicrobiota > Elusimicrobia > UBA1565 > UBA9628 > GWA2-66-18. The sequence goes on along the minus strand of CAYVFO010000009.1, from coordinate 6,818 downwards.
CGAACCCCGCGAAGTACAAGCCGTTCGCGAAAGGCCTCGAGCAGCTGCTGCGCGAAGGCGTCGTGCGCCAGGTGATCCCGAAGGAGATGGGCGACGCCAAGACGACCTTGCTCGCCGCGGTCGGCCCGCTCCAGTTCGAGGTCGCGCAGTTCCGCCTGCAGTCGGAGTACGGCGTCGAGTCGCGCCTCGAGCCGATGAACTGGACGCTCGCGCGCTGGATCGGCCCCAAGACGCCGCCCGGCGCGATGGACGCCGCCGTCCTGCCCGTGCAGTCGGCGCGCGCGAAGGACGAGGACGGCAACGAGATGCTGCTCCTGCCGACGCCCTGGTCGCTCCAGTACTTCGCCGAAAAGCACCCCGACGTCGAGCTGCTGCGCCTTCCGCCGAAGAAAGTCTAGCTACTCCTTCGGCAGCGCCACTTCGAACTTCAGCTCGGAGCCGACCTCGAGCTTGCGCTTCTTGGCCTCGCCGGCCGCCAGCTCGAGCACGTAGAGCCCGCGCCCGTTGGCCGTCGCGACCTCGGCGTCCGGCGTCTGCGTCGTGGAGGCCTTGAGCTCCGCGGCGATGGACGTGATCTTCTTGTCCGCGCCGATGAAGACGATGTCGAGGGGCACGAGCGTGTTCTTCATCCAGAAGCCCAGCGGCTGCTCGCCCGGGAACGCGAAGAGCATGCCGTAGTCCTTCGGCATCTTCTTGACGCACATCAGGCCCTTCTCGCGCTTCACGACGGAGTCGGCCACGTCGGCCTTGATGGCCTTGCCGCCGGGCAGGACGATCGAGACCTTCTTGAGGCCCTTCTGCGGCAGGCACGCCTCGGCCTCGACCTCCGCGTTCTTGCGGCGGCTCCAGGGCGAGGGCGCGATGTCGGCGACAGCGGGAACGGCGAGCAGCACGGTCAACGCGAGGGGCAGGGCTTTCATTTGTCCTCCGGCAGTTCTTTGACGAATTTCGAGAGCTTGCGGGCCTCGTCGGCCCAGCCGCGCGTGCCCCAAGGGCCGAGCCGTCCGCGCATGAGGCGGGCGATGTCATGGTAGAAAATCCCGCGAGCGGGACCGTCTCCGTACACGTGATTCATAGCCGCTTTCATGCGCCGGCCGAACTCGAGCGGGCCAGCCTCGTCCTTTTGGTGCAATCCCCAGTCGAAAATGTTCCCGGGCAGGACTTGGACGTCGCCGCGCTTGATGTAGCGGCCCCAGTCCTTCATCATCGCGGCGTACTGCTCCTTGTCGGCCTCGTAGAACATGAGCGCGTCGATGTCGACGCCCGCGTCGTTCATCATGACCGGGTCCTGGCCGTGGTGCCAGCCCTTGTCCCACGTGAGCGTGAACGCCCACAGCGGCTTGCCGTTGAGGCGCTCCTTCACTTCCTTGACGATCAGCGCGACGCGGCGCGCGCGCCACCAGGAGAACGCCTCGACGAAGTCCATGTCGCGGCGCATGATCTTCTTGCGCGCGAGCCAGACCATGCGCTCGTCCTTCGACAGCTTCGCCCACTCGGGCGGAACCTTCACGCCCGGCATCTCGGCGACGAAGTCGTCGACGAGCTCGTAGCCGCCGAGGGCGTTTCGGATGTAGTCGAGGCCGACCATGTCCACGTTGGGGTCGTCGGCGTACGGCTTGAGGAAGGCGATGAGGTCCTCGATCCTCTTGCGGTCGCGGATCGACACCGCGCGCGTGGGCACGGGCTTGGCGTCCTGGACGTCCATCCCGTACTCGTAGCCCGCGACCGGGACCTTCGACATCGTCAGCGAGAACATCGCGTACACGCCGAACTGCAGGCCGCGCTTTTTGCACTCCGCGGCGACTTTCGGGATCATGTCGAGGTTCGTCGTCGCCCAGACTTCGCCGGGCTTGAGGCCGGGCGTCTGGCCGCCGAGCATCCAGAACGCGTCGGCGCCGATGTGCTGCGACCAGTCGAGCAGCCCGCGCCAGTCGGTCTTCGTCCCGTCGGGCGCCGTGACCTTCATCTCCGAAAGCGGCGACACGCTCTCGAGCGTCGCGACCACGAAGCCCTTCTTCATCGGCGGGGGGACCCGCCGGGCGATCTTGAACGGGACGGCCTGCAGGCGCCCCGTCAGCTCGGGCTTGTTGAGCAGGCGCGGCGCGTACTCGCCCGCGGGCGCGTTCCACGGCACGGGCCAGCGCGCCGTATAGACGCCGGCGGCCGAGCGCCGCATGACCATGTCGCGGATGCCCGCGACGGTCTTCACGGTCTCCGTCCCGCGCATGACGACCGCGACCGGCGGCCGCTCGGTCCAGTCCGCGTCGAGCTCGCGGTCGCGCGTGCGGAGCGTCAGCTCGACGATGTCGTAATGGAGGTGCTCGTCCTTCGACGCCGCCAGCCTCACCCCGCGGACGGAATCGCCGCGCAGCGAGAAGAACGCGAACGTCGCCGCGTACAGGGCGGCGACGCCGATCAGCATCCAATGCTGCCGCTTGATCCGCATGGGGGGTGGAGATTCTAGCGGAAGTTGGGTCCAAAGACGCGAATTTAATGGCCTTTCGACCCAAGGGGAGTCGTCGGGGGCCTTGCTAGGATAACGCCGTGCTGCTTCGTCTGTTGGCTTTGTTGTATGCCGTTCCCGCGGAGAGTTCCGTTCCGCGTTTGTTATCTCCACACACCGTCGTGGAGAGTGTTATTCCGTCGCGTCCGGTCGTTTCGCCGTTGCATTCGTTGCAGCCGTTGGCTCTTCAGGCGAGCCCGCTGCTGGCCGCTTCCGTCGATACGCGAGCGCCGTTGGAGTCGTCCGTCGCGTCCGGCGAAAAGCTCGTCGCTCTCCTCCAAGGCACCCCTCTCAAGCGCGTCGAAGCCGCCGAAATCGTCCCCAACGTGATCCACCTCCGCTTCCCGACGCAGAATCTGCTCGCGCGCACGATGCTGCGCTTCCAAGAGCACTACGAGTCGCCGAAGTACCGCGGCAAGGCGTTCACGCGCGAGGAGTTCGCGGCGTGGTACAAGGCGCAGAAGCCGCACGGCCGCTTCAGCTACTACAAGGACTGGGACGGCTTCAACGTCCCGTCGCGCGCGCTGCGGCGCTTCAAGAAGGGGGACTTCGATCCCCTGGACGCCAACGAGGCCGCGCTCCTGCGCTCGCTCTCCGCTCGATCGGGCCGCTTCTACGTGATCGCGACCGCCGCGAAGGATACGAGCGGAGAGGTCCTGCGGCACGAGGTCGCGCACGGCCTGTGGTACACGCGCCCCGCCTACCGCCGCAAGGCGAAGAAGATACTGGAGAGCCTCGATCTCAAGCCGGTGTTCGAGATGCTGAGAGGCCTCGGCTACCACAAGTCGGTGTGGCTCGATGAGGCCCACGCGTGGATCGGCGACGGCTCGGCCGCGCTCAAGGACGCCGGCCTCAAGGACCCCCGCCCCTACGCCGCGGCGCGGAAAAAGCTCCTCGCCCTGCAGAAGGAATTCGTTTCCGAAGTTTTTTGATATACTGCCGTCACACGACGCGAGACGTTCCCATATAGGAGAAGCGACATGGTGACCGGACTGGTGCTGGTGCGTTTGATGGCGGGCAAGGAGAAAGTGGCCTTGGCGCGCATCAAGGAGATCAAGGGCGTCTCGCACGTCACCGCCGTGTTCGGCCGCTGGGATCTCGTGCTCGACATCGAGACCGAGGACGTGACCACGCTCTCCAACGTCGTCGTCCGCGACATCCGCGCCACCCCCGGAGTGCTCTCCACCGAGAGCCTCGTCACGACCTCGATCTAGTGAGCGAGCCCGTCCTTTCCGTCCGCGGACTGCGGACGCACTTCGTGACTCCCGAACGGACCGTCAAGGCCGTCGACGGCGTCACGTACGACCTCCACCCGGGCAAGACGCTCGCCGTCGTCGGCGAGTCCGGCTCCGGCAAGTCCGTCCACGCGCTCTCGATTCTGCGCCTGCTGCCCGAGCCGCCCGCCAAGAACGTCGGCGGCCAGATCCTCTTCCAGGGCAAGGACCTCCTCAAGATGAAGCCGGAGGAGATGCGCAAGATCCGCGGCAACCGCATCGCGATGATCTTCCAGGAGCCGATGACGTCGCTCAACCCCGTGCTCAAGGTCGGCGAGCAGATCGCCGAGGCGATCGTCCTCCATCAGGGCAAGACGCAGGAGCAGGCGTGGGCGAAGGCCGTCGAGCTGCTCAAGAAGGTCGGCATTCCTCACCCCGAGGAGCGCGTCAACGACTACCCGCACCAGTTCTCCGGCGGCATG
>CAYVFO010000009.1:603-2609 GCA_964450975.1 uncultured Elusimicrobia bacterium | reverse complement strand
ATCGCGATCGCGCTGTCGTGCGAGCCCGACGTCCTCATCGCCGACGAGCCCACCACCGCTCTCGACGTCACGATCCAGGCGCAGATCCTCGAGCTGATGAAGGACCTCCAGCGCGAGTACAACATGGCGATCATCCTCATCACGCACAACATCGGCGTCGTCGCCGAGATGGCGGACGACGTCATCGTCATGTACGCCGGCCGCCCCGTCGAGCACGCGCCGGTGGGCGAGCTCTTCAAGGACCCGAAGCATCCGTACACGCGCGGCCTGCTGACCTCGGTGCCCTCGATCTACGAGCGCAAGGAGCGCCTCGAGGCGATCTCCGGCCAGCCGCCGGACTTGGCCGCCGGCTTCACCGGCTGCCCGTTCACGCCTCGGTGCCCGAAGGCGATGGAGAAGTGCGCGGAAGATCCGCCGCAGTTCCACATCGGCGGCAACCGCATGTCGAACTGCTGGCTGTGCGAGGACGGCTGCTCCGACCGCCGCGAGCGCTTCGAGAAGGCGGGGGGAGCGAAATGAGCCGGCCGATCCTCGAGGTCAAGGACCTCAAGAAGCACTTCGCCGCCCGCAAGGGCATGTTCGGGCCCAAGACGACGGTCAAGGCCGTCGACGGCGTCTCGTTCTCGGTGATGCCCCAGGAAAGCTTCGCCGTCGTCGGCGAGTCCGGCTGCGGCAAGACCACGCTCGGCAAGCTCGTGCTCGCGCTCGAGTCCGCGACCGGCGGCCAGGTCCTCTTCGACGGCGAGGACGTCTCCAAGATGGGCCGCGCGCGCATGAAGACGCTGCGCCGCGAGATGCAGGTGATCTTCCAGGACCCGTACTCCTCGCTCAACCCGCGCATGACGGTCGAGGACATCATCACCGAGCCCTGGGTGATCCACGGCATGCACAAGGATCCCGCCGAGCGCGCGCGCGTCTTGGCGAAGCTCCTCGACGACTGCGGCATCGCCAAGACCTACCTGCCGCGCCACCCGCACGAGTTCTCCGGCGGCCAGCGCCAGCGCGTCGGCATCGCGCGCGCCTTGGCACTCGACCCGAAGCTCGTCGTCGCCGACGAGCCCGTCTCCGCTCTCGACGTCTCGATCCAGGCGCAGATCTTGAACCTCCTCAAGGACCTGCAGAAGGAGCGCAAGCTCGCCTACCTGTTCATCTCGCACGACTTCTCCGTCGTCCGCCACCTGTGCACGCGCATCGCGGTCATGTACCTCGGCCGCGTGGTGGAGACCGCGGACTCGGAGAAGCTCTTCAACGATCCGCAGCACCCGTACACGGAGGCGCTGCTGTCCGCGGTGCCCGTGCCCGACCCCTCCATCGAGCAGCGCCGCAAGCGCATCCTGCTCACCGGCGACGTCCCGTCGCCGCTCAAGCCGCCGCCTGGCTGCCGCTTCCACCCGCGCTGCCGCTACCTGCGCGACTCCTGCCGCGTCAACGACCAGCCGCTGATCGAGGCGAAGCCCGCCCATCACGCGGCCTGCGAGGTCCTCCCTTTCAAGGAGAAGGTCAGCTCAGCCGCGCTCGTCGCCCTCTAGGAGGGGTCCATGTCCACGACGCACGAACACAAGCCGTACGTGTCCGAGAAGACGGAGATGCGCGAGTACACGTGGTCCGCGGTGATCGTCGGCGCGCTCCTCGGCATCGTCTTCGGCGCCTCGTCGCTCTACCTCGTCCTCAAAGTCGGCATGACCGTCTCGGCGTCGATTCCGATCGCGGTTCTCTCGATCACCCTCTTCCGCCTGTTCTCGAAGCTCACGGGCGCGCGCCGCACGACGATCCTCGAGAACAACATGGTCCAGACCGTCGGCTCCGCCGGCGAGTCGATCGCGTTCGGCGTCGGCGTCACGATGCCCGCGCTGATGATCCTGGGCTACGAGATGGACGCCGCGCGCGTGCTCGTCGTCTCCTCGCTCGGCGGCCTGCTCGGCGTCCTCATGATGATCCCTCTGCGCCGCGCGTTCATCGTCAAGCAGCACGGCAAGCTCCCGTATCCCGAAGGCACGGCGTGCGCC
>CAYVFO010000009.1:0-593 GCA_964450975.1 uncultured Elusimicrobia bacterium | reverse complement strand
AAGGTCGTGTTCGACGAGGAGGCGGTCCGCGCGTTCAAGCGCGGCGACGACGTGTTCGGCGCCGATGTGCTCATCGTCGGCGAGCAGGGCGGCTCCTCGGCGAAGACCGTGTTCACGGGCTTCGGCATCGCCGCGCTCTACAAGCTCATGATGAGCGGCTTCAAGCTCTGGGGCGACGCGCCGGAGAGGCCCATCCCGGGCTTCAAGGGTGCTGCGATCAGCGGCGAGGTCGCGCCCGAGCTCGTCGGCGTCGGCTACATCATCGGCACGAAGATCTCCTGCGTCATGGTCGCGGGCGGCGTGCTCGCGTCGTGGGTGCTCATTCCCGCGATCAAGCTCTTCGGCGACGGACTGACCGCTCCGCTGTTCCCGGCGACGAAGCTGATCCACGACATGTCCCCGGCCGAGATCTGGAAGTCCTACATCCTCTATATCGGCGCGGGCGCGGTCGCCACCGGCGGCATCATCTCGCTGTTCCAGGCGCTGCCGACGATCTTCGCGGCGCTCAAGGGCGGCATCAAGGACATCATGGCCGGCGCGGGCAAGACGAGCACGGCCAAGAACCGCCACGAGGACGACCTGCCGAACTGGGT
>CAYVFO010000008.1:33448-36543 GCA_964450975.1 uncultured Elusimicrobia bacterium | reverse complement strand
TACGCCGCGTTCGGCCTGGTCGGCGCCGGGCTCGGCGCGATGGCTCTGATGCAGGTCGCGGTCGCCTCCCGCCTGGGCCGGCGCTAGGAGAAAACGCTATCATGGCGAGGAGAACGACTCCTTCCATGGCCCGCTCCAAGATCGTCCCGTTGAAGCTCGACGCGGCTCCGGCCGTCACCGCCCCTCAGGCCGTCGGCCTGAAGGCGGCGGAGCGCTTCTTCAACCGCGACCTGTCCTGGCTCGCGTTCAACGACCGCGTCCTCTCCGAGGCGGCCGACGCGACCGTGCCGGCGCTCGAGCGCCTGCGCTTCGCGACGATCGTGTCCTCGAACCTCGACGAGTTCTTCATGGTGCGCGTCGCCGAGATCGCCAAGCTCGCGCGCCGCGGCGGCAGCAAGCGCTTCCTCGACGGCATGACCGCGCGCCAGGTGCTGGCACAGATCCGCGAGCACGCGCTGCGTCAGAAGTCGCGCCAGGCCGAGGTGCTCCGGGATATCCTCGACGCGCTCAAGGCCGAGGGCGTCGAGATCCTCTCCGAGTTCCTCGACGAGCGCGCGCCCGACGTCGAGGTCCAGGAGCGCCTGCCGAAGCTGCGCGTGATCCTGCGGCGCTATCCCGAGGCGCCGCCCGCGCTCGCCTCCGAGCGCCTGCACGTGTTCGTGCGCTTCCCGCGCGAGTACGCGGTCGTCACGATCGAGGACCGCGAGGGCCGCATGGTCTCCCTCCCGACCAAGGACGGCGTCCGCCGCTACGCCCTGATCGAGCGCTGGATCTCCGACCGGGCCGAGGACCTGTTCCCCGGCCGCGAGGTCATCGAGACGTTCCCCTTCAAGATCATCCGCGACGCCGACCTCCGTTGGCGCCCGGACGACGAGGAGAGCCTCGAGGACCAGATCCTGACCGCGGTCCAGCGCCGCGTGCGCGCGAAGGTCGTGCGCCTCGAGGTCGACTCGCCCGCGTACAGCGAGGGCGCCCTCTTCCTCGCGACGGCGCTCGGCCTGGACTCCTCCGCGCTCTACCGCTTCGACCTCCCTCTCGACCTGCGCACGCTCGCGCGCGTTGAGGCGCCCAAGCCCGGCCTCCGCTACCCGCCGATCGAGCCTCAGGTGCCGGTCCCGTTCCGGAAGCCCTCGTCCGCGTTCGAGATCGTGCGGCAGCAGGACATCCTGCTCCACCATCCCTACGACGCGTTCGACATCGTCGTGAAGTTCCTCGAGGCGGCGGCGAAGGACCCGGGCGTCAAGAAGATCTACCACACGCTCTACCGCACGTCGCTCGACTCCCCGATCATGGCCGCGCTCAAGGCCGCCGCCGCCGAGGGCAAGAAGGTCACGGCCTACGTCGAGATCAAGGCCCGCTTCGACGAGCTCAACAACCTGCGCTGGGCCGAGGAGCTGCGCAAGTCGGGCGTGCGCGTCGTCCGCCATCTCGGCCGCTTCAAGGTCCACTCGAAGGTCACGACCGTCGTCCGCGAGGAGAACGGGGCCGAGCGCGTCTACTCCCACCTCGGCACCGGGAACTACCACCCGGTGACCGCGCGCCAGTATACCGACCTCGGCCTGCTGACCGCCGACGCGGACATCGGCCGCGAGGCGCTCTCCTACTTCGACTCGCTCTCGAAAGGCCGCCGCCCCGAGGGCCTCATCGACCTGCTCGTCGCGCCCGTGAACCTGCATGACGAGATGCTCCGCCTCATCCGCGAGGAGACGCGCTTCTTCAAGGACACCGGGAAGGGGCACATCATCGCGAAAATGAACTCGCTGCAGGACCCGGAGATCGTCGAGGCGCTCTACGACGCGTCGAACGCGGGCGTGAGGATCGACCTGCTCGTGCGCGGCATCTGCTGCCTGCGCCCGGGCATCGCCGGCATGTCCGAGAACATCCGCGTCGTCTCGGTCGTCGACCGGTTCCTCGAGCACAGCCGCATCTACTACTTCCGGGCCGGCGGCGCGCGCAAGATGTACCTCTCGAGCGCCGATTGGATGCCGCGCAACTTCTACTCGCGCTACGAGGTCGCGTTCCCGGTCAAGGACGCGCAGCTCAAGAAGTACGTGCGCGACACGATCCTGGGCAAAGGGCTCGCCGACAACCAGAAGGCGTGGCAGCTCAAGGCCGACGGCTCCTACGCGCGCGTCCAGCCCGGCCCGGGCGCGACGCTCGTCCGCTCGCAGACGTTCTTCGAGGCGCTCGCCCGCTCCGACTACCGCGACACCGCGCTCTTCGACCGAGCCAAGCCCGCTCCTCACAAGCCGGCCTAATCCGTTCGTGGCGCGCTCGTCACGCGCCCGGCATGGCGCGATCCGCCTCCGCTCCGCTATCCTCCGCGCGCGGCCCCAGGCCGCGAGGAGCCCCCTTATGATCGCGGAGACCGCGCCGAAGCAGACGCCCGCCCTGACCGTGACCGTCGCCCGGACCATCGAGGAGGTGCGCGACGCGCAGCGCCTGCGGTGGAAGGTGTTCGCCGAGGAAATGGGCGCCCGCTTGCGCGGGCCTGCCGGCCTCGACGCCGACGGCTGGGACGCCCAGTGCCTGCACGTCATCGTTCGCGAGACGGCGACGGGCCGCGCGGTCGCCTGCCTGCGCGCCCTCGACGAGGATGACGCGGCCGCAGCCGGCGGCTTCTATTCTCAGAGCGAGTTCGACCTGAGCCGCTTCCTCGCCGCGCCCGGAAAGGTCATGGAGGTCGGCCGCACCTGCATCGCCGCCGACCGGCGGGACGGAGCGACGCTGTCGGCGCTCTGGTCGGGGCTGGCCCGCCTCGCCGTCGAGCGCGGCGCCAAGCGCCTCGTCGGCTGCGTGAGCGTGCCGTTCGATCCCGAGACGCAGACGCTCTCGCTGCTGCGCCGCGCGCTCGTCGAGCACGCGGCCCCGGAGGAACACCGCGTCTTCCCGCTCGCGCCCGCCCCCGAGGGACGCGATGACGGGATCGCCGCGGGCGCGCCGCCGCTGCTGCGCGCCTACCTGAGGCTCGGCGCGAAGGTGTGCGGAGCTCCGTGCTGGGACGCCGACTTCGGCACCGCGGACTTCTTCGTCGTCGCTCCCGTCGACAAGCTCGACGCGCGGTACGGCCGCCGCTTCATCGAGCGCGCGCGGAC
>CAYVFO010000008.1:16580-33438 GCA_964450975.1 uncultured Elusimicrobia bacterium | reverse complement strand
GCGGACGGCTTCGTGCGCCTCCTGAGGATCGCCGTCCGCGCGCCGCTGCTGGCGGCGCATCTTCTGCTCGCGGCCGCGGCGCTCGCGGCGCGCCCGGGCGACGACGCCTTCATGCGCTGGTGGCATCGCGCCGCCTGCCGCATATTGGGCCTGCGCGTACGCCGGACCGGAGCGGTCCCGCTCCTGCCGGGCCTCATCGTGTGCAATCACGTATCTTGGCTCGAGGTGATCGCCCTCGGCTCCGTGCTCCCCGCTTCCTTCGTCGCGAAGTCGGACGTCGCCGGCTGGCCGGGGATCGGCCGCCTCGCCGAGGCCTCGGGAGTCCTGTTCCTCAAGAGGCACTCGAGCCGCGCCGCCGCGAGGTCCTCCGTCGACATCGCGGCTCGGATCGCTTCCGGGCGCAGCGTCGCCGTCTTCCCGGAAGGGACGTCGAGCGCCGGCGATTCGGTCCTCCCCTTCCATTCCGCGCTGTTCGAGGCGGCGTGCCGCGTCGGCTGCGACGTCCAGCCGGTGACGGTGTTCTACCCGCGCGGCTGGGGCGTCGATCCCGTCGCGCCCTTCATCGGCGACGACGAGTTCGTGCCGCACCTCCTGCGCGTTCTCGGCCGCCGGGAGACCATCGTTCAATTGGGTTTCCGGCGTCCCATTCCCGGCCACGGCGTCGAGCGCGGAGCCCTGCGCGACGCGGCGCGCGAGTCGATCGTCGCCGGCCTCGCGGAAGAGCGGCGGGAGCTCTCGTCCGTGCTCGGCGCGCCGGCCGGGACGGACTGGGAGTCCCCGGGCCTCGCCGGCTACCTGCGCGCGGAGTTCCGCGCGCCGGCCCAGTCTTTACCGGATTTTTAGGCTCCCGAAACGGAACCGACGCGGCGGCCGGCTAGACTATCGGCATGAACAAACTCACGATCGCCGCCGCCGTCCTGCTGTTCCCTCTCGTCGCCGCTCCGCTCGCCGTCCTCGCCGCCGACAAGCCCTCCGCGCTCGGCGCGGGCTACCGCGCGATGAGCATGCCGTTCCCCACCCATCAGCTGCGCTTCGTCGAGCCCGGCGACCGCGTCGACATCCTCACGACTTTCGAGGCCGAGTTCGGCAAGAAGGGCGAGAAGGAGCGCGAGGACGTGACGGCGACGATCATGCAGAACGTGCGCGTGCTCGCCGTGGACCGCAAGGACGGGGTCGTCCAGCTCGAGTTCAATCCGAACGAGGCGCAGTACGCCGCGCTGTTCGCGGCGAAGGACAAGACGCTGTGGCTCATCAAGCGCGACCCGAAGGACAAGGCGATGACGCCGATGGAGATGGCGAGCGCGCGGAAGCTGTTCCGCTGACTACTTCACGAAGAACGACGCGCAGCGGTGGTACTTGTCGAGCGGCTCGCGCCGGAGCTCGAACTCGTCCTCGAGCTCCTCGTTGAACTCGAGCATCTCGTCGAGGTGCTCGAGCTTGGCGCGCAGAGAGCCGTCGCCGGCCTTGATCTCGTTCTCGAACTCGCAGAACGTCGAGAGCGAGTGCAGGCCTTTCTTCGCGATGTGGAAGGCGGAGACGCGGTCGAGCGAGGGCTCGAGGAACGCCGAGCCGAGGTCGACCTCGTACTTGTCCTTCTGGTAGAGCGCGAGGATCGGGCCGCAGGTGATGCGCCTGACCGTCGCCGGACCGAGGTGGCGGTCGAGCGCGGCGCGCATCTCGGGGCCGACGTGGCGCTTGAGGATGCCGGGCAAAGTCTCGTCGCTGAAGCGGACGATGTCGTGGTGGCTCTCGTCCTGCACGAGGCGGTCGAGGCGCTCGGAGGAGAACTCGGAGCGATAGAGCAGGCCCTCGCGCGTGAAGCCGGGCCCCTTGTACTGCAGGTAGACCGCGGTGCCGTTCTTCTTGTAGCGCAGGCGCAGGGAGGCGCCGGCCTTGAGCACCTCGAAGGCCGGCGTGTCGAGGAACTGGTCGTAGAACAGGTTCGACTTGAGGTGCTTGATGTCCTTGTGGTCGAGGAGCCAGTCCTTGAGGTCGGACATCTCCTCGGGCTGGACGCGCTTCTTGCTCTCGATCTCGACGAAGCGGAGGTCGTCGATCTCCAGGCGCCGCATCAGCGTCCGCGCGAAATCCTCGAATTTCCGCTTCATGGGGATTTAAGAGTACCATATCGCCATGGAGATCATCTTTCTGCGGCACGCCCCCGCCGGCGAGCGCGAGGATTGGGCGCGCACCGGACGGCCGGACTCGGAGCGCCCGCTGACGACCGACGGCCGCAAACGCGCCCGCGAGACCGCGAAGGCGCTCGCGCGCCTGCTCGAGACCGCGGACCTCGTCGCGACGAGCCCGTGGACGCGGGCCAAGGAGACGGCCGGTCCCGCCGCGAAGGCGCTCGGCGCCCCGCTCGTCGAGTCCCCCCTGCTGCTGCCGCACCGCTCGCCCGGAAGCCTCGCGCGCTGGCTCTCCGACCTCGACGGCCAGCGCGTCGTGCTCGTGGGACACGAGCCGCATCTCTCGAAGGTGATCTCATGGCTGTTGGCGGGCGCCGCCGCGCGCTCCTTCGTCGGCCTCAAGAAGGGGCAGGCGTGCCTGCTCGAGACGAGGCGCGCGGCCGCGGGGTGCGCGACGCTTTCCTGGTCGCTGCCGCCGCGCGTGCTCAAGCGTCTCGCCTAGTCACGCGCTCGTCACGCGCCCGGAACGCCCGCGCGAGGGCGGCGCGCTACCATGGAGGCATGACCATCGCCATCCTCCTCCTCGCCTTGTCCGTACCCGCTCTCGCCGCCGATCCCGCCGGCCGCCCCGCCCACGGGGCGTTCATCCACAGCCCCGCGGACCGCGTCCTGCTCGCCTGCGGCTTCGGCGGCTGCCGCGCCGCCGCGACGAACGTCTCGGAGGTCGTGCCCGACGGCCTCGACGGCGTCTTCGTCTTCGGCGCGGGCGGGCTCGCCCACTGCCGCGACGGCTCCTGCTCCCCGCTCGAGGCCGGCTTGTCGTTCGACATGAAGATCGTCCGCCCCGGCGGCCGCCTCGTAGGCTCCTCGAAGTCTCGAGGGACGTGGGCGTGCGAGCCCGGCGCCTGCCGCCGCCTGACCGAGGCCTACTTCGACTCGTCGTGGCCCGGCGCCTTCGACGCCGCCGGCTTCTGGGGCTCCGGCCCCTCCGGGACTTTTTTCTGCGGAGACGCGTCCTGCCGCCGCATCGCGGACCAGCGCCTCGAGATCCTGTTCTCCGCCGGAACCAAGCCCGGAATCGCGTGGGGCGGTTCGCGCTCCGGCGCGACGTGGCGCTGCACCGAGACGGCCTGCGCGTCCATGGGCGGAATCTTCTGGTACAACACCTACGCCTTCGACGCGGACGGGAACCTCTTCGGCTCCTCGGGCTTTCCCGACTCGACGTACGCCTGCTCGGAGAAGGGCTGCCGCAAGCTCGACGACAAGTACCGTTACTGGCACGGGCCCGACCCGCGCGGCGGGATGCTGGCCTCGACGCAGATTCCGAAGGAGACCCACCGCTGCACGCTCTCGGCCTGCGCGAAGGAGTCCGACGGAATTCCCGCCGCGTCCTCGGTGATCGGTCCCGTCGGCGGAGCCATCGCGGCGCCGGTCTCGCGCGCCGTCGCTCTCGCCGGATTCGCCGCCGCCGCGCGCGGCGTCGACGGGGCGGTCTACGCGATCCGAGAGTGCTCCTATGAGCGCCTTGCCCGCCGAGCTTCCGCTCCCGCCCGCGCGGGAGAGGTCGTGCGGATCGACGGCGGCCGCGAGTCCGTCCTGGCCGCTTCTCCCGCCCCGGCCTGCTGGTCGTGGGAATCGGACGAGGACTCCCCTTCCGCCTGGGAGAACTCCTGCTCTCTCCATTGAGATGAACGGCGCGCGCGAACTGCTACAATCGCCGGACAGCATGACCCCTTCCGAGCTGTGCCGCGCCCTGGGCGTCGAGGACCACCGTCTCGTCGAGATCGAGTCGAAGTGGCGGCTGTCCGCCGTCGCCGCGAAGTCCCTGCGGACCTTCCTCAAGCAGCTCGAGGGCGTCGAGCACGTCAAGCGCTCGACGTTCTTCGACCAGTACCTCGACACGCCCGATCTCGCCTTGCTGCGCGCCGACGCGAGCCTCCGGCTGCGCTACCGCAAGAGCGGCGGCCAGGTCTACCTCCAGTACAAGGGGCCCGGCGTGCGCCGCGACGCCGTGCACTACCGCTCCGAATACCGCTCCGACCGGCTCGACCATCTCGTGTCCGACCAAAGCCAAAACGATCTCGTGCGCTTCGAGCGCCCCTCGGTGAAGGGGCTCCTCGAGACCGCGGCCGAGCCGGAGATGCTCGAGGCCATGAAGCGCGACCTCGGTGAGTCCGCGGTGCGCGCGATCGACCGCGCGACCGTGCTGCTCCAGTATCAGAAGGACGTGTTCCGCGTCGAGCTCGGGCAGGCGTCCCTGGCGCCCTCGATCGACCGCCTCTGCGTGTTCCGTCTCGACGGCGGCCCGCTCGCGATGTCCTCGCTCTGGGAGTACGAGAACCAGGCCGCCTCGACCGGGCTCGCGGATAAGCTCGCGGCCGTGCCCGCGATGCGCGAGTTCGACGCGCAACTGGCGGCCGACTTCGATCTGACGCCGGAGCCCCTCGACAAGTACCGCCGCTGCGCCGGCGGCATGCTCTCCGAGCCCGCGGCCCGCGCCGTTGACGCGCTCCGCCGGGAAATGGTCCGATAGGCCCGTGGCGCAGGAAAAAATCCTCATCGTCGAGGACGACAAGAACCTCGTCAAGCTCGTCAAGTACAACCTCGAGAAGGAAGGCTACCGCGTGCTCTCCGCCGCGGACGGCGAGGCGGGGCTCACGTCCCTGCGCAAGGACCGCCCCGATCTCGTCGTCCTCGACGCGATGCTCCCCAAGCTCGACGGCTTCGAGTTCCTCAAGCTGATCCGCCGCGAGACGCGCGTCCCCGTCCTCATGCTGACCGCCCGCAAGGAGGAGATGGACCGCGTGCTCGGCCTCGAGCTCGGCGCCGACGACTACGTGACCAAGCCCTTCGGCGTGCGCGAGCTCCTCGCCCGCGTGAAGGCGCTGCTGCGCCGCGCCGCCCCCGCCGAGGCGGCCGCCCCCGGCGGCCTGCTCAAGGCGGCGGGCATCGAGCTCGACCCGGAGCGCTACGAGGTCAAGGTCCGCGGCAAGCTCGTCGTCCTCACGACGAAGGAGTTCGAGTTCCTCAAAGTGCTGCTCCAGGCCGGCGGCCGCGCGCTCACGCGCGACGCGCTCCTCGAGAAGGTCTGGGGCTACGACAAGTCGATGGAGCTCGACACGCGCACGATCGACCAGCACGTCGCGCGCCTGCGCGAGAAGCTCGGCGAGGAAGCCGGCGTCGTCGCCACCGTCAAGAACGTCGGCTACCGGATTAAGGCCTGATGGGCGGCCTCCTCGCGGCGGCCGGTCTCGCGGGTTTCGCGGGCTGGCTGCTGGGCCGCGCGATGCAGGAGCGCCGCACCGACGCCCTCGCCGCCTCCTCGCGGAAGCTCGCAGGCAAGCTCGAGTCTGCGGTCTCCGAGCTGTCGCGGGACCGGGCGCGGCTGGCGGCCGTCCTCGACCAGATGGAGGAAGGAGTCGTCGCGGTCGACGCCGACGAGCGCCTGCTGCTCGTCAATCCCGCGCTCTCGCGCCTGCTCGGCATCGACCCGGAGGCCGCGCGCGGGCGCGGCTACATCGAGAGCCTCCGCCACCGCGGGCTCGCCGAGCTGATCGCCGAAGTTCTGCGCGTGCGGCGCCCGGCCGTGCGCGAGCTGCGCCTCTTCTCGCCCGAGGAACTCGTGTTCGACGCTCACGCCGCCCCGCTCGCCCAACAGGGGGCGCGCGACGGCGCCGTCGTCGTCCTGCACGACATCACGCGCCTGCGCCGCCTCGAGCAGATGCGGCGCGACTTCGTCGCGAACGTGAGCCACGAGCTGCGCACCCCGCTCGCCTCCATCAAGGGCTACGCCGAGACTTTGCGCGACGGGGCGATCGACGACAAGAAGAACCGCCTCGAGTTCGTCGGGACGATCGAGGAGCAGGCGGCGCATCTCTCGAAGCTCGTCGACGACCTGCTCGACCTCTCCTCGATCGAGTCCGGCCACCGCCCCCCTCGCCTCGTCCGGGTCCCGGTGCGCGGCCTGCTCGAGACCGCCGCGCGCGACGCCGCGCCGGCCGCCGCGGCGCGCAGGATCACGCTCGAGGTCGGCGCCGTCACGGGCCCGGTCGACGCGCTCGGCGACGCGGACCAGATCCGGCAAGTCCTCGCGAACCTCATCGACAACGCGATCAAGTACAGCGAGCCGGGCGGGCGCGTCGAGCTCGGCGCGGCCGCCGAGGGCGAGGGCGTCGTCGTGTCCGTGCGCGACGCGGGCATCGGCATCCCCACCGCCGACCTGCCGCGCGTCTTCGAGCGCTTCTACCGCGTCGACAAGTCGCGCGCGCGCGAGGCCGGCGGCACGGGGCTCGGCCTGGCGATCGTCAAGCACCTCGTCGAGGCGCACGGCGGCCGGGTCTGGGTGGAGAGCCGCCAGCCCGGCGGCTCGACGTTCCGCTTCACTTTGCGCGCGGCTTGAATCAGTCACGCGCTCGTCACGCGCGTTTGACTCGCGCGGAATCGACCTTTCCGTCGCATAACCGATAACATCCGGTCATGAAAAAACTCCTGCCGTTGTTCGCCGCGCTGCTCCTGACGACCGGACCCGCCGCCGCCCAGACCGACTCCCCGAGCATCGAGGAGCGCCTACTCAAGCTCGAGGCCGCCGTCTCGCCCGCTCCCGCCGAGAAGCCGTGGTTCGACAAGATCTCGCTGCGCGGCTACGTGCAGCTGCGCTACAATCGCCTGCTCGAGAGCAACGACCAGCTCAAGTGCGAGCAGTGCGACAAGTCTCTCGGCTCGAGCGGCGAGTTCTTCGTCCGACGCGCCCGCCTCGTGATCAGCGGCAACGTCCACGACCAGGTCTACCTCTATATACAGCCGGACTTCGCGACCGACGCCTCGGCGACCGCGCAGCACTTCACGCAGCTGCGCGACCTCTACGCCGACATCTCGCTCGATCCCGCCAAGGAGTTCCGGATCCGCGTCGGCCAGAGCAAGGTGCCGTACGGCTTCGAGAACCTCCAGTCGAGCCAGAACCGCCTCGCGCTGGACCGCAACGACGCGCTCAACAGCGCGCTCGCCAACGAGCGCGACCTCGGCGCGTTCTTCTACTGGGCGCCCGAAGAGACCCGCGGCCGCCTTGCGGCGCTCGTCTCCTCCGGCCTCAAGGGCTCCGGCGACTACGGCGTCGTCGGCCTCGGAGTCTACAACGGCCAGACGCCCAACCGCCCCGAGCTCAACGACAGCCTCCACGCCGTCGCCCGCCTCGCCTACCCCTTCCGCACCGAGGGCGGCCAGTAC
This sequence comes from uncultured Elusimicrobia bacterium, assembly GCA_964450975.1. Taxonomy (GTDB): domain Bacteria; phylum Elusimicrobiota; class Elusimicrobia; order UBA1565; family UBA9628; genus GWA2-66-18. Next base: position 26,086 of record CAYVFO010000008.1, on the reverse strand, counting down.
ATCGAGGCCGGCATCCAGGGCTACATGGGCCGCTACGTCGTTCCGAGCTCCCAGCGCACCGCGGTGACCGTCCTCGGCGACCTCGAGCAGCAGGACCGCCGGGCGGCCGTCAGCCTCATCGTTTACCCGCAGCCGCTCGGCTTCCAGGTCGAGTACAACATGGGCAACGGCCCCGAGTACAACCCCGTCACGCGCCGCGTCGAGAACCAGCCCCTGCAGGGCGGCTACGCGCAGACCATGTACATGATCCGCAAGGGCGGCCACATCGTCACGCCCTTCGTCCGCGCGCAGTACTACGCCGGCGGCAAGAAGCACGAGACGGACGCGCGCCGCTACCTCGTCCGCCAGGCCGAAGCGGGCATCGAGTGGCAGGTCAACAAGAACCTCGAACTCACGGCCGCCTACAGCCAGGAGGACCGCGCCTACCAGGACGACGCGGCGCGCGGCAACCGGCAGAAGGGCAACCGCGCCCGCTTCCAGCTCCAGGTTAACTACTGACGTCATACGCGGAAAACGCGTTCGTCACGCGTTCGTCACATTGGACCGATAACATGACTGCACGGAGAACCGCATGAACCGAATGACCTCTCTCGCCGCGATCCTGCTTCTCGCCGCTTCAGCCTCCGCCGCCGACATGATCAACGGCGCCGGCGCGACGTTCCCGTACCCGATCTACTCGAAATGGTTCGACACGTACGCCGCCGCCGGCGGCGCGCGCATCAACTACCAGTCGATCGGCTCCGGCGGCGGCATCCGCCAGATCACCGAGCACACGGTGGACTTCGGGGCCACCGACGGCCCGATGACCGAGGAGCAGATGATGAAGCTCGACGCGGGCCTCGTCCACATCCCGACCGTGCTCGGCGCGGTCGTCCCCGTCTACAACCTCAAGGGCGTCGAGTCCTTGACCCTGTCCGGCGAGCTGATCGCCGACATCTACCTCGGCCTGATCAAGAAGTGGAACGACCCCAGGATCGCGGCGCTCAATCCCGGCGCCGCCCTGCCCGACACGGCGATCACGGTGGTCCGCCGCTCCGACGGCTCCGGCACGACCTACTGCTTCACCGACTACCTCTCCAAGGTCAGCAAGGCCTGGAAGGACAAGGCCGGCAAGGGCACCGCCGTCAGCTGGCCGGTCGGCATCGGCGGAAAAGGCAACGAGGGCGTCGCCGGCCTCGTGAAGCTCACGCCGGGCTCGATCGGCTACGTCGAGCTCATCTACGCGAAGCAGAACAACATCGCCTACGCCGCGGTGAAGAACAAGGCGGGCAAGACGGTGAAGGCGACGGTCGAGTCGATCACGGCCGCCGCGGCTTCCGCGAAGATGCCGAAAGACTACCGCGTCTCGATCGTCGACGCCCCGGGCGAGGCCTCGTATCCGATCTCGACCTACACGTGGCTGCTCGTCTACGAGAAGAACGCGGCCGAGAAGGGCGCGCAGCTCAAGGCGTTCCTCCAGTGGATGCTCAAGGAGGGCCAGGGGATGGCTCCCGCGCTCGGCTACGCTCCGCTCCCCGACTCCGTGAAGGCGATGGTCGTCAAGACCGTCGAGAAGCTCAAGTAGCATGACGACGGCGGTCCTCGACCGCCCCCGCGCTGTCCCCGGCCCTCGCGAGAGGGCCGGGGACCGTTTCTTCCGGCTCGCGATCGCGTCTTTCGCGGGCCTCATCCTGCTGACCGTCGCCGCGCTCGCGTGGCAGCTCGCGCGCGAGTCGGCCGGGACGTGGAAGCACTTCGGACCCGCGTTCGTCTGGACCTCCGACTGGGATCCCGTCGCCGACAAGTTCGGCGCCCTGCCGTTCCTCTACGGAACGATCGTCTCGTCGCTGATCTCCCTGCTCATCGCAGTGCCTCTCGGCGTCGGCGCGGCCGTGTTCCTGACCGAGCTCGCGCCGAAGCGCGTCGCGGAGACGCTCATGTTCGCGATCGAGCTCCTCGCGGCGGTGCCGAGCGTGATCCTCGGCCTCATGGGCATCTTCATCCTCGTTCCGGCGATGCGCTCGCTCGGGGCGCCGCACGGCGTCGGCCTGCTGACCGCGGGCCTGATCCTCGCGTTCATGATCCTTCCGTACATCACGACGATCACGCGCGAAGTGCTTCTCGCCGTTCCCTCCCCTCTCAAGGAGGCGATGTACGGCCTCGGCGCGACGCGCTGGGAGGTCGTGCGCCTCGTGAGCCTTCCGTTCGCCAGATCCGGAATCGTCGGCGCCGTGTTCCTGTCCCTCGGCCGCGCGCTCGGCGAGACGATGGCCGTCACGATGGTCATCGGCAACACGGCGACGCTCCCCCTCTCGCCGCTCGAGCCCGGCTACAGCATGGCCGCGGTCATCGCCAACGAGCTCGCCGAGGCGGCGAGCGACGCGCATCTCTCCGCGCTCGTCGCGATCGGCCTGCTGCTCATGGCCGTGACGATCGTCGTCAACGGCGCCGCCCGCCTGATGCTCTACCGCCTGGGGAAAGGCTCGTGAACGAGGCCCACTACGCGCGCCGGCGCCGGATTAACGCGCTCATGTTCGGCCTCACCGCCGTCTGCGCCGCGGTCGCGTCGGGCACTTTGCTCGCGATCCTCGGCTACATCGCCTGGAAGGGCGCCTCGTCGATCTCCTGGGACTTCCTCGTCAATCTGCCCAAACCGCTCGGCGAGACGGGCGGCGGCATCTCGAACGCGATCGTCGGGTCGGCGAAGGTCGTCGGCCTCGCCGCCCTCATGGGCGTTCCGATCGGCGTGCTCGCGGGCGTCTATCTCGCCGAGTACGGCCGCGGGCGCTTCGCGTTCGCCGTGCGCTACGCGGCCGACGTGCTCAACGGCGTCCCGTCGATCGTCGTCGGCCTCTTCGCCTACGCGCTCGTCGTCCACCCGATGCGGCATTTCTCCGCCCTCTCCGGCTCGGTCGCGCTCGCCGTCATCATCGTCCCGATCGTCCTGCGCAACACCGAGGAGTTCATCCGCCTCGTTCCCGGCACGATCCGCGAGGCGGCGCTCGCGCTCGGCGTGCCTCGCTGGAAGGTCGTCCTGCGCGTCGTCGTCCCGACCGCGGGGCGCGGCATCCTGACCGGCGCGCTGCTCGCGATCGCGCGCGTCGCGGGCGAGACCGCGCCGCTCATCTTCACCGCCTTCGGCAACCGCTTCGAGGACCAGGGCTTCCTCCAGCCGATCGCCACCTTGCCGCACACGATCTTCACCTACGCGATCTCCCCCTACGAGGACTGGCACAACCAGGCCTGGGCGGCGGCGCTGATCCTGATGGCCTTCGTCCTGGCCGTCAATATAACGGCTAGAATATGGCTGCGACCGAAATCGACATGAGACCGATGCCCCTGCCGGCCGCCCCCGAGGGCGAAAAGACGCCGACGCCGATCGTCATGTCCGTGCGCGGCCTGCGCGCCGGCTACGGCGCCGCGCCCGTCCTCAAGGGCGTGAACCTGGACGTCCGCGAGAAGGCGGTCACCGCGATCATCGGCCCGTCCGGCTGCGGCAAGTCGACCTTGATCCGCTGCCTCAACCGCATGCACGAGGCGATCCCCGGCGCGACCGCCGAGGGCGAGATCCTCTTCGGCGGCCGCAACGCGCTCGAGATCGACCCGGTCGTGCTCCGGCGCGAGGTCGGCATGGTGTTCCAGCGCCCGAACCCGTTCCCGACGATGTCGATCGCGGAGAACGTCTCCGCGGGCCTGCGCCTCAACGGCGTCACGGATCGCGCGCTCCTCGCCGAGACCGTCGAGAAGTCCCTGCGCCGCGCCGCGCTCTGGGACGAGGTCAAGGACAAGCTCGACGCCCCCGGCGTCGGCCTCTCCGGCGGCCAGCAGCAGCGCCTGTGCATCGCCCGCGCGCTCGCCGTCGAGCCGGGGGTGCTCCTGCTCGACGAGCCGTGCTCGGCGCTCGATCCGATCGCGACCGCGCGCATCGAGGAGCTCCTGCTCGAGATCAAGGAGCAGCTCACCGTCGTCATCGTCACGCACAACATGCAGCAGGCCGCGCGCGTCTCGGACTACACCGTGTTCATGCTCATGGGCGAGATGGTCGAGTACGGCCTGACCCGCCAGATGTTCACGAAGCCCGCCGACAAGCGCACCGAGGACTACATCACCGGGAGGTTCGGATGAAGCGCCACTTCGACAGCGATCTCGAGGATCTTCGCGGCCGCCTGCTGCGCATGGGCAGCCTCTGCGAGGAGATGGTCCATTACGCGGTGAAAGTCGTCGTCGAGCGCGACGAGAGCTACGTCGGCGACGTCCAGGAGTGGGAGCGCCAGGTCAACTCGATGCACATCGAGATCGACGAGATCGCGCTGCGCCTCATCGCGCTCCACCAGCCCGCGGCCGGCGATCTCCGGCTGCTCGCGGCCGCCCTCAAGATCAACTCCGACCTCGAGCGCGTCGGCGACCAGGCCGTCAACATCGCCGAGACCGGCGTCTATCTCTGCAAGGAGCCCAAGATCAAGCTCGGCGACATTCCGCGCATGGTGGAAGTGGCCGCCGGCATGCTCAAGGACTCGCTCGACGCGTTCTCGCGCGGCGACGTCGTGCTCGCCCGGGACGTCATCAAGCGCGACGACGAGGAGGACCGCCTCAAGAGCCAGACGTTCAACGAGCTCGTCCACCTCATGCAGCGCGACGCCTCCGCGATCCAGCGCGGCATGGACATCATTCTCATCGCCCGCAACCTCGAGCGCATCGCCGACCACGCGACGAACATCGCCGAGGACGTCGTGTTCATGGTGCTCGGCAAGGACATCCGGCACGGCGCCGGCGAGACGGTCGGCTAGGGCTTCTTCGGCGCGGGCCGCACGAGCTCGCCCGCCGTCTCGCGCGCGTGCTTCGAGAAGGCCTTCCTCGCGCGCGGCGTCCCGATGCGGCCGAGCGCGATCGCCGCGCTCCAGGCCGCCTCCTCCCCTCCGCGCCTGAGCATCGCGACGAGCGCGGGCACCGCCGCGTCGGACGCGGCCCCGACGTTGCCGAGCGCGAGGGCGGCGCTCGCGCGCACGCGCGGCGAGGAGTCCTTGAGCGCCTTCGTCAGCGGCTCGACCGCGGGCGCGGCGTCGGCGCCGCGCTTGCCGAGCTCGTCCGCCGCGCGAGCGCGCTTCGCCGCGTCCTTATCCCCCAGCAGCGCGATCAAATCGGGAAGCGTCTCCGTTTTGTTCTTGCCGCCGGCCGCGGCGTAATCGGCTCCGGAGGTCTCGGGCGCCGGGCGCTCGCCGAAGCCCGGAGGAGGCGGCGGCAAGGTCTCCGGCTCGAGGATCGAGTCGAGCTCGGCCAGGCGCTCCTTGGGCAGCGGCGGGCGGCTCGGCTCGGGCGGCGGCGGCGCGGCCGGCTCGGGGTCCTTCGCGAGCACGGGATCGCGCGTGATCACGACTTCGTCGACCGGAGGGAGCTCCTCGGCCGCGGGGGCGCGTCGCTTCTTCCCCGCCCACGGCGCCTTGCGCGGCTCGGGCGAGGCGACGCACGCCTTGCGCTCCTCGCGCGCGGCGGCCTCGGCTTCCCAAGGCTCGCCGCCGTCGCTCTTGCCGTCCTTCTTGAGCCAGTACTTGCCCATGAGGCGGACCATGCCGCTCTCGTCCTCGAGCGCGCGCTTGAGCGCCGCGTCGGCGTCGGGGCCCATCGAGCCCATCCAGTGCAGCGCGGTCAGCCGGACGGTGGGGCACGGCTCCTGCGCGAGCACGGTCTCGAGCGCGGGAAGGCCGGCCTTGCCGAGCCGGCCCATCTCGTGCACGGCGGTCATGCGGACCTGCCAGTCGGCGTCGAGGGCGGCCTCCCGCAGCAGCGGCAGCGCGTCCTTGCCGGCCCGCTCGAGCGTGTGGACCGCGTGCACGCGCGCGTTCCAACTCCCGGTGCGCAGCTCGTGCGCCTGGGTCAGGAGGAACGCCGCGAGCGCCGCGGCGGTCACGCGAAAGCCCCCTTCCACAGCGCGCGCAGCCCGTCGGCGCCGAGCACCGCCACGCCGTAGTGATACGCCGCGCAGACGAGCAGGCCGAGCCAGCCGAGCAGAGACAGCGCGCCGTCGTCCTCGAGCATGCCGAGCGCGAGCAAAGCGGCGGGTCCCGCGCAGATCATGTTCGACAGCGGCAGCGGGAACGGCAGGGCGAGGAAGACGCCCGAGACCGCGATGCCGGCGCCGGAGGCGCGCTCGGACCGCGCGAGCTCGACGAGCCGGGGGCGGGCGACGCGGTCGACGAGCGCGAAGAATTTCTTCGCGGCCGCGAGCAGGATATCCTGCGTGCGCTCGTTGAGATCGCGCCGGGCGATCCAGCGCGGCAGCCACAGCGCCTTGCGCCCGCGCGCGAGCTGCCAGCCCTGCAGGGCGATGAACGGTCCGACGACCGTGGAGAGGCCCCCCAGCGGGATGGGCTGCAGAAACGGCAGCGACACGAAGACGACGATCAGCGGGAAGCCGGAGTGCTTCAGGCGCTCGGCGGCCGCTCCGAGCGTGTCCGTTCCTTCGAGGGCCGCCTCGAGCGCGCGGACGTGGCGCGAGGCGCCCATGGGCTACTTCGCCGGGGACGCGGTGATCGTGACGGCGGTCTTGCCGTCGGCGGAATAGAGCTCGATCCCGTCGCCGACCTGCAGCGCCTCGAGCCCGACGGGCTCGGGGTTCTTGTCGGGAGCGGGCGCGCGCTTGATCGTCGTGCCCTCGGCGACGACGAAATCCCGGACGTTCTGCCGGCCCGTGCGCACCGTGATCATGTTCTTGAGGATGTCGGTGTTCGCGATCTCGCCGCGATAGGACTGGGCGACGTTCGCGGCCTTCGGGGATCCGGCGGCGCTCTTGAGGGCGAGCACGGAGGCGACGTTCTTGTCGTCGTACTGGACGCGGAACACCGCGACGCCCGGCGCCGCGGCCTTGTGGAACTTCGCGGCCTTGCCGTCGAGCGTGACGGCGGTCTTCAGCGTGATCTTGAGCTCGAGCTGCTCGCCCTTCTTGTCGGTCATCACGAGGCGGCCCTCGCGGAACGAGGGACCGTCGGACGAGGGCGCCATCTTCGCCATGGCCTGCACGACGACGCCGGACGTCACCTTCGCGGAGGCCGCCGTCGCGGCGAGCAGCAGGGCCGCGGCGAGCCTCACGCGTTGTCCTCGACGACCGTCTCGGCGGGATCGGCGGCCGGCTTGACCTTCTCGACCTGCACGCGGCCCTGGCCGTCCACCTTCACGCCGTGATGGCGCTTGAGCTCCTCGAGGATCTCCTCCGGCGTGAAGCCGTGGGAGCCCGCGCGGTTCTTGATGTCGTTGAGCAAAGTCTTCACGCGCGACGGGACGTCCTTGATGCGCTGGAGGCGCGAGGCGTACGTCCAGGCGGCCTCGGAGATGGTCTTGCCCCCCTCGACGCGCGGGACGTCGGGAACGGGCGGAGGCGGCGGCGCTGCGGCGGCCTCCGGGGGCGGCGAGGAGCGTCCGCCGCGGGAACGTCCGCCGCGGGAGCGGCCTCCGCGGGAGCGTCCGCCGCCGGTCCGGGGCGCGGCGGCCGCGCCGGAGCGCGAGCGTCCGCCGCGGCGGTTGCGCGCGCGCGGGGTGCCGGCGGTCTCGTAGGTGCCGGCCTCGGTCTCGATCTCCTCGAGGTCCTTGTGCGAGGTCCAGATGGTCGCGAGGCGTCCCAGGCGCTGCAGCTCGGTGCACATGGCGGCGAGCGTCGCGTCGTTGGTCACCATCGTGAACGGGACGTGGTGCGGGATCACGGCGTGCAGCATGCCCGCGTGCAGCGACATGACGAAGTCGGCCGCGTTGGCGCCGCCCTTGGGCGAGACGACGGTCGAGAAGTTGGGCAGGCGCGCGAGGGGCTTCTCGAGGCCGCGCGGCAGCAGCGCGCCGGGGCGCAGGAACACGCGCACGAGCGTCCAGCGCGTGAGCTTGAAGTCCGGCGGGACGTGCGGGTCGTTGTCGCCGTCGATGAGGAGGACGGCGTCGACGGGCGAGCGCGGCTGATAGGCGGCTTCGGCGGCGTCGGCGGACGCGGACTGGGAGGCGACGGTTTCGACGGGAACGGTATCGACGCCGAGCGGGGCGGTCGAGGCCAGATCGTCGGCGGTGGGTTCGTGGGGGGTGGTCATTGGTTGTGACGGCAGTATAGCAATTCGGGTTCTTACGATTGGGGCCGTAGACGCTCGAGTAAGGCCACGCTCTTTTTTAGGGCCTCGTTATCGCCTAATTCATCGAAATGCTTTACCGCAGCTTCTGCCAATCCTAGTGCCTCGTCTTTCATCCCGAGAAACCGTAATTGGTTGGCTGCGTTGTGATATAGATATGCGAGACCCAATGGATCCTTGTTGGCTTCAAAGAAATCTTTAGAAGCACGGAATGTGCTCATAACCTCCCTGACTTCAGTAGAGGCGTCCCCCTCCAACTTTAAGTTCTGGCCGCCGATTAATCCAAATACCGATAGCCGACTCGAAACCAACGAACTGACCAATTGCGTGTCCTGGGTTGATCTGCACACTTCATAAGCGAACGTGAGGTCTTCACCAATTAGCTTAAGGAGCGCTGTTGCTTCACTAGTTCGTAGGTCGCGTTCTGGCCGCGTGGAAATCCCCACTCTCCGTTCAGTCTCCTTCAGCACCCATGACTCTAAGCGCTTATCTAAATACAGGCTGGTTCGATGGACTGCCGCATGTGAGCGAAGAACGGCGAGGCAGTCAACGTTATCCAATTTCCGAGCCACCAACATCCCGTACTCACATAATTCGATACCTTCTTGCGGTGTCGATTCCTTTGGATCATGCCAAGCAAGCAAGATAAGAGATATTTGGAGAGAGGCGGGGTCCTTAGCAGTTAGTCGTTTGGCCTTTAGATCCGCGACGGCTTTAGCTGACTTGCCTTCACGAATAATCGCTTGGAGCTCGCCATCAATTTCCTGCATGGGATTTTTCATCGACAGCAACCCCATTTCAGCGAGAAAATTCTTCAATTGCGGTGCAGGCAAGCGACGGAGTTCGGCTTGCAGATTCTTCGGATGCAGCCCGGTTTTGTAGATCAACACTCCATTTTCAATAACTATTTGACCACGATAATTCAGGATGTCCGGCGCGTCAAAACCAACGATTCTGTCAGTGAAAAATTCTAACGTTAATCCGGTCGCGAGATGCTTCAAGCCAAAGCTCGCTTTGTGTATAGTCGCGATCTCGAGGGTGGAATCAATTTCCTGCCCGTCCGCGGTTATCGCGGGAGCAAATCGCAATTTCCGGCCTACGTAATACTCCGACTTTTTCATTTGCGGTTTAGGACTCTATTTTTTGGAGATCAAGCGTTCGTAGAGGAAGGTGTAGACGCTGCTCTTTCCAGGATGGTCACCTTCGATGTCTCTGGTGCAGAGAATTCCGTATCGGTGAACTTCCTCAGAGAACTTCCCCTTCTCCGATTTCCAATTGATTCGAACAAGCATCGGGAACGTGCGCCCGGCCAGCCCACAAACTTCGTCGTTGAGATAGAGCGCATTCACTGCAAACCACGACGTCGATTCCCCTGGGCCAAATCGGGCGATCGGGGTTCCAAGCCGCACACCCGGGATGTTGGCGGTG
>CAYVFO010000008.1:0-16570 GCA_964450975.1 uncultured Elusimicrobia bacterium | reverse complement strand
GTCAAGAGCATTCGTTGCTCGCCGAGCCTTTAGCCATTCCGAAGTCCAAGGACGATTTCCGAATTTCATATCGACATCGACGTCAAAGGCTGCCAGATCTCCGACATTCGTGACTTTAAATTGAACAAGCGAATTTTGCTTCGGGAGTTGATTGATGTGAATTGGCGTCGCATCGATTTCGGCGGGAGACTTGCTTGGATTCGAGGTAGTACCAAATTCAATCTTGCCGATATTGGTTTGATGCGCAACCGGCGCAGAGTTGTTGACTGAAAGACCGGCCGATGCGGTTTTCTGGTTTTTTGGGAAAAGAATTCCCTTCATCGCAGTCGCCGTAGCCAATACCCCGGCAATGATCGAAACGATCATCTTCGCGTTCTTCAGTTTTGAATTCGACGCATTGTCCGAAGCTGCGCTATTTGTCTGGGATACATCCACGCGAACGTTTTGGATCGCGAGAGGTGCGGCGGGAGGCTGTTTCCGCGCTTCCGACTCAAACCAAATTTCTAATTCCCGCCTATTCTTTGCCTTGAGCTTGATCCCGAGGTTCGTTGCCCAGTTTTCGGCATCCGCAGCGAGCGTGGCTCCGGAGCCGAGGCGATCACAGAGGGTCTTGAGCTTTTTCTTGAGAAGGGCGATTTCCTCATCTACGATAGTTGTTAGATCGGAACGGGCTTCTTCTAGAAGTGTGGCCGTCGGCGCATGTCCTGTATTTGACGCTGCCTGTCGATAGGCCTGAATCAGAGCCTTTGCTATTGCTGTACAGGCTTCGGCGTGAATTTCAAAATTTAATTTGACATGTGCGCCGCTGTAGATCACCCCGCGAACTCCGAGATCTCGAGCTAGCTGGCTGAGTTTTGAAGGAAGGGCATCCGTTATCTCCTCGCGCTCTCGTTCGAAGAGATTGCGGGTTAGAGAATCCATGGGATGGGCTGTGATGCTAGCGGGACGGCTTCTTGACGCGCTTGTGGGCGAGCTTGGCGGCGAGAGGGTCGTAGAGGAAGTCGGGGATCGCGGGCAGGAGATATTTGGCGGGATACGAGAGCTGCCAGGGGAAGTGGACGACGCGGCTTCGGGCGTCGATGCCGGAGAGCATCGCCGCGACGCCGTCCTCGGTCTTCATGAGGAACGGCATGCCGCTCAAGTCGTTGCGCGCGGTCATCTCGGAGACGACGAAGCCGGGGCAGACGGTCACGATGTCGACGCCGGTGCCCTGGAGGTCGACGCGCGCCGACTCGAGGAGCGCGATCAAAGCGGCCTTGCTGGCCGAGTACGGGCCCGATTTCGGCAGGCCGCGGAAGCCGGCGAGCGAGGAGACGCCCGCGATGACGCCGGACTTCTGCGCGAGCATGTCCGGGATCAAGTTTTCCATCCAGTGGCAGACTCCGAACACGTTCGCGTTGAAAGTCCACATGACGGATTCCGCCTTGAACTCCTTGGCGTCCATCATGTCGCCGACGCCCGCGTTCAGGATGGCGTAATCGCAGCCCCCCCACTTGGACTTGATCTGCTCGTAGTGAGCCTTGACTTCACCCGGCTCGGTCACCGAACCGAGAAGCTTCAACGCTTCCCCGCCGGCTTCGACGACCAGGCGGGCGGTCTCGTCGAGATGCTCCTGACGGCGGCCGGAAATAGCCACGCGCCAGCCGCGCCGGGCGAGCTGGACCGCGGCCTCGCGGCCGAGGCCCGACGTCGCGCCGGTGACGAGGGCGCGCTGGGCGGTCACGCCGTCGCGGGTTCCGGCTTGACGAGCGCGAAGAGGTCGGAGGCGCGCTTGTGCATGTCGACCGCGTCGATGTCGGCGGGCTCGAGCGCCAGGCGCCGGTCGAGGCACGCGATGAGCTGCTCGATCTTGCGGATCGAGCGCGGATGGCGGCGGGCCTGCGTGATGAACGCGGCGTACTCGGCCGGCGAGGCCTCCTTGAGCATGTAGCGCCAGTTCGTCGCGTCGGAGAAGGTGAGGCCGTCCTCGGTGACGACCTGCGCGATCTCGGCGCGGTGCGTCGCGGGGCTGATGTAGGTGCCGAAGAGCATGTCCATGAGCGGATGGATGATCGTGAAGTTCATCGCCTGGTCCCAGTGGTGGAGCAGGTGGATGTCGGCCAGGTTCTGGAAGTAGGCGCTGTCCTTCCACGGATGGTTGACGAGGTGGAAGCGGGAGTGCGCGCGGTCGACGACGAGCTTCGCGTAGACCGCGACGCCGGCGATGAAGCCGAGCGTGGTGAGGCCCAGGCCGTGCGTCCAGACGACGAGGCCCGCGACGATCATGCCGGGGACGGTCCACGAGGTGGCGAGGCCGGTCTCGGAGGAGACGTAGCCGGTGTCGCGCTTGTAGTGCGCGCCGATCGGGTAGATCACCATGTGGTGGAGCCAGTGGAACATCTGGTTGCGGCGCACGGTCTTCGAGCGCCGCGTGAGCCAGCCGACGTGCTGGAAGAAGCGGTGGTAGGCGTAGCCGAAGGACTCGACGAGGAGCACGCCGCGCAGGAACATGACGAACGGGCGCGTCCAATCGGGCAGGTACTTCGCGCTGAAGGGCTCAGCCCACGCGAACGCGATGAGGGCGAGGATTCCGGCGGCGGTCCAGACCTCGAGCGCGCGGCGGCGCAGCGAGTGGTCCGGCTTGCGGAGGAGGGCGGTCCAGAGCTTCACGTCGAGAGATTGGGCGGTCATGGAATGGAGCGTAGCAAATACGCGGCGGCTTCGAGAGGGGCCGCCGGTACCCGGAGCAGGACGCTCCGTCCCTCGACGGCGACGAGGCGGTCGGAGCCGCGCCGGTCGCCGACGGCGAAGGCGCGGCCGTCGCGCGCGCGGACGCGCAGCAGCGGCTTGTCGAGACCCGCGAGTTCCGGATCGGCGCCGTCGGCGAAGCCCGCGGCGCGCAGCGAGCACAGGGCGCCCGCCGTCTCGGCCGGCGCCTCGCGCCACTCTTTGCCGATCGAGACCTCGAGCCCGCCCGGGCAGCCGCCGGGGAGCAGGCGCGGCTCGCGCCACTCGGAGGCGAGGCGGCGCAGGAGGTCGGAGTCGATCCCCTCCGCGATGCGAACGCCGTCGCGCTCGGAGGCGCGGAAGTAGGCGGAGCGCGAGAGGGCGCGGCGGCCGAAGCGCGCCTCGAAGCCCTTCTGCCCCCCCTCGTCGTGGACGGTCACGGCGATCGCGTCGGCCGGGCCGAGGCCGTACGCGCCGGCCTCGGAGGCCTTGGCGACCGGGCGCCCGTGCTCGAGCGCCGCGAGCTGCCCGAGCAGCAGAGCGACGGACTCGGAGTCGGCCAGGTCGTCGTGCCGCGGGACGCGCCAGACGCCGTTCTTGCGCTCGAGCAGGACGTCCTCGCGAGCGCGGCGCACCTCGATTTTGGCGGCCTTCTCGGGGCCGCGCAGCGCCTGCGGCCCGGGGCCGCGCAGGAACAGGCGCGGGCCGGCCGTGATGGTCAGCGCGACGAAGGCGGCGAGGAGGATGATGGCGAGGCGCGAGCGCATGTTTTTCCCTGGTTTTCGGCTCTCCGGCGGGGTATGATAGTATATCGGCACGGATGGGCCATATGGCCCATGACCGCCGTCGGGCCCGCCGCCATAATAAGGAGCGCCATGACCCTCGCCCCCCTCGCCGCCGCCATCGCCGCGATCGCCTCCGCGAGCACCGTCGAAATGCCCACCCAGCAGGGCCAGGGCGGTTCGTCGGCCATCATCGTTCCGGGCACCAACGGCGACGCCTCGACGAGCCTCAACCCCTCTCTCGGCCTCTCCGGCCCCTCTCTTTCCGGCGGACTCAACGCCTCCCCCACGCCCGGCCTGACGCTCCAGCCCGGCGGCGGCGCGGTCAATCTCGCCCCCGGTCAGAATCCCGGCGGCTCGGCGGTGAAACCCGCCGTCAATCAGACGATTCCGAAGGGCGGCGCGCTGAAAGCCAAGCCCGAAGCGCTCAACGTCGTCCGTCCCGCGGCGTTCAAGTCGACGAACAAGGGCGCCAATGTCCCCGGCGGGATCGTCCCCGGCGCCGCGGAGAAGGGCCCGGCGGCGAACCGCGAGCTCGACGAGACGATCACCGGAATCCAGAAGGCCGAGGCCGACGAGGCCAACGGCGGCGGCAATCTCTCCATCCGCCAGGCGCTCGACCGCGCCTACGACCGCTCGATGTCCGGCGGCGACGTGTCCGGCAGCGGCGCCGGCGCCAACTCGGTCGCGGGCAAGTTCGCCTCGACCGCCGACAAGATCGAGAGCATGGTCAAGATCGCCAACGCCGCGCCGTCGGCCAACGCGCCCGCGCTCTACGAGGCCGCGATCTCCGAGGCCGAGAAGTCCCTGCCCGCCGCGGCCGCGGACGCCGTGAAGAAGGTCGTGCTGGGCTTCGCCGCGCGCAAGGCCGACCCGGCGCTCAAGGATCTCGTGCCCGCGACGTTCGAGGCCGCCGCCGCCGGACAGAAGGGCGAGACGACGCGCCTCGTGAAGGGCCTCGACAAGTGGGAAGGCCTCCTCGGCTCCAAGAGCGCGCCGCTGCTCGCCAACCTCCGACGTCAAGACCGCCGTCGCCGCCGCGCTCGACGCGGCGATCTCCGGCTCGAAGGCCTCGGCCCCGCGCGTGTTCGTCACCGGCTTCCGCGGCGCCTACAAGGCCGAGAACCTGCCCGGCTCCGTCCCGTCCGTCGCGGGCGCGGTCGTCGCGAAGGTCCCCGCTCTCGCCGCGAACTGGGCGATCAAGCCCTCCGACATCCCGTCCGACCCCGTCGGCGCCGCGTACCGCGAGTATCTCGCGAACCCCGGCGCGGGCTCGACGTACCGCGCGCGCCGCATGCTCGCCGCGTCGGTTCCCTCCGCCGCGCTCTCCGCGGCGAACTACTGGCTCAAAGACCTCGCGATGCGCGCCTGGTCGTTCCTGCGCTCGCTCGTCACCGGCGGCATGGTTCCGTCCGTCGCCGACGCCTCCACGACGCCGCGCCTCAAGGCCGCGGCGACGCTCTGGAAGGACGCCGCCGTCCTCGGCGGCGCCGCCGCGACGGCCGCTTCGCAGCCGCGCCTGACGGTCGCCCGCGCGCGCGGCGCGTTCGCGCTCGCGACGAAGGCCGCGGCGGCCCACGAGGCGCTCACGGGCGAGTCCGGCGCTTCCGCGCAGATCGCGAGCCTGTCCGACGCCTTCGAGTCCGCGGCCTCCCGCCTCGGGCTCTCCCCCGCCGACGTCCTGCCCGCCGGCCTCGAGGCGCTCGTGTCCGGCCCCGGCGGCCTCGCGCACTGGGCGTCGCGCCACGCGCAGGACGCGCGCGAGCGCGGCGCGGACGCCTTCGCCCGGGTGAAGGGCTCGGGCTCGGTCGTCACGCTCGAGGACGGTCCCGCGACGGCCGCGGCGAACGCGCTCGTCGCGGCGTCGAAGGGCATGACCGCGACGGCTTTCGGCGAGGCGCTGTGGGCGTCCGGCTTCGGCCCGGCGGGCCGCGCGTCGCTCTCCGCCGAGCTGCGCTCCACCGAGCGCGGCGGCTCGATCTCCGTGACCGTCGAGCGCTCCGACGAGAAGCTCGCGGCCGCTCTCGACGCGCTCGGCTTCTCCGTCGTCCCCTCGGGCAAGGGCTTCAAGGCGATCCTCGACGCGCAGACCGCGTCGCTCGACGCCGAAGAGCTCTCGGCCGCCGCGGCCGAGGCGTCGGCGCTCGTCGCCGGCGTGAAGTCCGCTCCGACGCACTCCTTCGGCGGCCTGCAGCGCCTGCTCGCGGACGTCAAGAAGGCTCCCGGCGACGCGAAGAAGGCGGCTCAGGCCCTCGACGGCCGCTCGTGGCTGTCGCGCGCGCGCCCGCTGGCGCTCGTCGGCGACCTCCACGCGTACTCCGCCGAGGTTCCGACGCGCGACGGCAAGGTCCTCGTGTTCGCGCTGCGCGACGACGAGACCGGCCTCACGCAGTACGCGCGCGCCGAGCGCCTCGACGGCGCTCCCGTCCCGCCCGCGGCGTTCGCCGCGCTCCTCCGCGCGAAATGACCGGGCCGGCCGTCTTCATCGGACTCGCCCTCAGCCTGGGCGCCGGACGTTCCGTCGTCGGCAGGGCGACGTTCGATCCCAAGACGGCGTCCGCCGGCGGACGCGTGCTCGTGCTCGACTCCGCGCGCCCCGGCGACGAAGAGGCGATCCGCCTCTCCGAGGCCGTCGTCGTGCGCCGCGGCGGCCTCTCGAGCCGCGCGGGCTCGGCCGCGCGCCGCCACGGCGTGCCCGCCGTCTCGCTCGGGCAGGGCAGCTGGGAAGGGACGTCGCTGCGGCTCGAGCAGCCGTCGTACGGAAATCCCGCTGAGGCGTCGGGCCAGACGTACCGTCCCGTGATCGGCACGGAGGAGCGCGTCCTCCGCGAGGGCGACGTCGTCGCCGTGGATCCCGCGTCCGGCCGGCTCACGTTGATCCCCCCGGGCGAGGCCGAGGACCGGCTCCGCGGAGGCCGCGCTCGCCTACGACGGCCTGCGCGACCCGCAGGCGCTCAAGCAGTGGCTCGGCGAGGCGAATCCCGGCCGCGCCGCCGCGCTGCTCGAGGAGCTCGTGCCGCGCGCCGCCGCGGGCCTCATGCCGGCCGACGACCTCTCCGCGATCCGCCGCCGCGCCGACGCCGCGCTGCCCGCGGCCGCGCGCGAGGCGCTGCGCGCCGCCGAGGCCCGCGCGTTCGCGCGCGCGGCGCGGGCCGCCAAGCGCCGCGCCGAGGATTGCGCGTCCGACGCCGCCGACGCGACCGATCCCGCCGCGCTCGAGCGCATCGCCGACGAGGCCGCCGCCTCCGCCGACGGCGTCGCCGCGGTCGCTCGCCTGCTCGCTCAGCCCGACGGCGGCGCGGCCGCGCTCGCGCGCGAGTGCCGCGCGTCCGCGCTCAAGCGCGCGAAAGGCCGCTCGCCCAAGACGCTCACGCTCGCCGACGCGGCCGCCGCCGCCGGGGCCGACCGTCCCGAGGGCGTCGAGCTGCCGGAGGGCTCGTGGAAGCGCTTCGTCTCCGACAACGGGCTCGGCGACTGGCTCGCGCGCACGGTGGACGACTCCTCGCTCGGCCTCAAGCGCAAGTCCGAGCGCATCCGCGAGAAGATCGCGTCAGGCCGGCTCGCGCCGCCGTCCGGGCTCCCGCCGGGCCCGAGCTTGATCGTCGGCGAGGACGCCGCCCTCAAGGCCGAAGGCGCCGAGGACGCGGCGCAGCGCGTGAAGGACGTCTGGGCGGCGTCGTGGGCGCCCGGCCCGCTCGGCGCTCGCCTGCGCGCGGGACGCGCGCTCGACTACGAGGGCCGCGTGCGCGTCGAGCGGATCGCGGCCGCCGACGCGAGCGGCCTCGCGTTCTCGCGCGATCCGGGCTCGGGCCGCCGCGAGCGCGTGCTCGTCGAGGCCGTCGCCGGCCCGCTCGACAAGCTCCTCTCGGGCGACGCCGCGACGGAGACCTTCGCGCTCGACCGCCGCTCGGGCCGCGAGGCCGCGCCGCGCGCCGGAGCCGGCTCCGCGGGGCTCGACGCCTCGGAGCTCGCGCGCGTGGCGCGCGTGGCGCGCGCGCTGGACGCCTGGAAAGGCGCGGGCGTCGAGGTCGCGTTCTCCTTCGAGGGCAAGCGCCTGCTCGTGCACCACGCCCGCGCGCTCGAGGCGCCGCGTCCCGTCGTGCCGCTCAACGATCCGTTCGCGCCGCGCCCCGAGGCTCAGGCCTTGGACGTCAAGAGCGTGCGCTGAGGCGCAGCACCGACCTGAGCTCGGCGCGCTCGTCGGGGCCGAGGAAGCCGGAGATCGTCAGGCCGGCGGGATACGCGAGCCACAGCACGACGCGCACGGGCCACGAGACGAGCGAGCCCTGCCACCAGAGCGCGGCGGTCCAGCCCGCCAGGATCAACAGGCGCGTCCACTCGTACGGGATCTCGCGCGCGGAGCGGCCCAGCGCCCAGACCGAGACGGCCATCGCCGCGTAGGCCGCGAGCGTCGCCCACGCCGCGCCCATCATGCCGAGCTTGGGGATGAGGAGAGCGTTGGCGACGAGGTTCACCGCGGCGCCCGCCCACGTCGCGACGGTGACGGCGCCGGTGCGCTTGTCGAGCATCAGAGGCGCGAGCATCACGAAGTAGAGGCCGTTGAGCAGGTAGGCCAGCGAGACGACGGGCACGACGCCGAGTCCGCTCCAGAACGACTCGTGGATGAGCGGCAGGCCGCCGAAGATCGGCGCGGTGACGAGCGGCGGGACGAAGAACGCGATCGCGAGCAGCGCCCACGCGCCGAGCGTCGCGAAGTACGTGAGCACGCGCGCGATCAGAGCGCCCGCGTCTGGCCGGTCCGCGCGCTCGAGGATGAACGGCTTCCACGCCTGGTCGAACATGCCGACGAGCAGCATCATGCCGATGCCGAGCTTGTAGCAGGTGCCGTAGACGCCCGCGGCCGCGAGCCCGGCGTATTTCGCCAGGATCGGGCGGTCGGCGACCTGCACGACCATCGAGCCGATCCCGGCGCCGACGAGCGGCAGGCCGAAGGAGAGCATGTCGCGGAGCTTCGCGCGGTCGGGAGCCCCCAGGCGCGAGAGGATCACGGGCGCGAGCATCGCGAGCGTCGACAGCGAGGCGACGAGGTTCGCGAGGAACACGCCGCGCAGGCCGAAGCCCCAGCCGCGCACGAGCCACCACGCGAGAGCCAGGTTGAGCGCGATGCCCGCGAGCTTGACGCCCGCGTAGGCGCCGGCGCGGTGCGAGCCGCGCAGCTCCGCGTAAGGCATGAGCATGAGCGCGTCGGCCGCGAGGATCGCCGCGGCGTAGCGGATCAGTCCGGCGGACTCGACGGGCAGCCCGATCGCGGCGGCGAGCGGCGCGGCGGCCAGCGCGATGACGATCGAGACCGCCGCGGAGGTCGCGGCGACGGTCCACCAGGCCGAGGCGAAGGCGCCGTCGTCGGACCGCCCCTCGCGCCGGCCGAGGCGCAGATACGCCGTGTCGAGGCCGAGCCCGTAGACGACCGTCAGGAAGGCGATGTACGCGTACACCGACTGCATCGCGCCGTTGTCCGCCGGCTCGAGCAGATGCGAGTACAGCGGCGTGAGCAGGAAGCTCAGCAGGCGGCCGAGCACGGTCGACAGCCCGTACACGGCCGACTCGCGGGCCAGACCGCGCAGCTCTTTGAGCATGGCGCCATCCTATCAAAACCGTTATCCTAAGGGCATGGTCCCGCAGACCCTCGTCGAGCTCGCGTCCCGGCTGCGCACCGTGCGCCAGCTGCGGCGCTTGTCGCGCCTGCCGAGCGCCTCCGGGGACCGCGTCTCCTTCGCCGTCCTCGGCGACTGCGAGCCTTCGCGCTTCTGGATCTACCGCAAGCTCTTCAACCGCGAGGGCGTGTTCCACGACCAGATGAACGCGATCCAGGGCATGCCGCTGACGTTCACGGTCCAGCTCGGCGACATGGTCAGCAAGGGCACGCTCAAGAACTACGACGAGTTCCTGCGCGGCCTGCGGCGCGTCTGGTCGGGGCGGCCGTATCTGACCGTCATCGGCAACCACGACCGCTCGCGCCCGAACGGCCCGTCGCACTCGACCCTCTACCGCGCCCTCTTCGGCCGCCCCAACTACTTCTTCGACCACGCGGGCGTGCGCTTCGTCGTGCTCGACTCCTCGGCCAAGCGCGTCTCGCGCGCGCAGCTCAAGTGGCTGCGGATGAGCCTCGCCGTCTCCGGACGCAAGATCGTCTTCACGCACATGCCGCCCGTCCACCTCGGCCTCTGGGGCGGCGCGGGCGCGACGCACGAGCTCGGCGGCTTCATCGGCGGCGCGCGCGAGTTCGCGGAGGTCGTCTCCGCCGCGGGCGTCTCGCGCGTCTACATGGGCCACGTGCACGCCTTCGGCGTGCAGGACCACGGCGGCGTGCGCTACGTGCTCACCGGCGGCGGCGGCTCGGCTCTCTTCCCCTCCGGCAACGACGACCGCTTCCACCACTACCTGACCGTCGAGATCGGGCCGGACTCGATCGACGAGCGCGTGCACATGCACGACGGCAAGGTCTTCAAGATCCCGCGCGGCCTCGTGATTCTGGCGACGCACGAGGAGCAGACCGGCGCGAAGAAGTGGTGGGCGGCGGCCCTACACGGCTTCCGCGAAGCGGCCGCGGCGCTTCCAGCCCGCCGAACGCCGCGCTGACGCGTCTTCGACGAGCAGCAGGTCGCTGTCGAGGTCGTGCCACCGGAAGAAGCCGGTCCCCAGCGCGAGCGCCACGCTCTCCGACAGCCCGCGCGCCGTCTCCGACATGCAGCCGATCATCAGCGGCAGGCCCGCGGCGCGCGCGACGGCCGCGATCTCGAGCCCGCGCGAGAGCCCCGACTTCGCGAGCTTTACGTTGATCGCGGTGACGCCCGCGTCCGCGAGCCGCGCGGCGTCGGCGGGCGTCTGGACGCTCTCGTCGGCCGCGACCGGCACGCTCGCGCGCTTGGAGACGAACGCGAGGCCCGCGAGGTCGTCCTTCGGCGTCGGCTGCTCGAGCGCCTCGACGGGCGTCCCCTCCGCGAGCAGCGCGTCGAGGAACGACAGCGCGCCCTTGGCCGTGAAGCCCTGGTTGCCGTCGACGATCAGCCGGGCGCGCGGGGCCGCGCGGCGCACCGCGCGCACGCGCGCGAGGTCGTCGGCGGGGCGGCCGCCGACCTTGATCTTGAGGAGCTTGAAGCCGTCCGCGGCGGCCTCGGACGCGGCCTCGGTCGTCAGCCGCTCGTCGTTCCACGCCGAGATCGTCACGTCCGTCTCGAGGCGCTCCTTCGCGCCGCCGAGCCAGCCGCGCAGGTCCGTTCCGGCCTCGGCGGCGAGCGCGGACAGGAGCGCCGCCTCGAACGCGGCGACCGCCGGCGGCAGTTCGGCCTTCCGCTTCCAGGCGTCCGCGACGAGCGCGCGCCAGGCGAGCGCGTCCTTCCCCTTCGCGCCCGCGGCGAGCGAGCGCAGCGCGCGCTCGAGCGCCGGCGCGGTCAGGTGCTTCTGCGCGATCGAGGTCGACGCCTCGCCGTAGCCCTCGGCGCCGCCCTTGAGGCGCAGGACCACGGCGGCGTTGACCGTGGCGTCGCGGCGGCCCTGGGCCGTCACGAACGGCCGCTTGAGCGGCGAGGAGACCAGGAAGACGCGGGCGGAGGCGACGGTCGTGCGGCTCACGGCGCGACGATAGCAAAATGGCTATAATGGCCGCGATGACCACGATCCCTCTCGCGCTGCTCCTGCTCGCCGCCCCCGCGGGCGCCCAGTCGACCGCCACTCTCCGCGGCATCGACGTCTACCGCTCGGCGCATCTCAGCTCGGAGACGGCCGCGGTGAAGTTCGGCCCGAAGCTGCAGGAGTACGTCGTCCTCAAGAACCATCGCCGGCCCGCGACGGACGAGAAGGCCGAGACGCTGCGCAAGGCGATCGAGAAGGACGTGAAGTCCATCCCCGGCGTGCGGCGCGTCAATCTGAGCGTCTCCGAGTACTTCACCTCCGTCGACCACGCGATGTACGCCACGTTCGACGTCGTCGACGAAAGCGACGCCGCCCGCCTCGCCTTCGCGCCGGTCGCCAACCGCACTTTGCCCGACGTCGACGGCCTGCTCGCGGCCTGGAAGCAGTACTACGATCTCGGCTCGGCGATCGCCAAGCGCGGCGAGATGTCCATCGACCGCCCCGACTGCCCCGGCTTCTACTGCCTGTGGGGCGGCCCGACGCCCGAGCTCGACGCGCTGCAGAAGCGCTTCGTCGAGGGCGCGAACAAGAAGGAGAAGGAGCTGCGCTACATCCTCGCCCAGGAGGCCGACGGCGAGAAGCGCGCCGCGGCGCTCTACGTGCTGAGCTACGGCTCGCGCGGCGAGAAGGTCGTCGAGTCCTCCCTCGCCGCCCTCAAGGATCCGTCGCCGTCCGTGCGCGGCGCGGCGCTCCAGATCCTCGCGGACGTCGTCAACCACCGCAAGGACCTGCGCGTCGACGTCGAGAAGATCCTCCCCCTGCTCGACGACGTGGCCGGCACCGTGCGCGGCAAGACGATGGGCCTGCTCGTGCCGATGGTGGACAACGGCGCCCAGCGCAAGAAGATGCTCCCGCACGCGCCGCGCTTGGTCGAGCTCCTCAAGCTCAAGCAGCCCGACAACCACGACCTCGCCTTCACCTTGCTCGGCCAGATCTCCCACAAGACCTTCGACCGCCGCGACTACGTCAGCTGGGAGTCGTGGGCGAAGAAAGCCGCCGAGGGCGACGCGGACTAGCCGTGGGAGGCGTCGGAACCGCCAGTCTGGATTCCTCGAGCAAGGCGACGCCCTGGCTCAACGTCACGCCGGGAGTGATGGGGCGCACCGCCCTCTCCGTCACCTTGATGGCCGCGGGAATGTACTACCTCGCGACGGGACGAAAGGAAGCCGATCTCGGCCGCATGATCACGGGAGCGATCCTCTCGCTCGCGTCTTTGGCCTGCTTCCTCTAGAAGACTAGCGCCGGCTCTCGATTTCCTTCCGCATCTCGGCTTCGAGGTCTTCCATCTCCTGCATCTCCTGCTCGAGCACGTCCTCGACGCGGTAAGGCTTCTGGGGCGTCAGCACGACCGGCTTGGTCTTCGGGGCGGGCGGCAGCGGCGCCGGCTCGACGGGCTTGACCGGCTCGGCGGGAGCGGGCGTCTCGACGACGACGGGAGCGGACGCCTCCTCGCCGAGCCAGCGGCGCGCGACGGATGAGCGCACCGAGAAGTTGACGCTCGTGATCGTCAGGCCGTCCGCGGCCTTGCGCGCCATCGACGTGTTCACGCCGACGATCGCGCCCGAGCGGTCGATGAGCGGGCCGCCCGAGTTGCCGCGGTTGATCGACGCGTCGGTCTGGAACGCGTCCTTGCCCGCGACGCCGCCGAGATCGGCGACGACGGTCGAGACGACGCCCTGCGTGAGCGTCCACAGCCCGCCCTGCTCGGGATGGCCGATCGCGACGACGGGATCGCCGGGCTCGACGCCCGAGTCGTCGCCGAGCGGGAGCGGGGCCGGAGCGAGGCGCGTTTCCGGCTCGAGAATCGCGAGGTCGAGGCCGCGGTCGAACTTCACGACGCGGGCGCTGATCGGGTTCTTGAGATCGCGCTTGGAGTCGCCGCTGACGCGCTCGGGCTTGAGATAGACGCGCACGGCCGCGAACGGCCGGCCGGTCTTGTCGTTGACGACGACGTGCGCGTTCGTGAGCACGCGGCCGCCGGCGATGATCGAGCCGGTTCCGAGCTCGCCCGCGCCTTCTTTTTCCGCCGCCAGGATCAAGACGACGGACGGTGCGGCCTTCTGGTAGATCTCTTTGGCCGACATCGCGGCGGCGGGAGCGGGCGGCGGCGCGGGAGCGGCGGGAGCGGCAGGCGCGGCGGCGGCGGTTCCGCCGGCGACGAGCACGGCGATCTTCTCGTAGGAGCGCGAGGCGTCCTGGTGGATCGCGCCGCGCTTCTCCTTCGGCAGGGCGGCGTCGGCGAGCGCCTTGTCGCCCTCGTCGATCGAGGCGAGCAGCTTCGTGACGGCCTTGTCGGCGTCGGTCGAGAGCTTGCGGCCGCCGCGCACGGCGGCGACAGCGGTCGGCCCGCGGTAGTGGTAGCGCTGCGACTCGGCCCAGGCGCTCACGTCGGACCACCAGCCCGTCTGCTGGAGCAACTCGGGATCGGGCGCGACGGCCTTGGCGTCCGCGTCGATCTCGCGGCCGACGTTCTGGAGACCGGACTCGGTGGCGCGGCGCGCGCGCGCGGCCGCGAGGCTGCGGAACGCGGTGACGAGCAGGCCCGGGCGGTCGAGCTTCGCCCAGCGCGAGTCCTTCGGCTGGCTCTTCGCGAGGTCGCGGTAGTCCTCGTCCGACATCACGAGCACGGCCTCGGCGGAGGCGCGCAGCGAGGCCTCCTTCTTGGCGTCCTCGTCGACGGCGCGGGCGGGAACGGCGGACAGGGCGAGCAGAACCGGCAGCAGGAGCTTGGTCATGATTCGATCATACAAAAAATGTGTCCCCTCCAGGAATCGAACCTGGATCATCCGCTTAGAAGGCGGAGGCTCTATCCATTGAGCTAAGGGGACGTACGGGAAGTATATCAGGCATCCGCGAGGAACGTCAGCACGGGGATATTCCCCGCCTTCTGCTCCTTGGGATCGAGGGCGCCGACCTTCTTCAGGAACGCGCGCGACTTCTCGAGGTCGGCGGTCGAGAACAGGAAGAAGATCTCTTTGGGGTCGTCGGCGTTGGTCCAGACCTTCTCGAACGTGAGACCCGCCTCGGCATGCTCGGCCTTGTCGGCCTCGATCGTCTTCTTCCACTCCGCCGCGTCCGCCTTGAACCGTCCGAGGATATTGGCCATGGCGAATTATAGCAACGTAATCTTTACCCTCGCGGGCTGTCGCCGGCGCGAAACGAGGCTTAGAATGGGCGCAGGATGGCTCACTCAGGGTGGCGTCTCGCGTTGACGGCCGCGGCGATCGCCGCGGCTTCCGGCGCGCGCGCCGCCCGCTCCTCGACGGCCGACTTCCTCGCCATCCCCGTGGGCGGCCGCGCGGCGGCGATGGGCGGCGCCTACAGCGCTTTGGCCGACGACGCGTTCGCCCCCGTCTGGAATCCGGCCGGGCTCAACGAAGTCCAATCGCCGCAGCTCGCGGCCATGCACCTCGACTACGCTGGCGCGATCGGCTACGAGTACGCCGCCTTCGCGCGGCCGCTCGGCGCGGGCGGCGTCGGCGTCTCGGCGCAGTATCTGCATCCGAAGGCGGAGACGCGGCGCGACGCCGCGGGCAGCGACACGGGGCGCTTCACCTCGCACTTCGGCGCCTACGCCTTGTCCTACGGGCGGTCGTTCGGGCCCGTCGCGCTCGGCGCGTCGGTCAAGCTCGTCGACGCGCGCGTCGAGGAGTGGACGGACCGCTCCGCGGGCGCGGACGCCGGCGCGCGCTGGAAGGCGACGCCGCGCCTGACGGTCGCCTTCGTGTCGGCGAACGCGGGCACGGGCTCCGAGGCGCACCGGCTCGGCGCGGCGTTCGCCGCGACGCAGTCGGCGGATTTCACGGTCGAGGGCGTCCACGAGCCCGGCGAGGATTTCTGCGGCCGCGCGGGCGCCGAGTGGCGTCCGCTTCCCGCCGCGGCGCTGCGCGCGGGGTACCGCAGCGATCTCGACGGGATCCCCGGCCTCTCCGGGATCTCGCTCGGCGCGGGCCTGAAGTGGCTCGGCCAGCGCTTCGACTACGCGTGGACGCCGATGGGCGACCTCGGGTCGACGCAGTACTTCTCGGTCCTATTCCAGTTCGGCGAAGGAGAGAAGAGATGATCACCGCCCTGCTCGCGGCTCTGCTGGCCCTCCCGGCCTCGGCCGGGACCGTCGTCACGCTCGGGTTCGACGACGGCACGTCGAGCCAGCTGCCGGCGCTGCCCGTCCTGAACTCGCGCGGCGTCAAAGCCACGTTCTACCTCAACACCGCCCGCATCGGAACCGGCGGGACGTTCTACTTCTCCCGCGCGACCATCGACGCGATCGCGGCCGCGGGGCACGAGATCGCCGGCCACACGCTCAACCATTCGGACCTCAACGCGGCGACCGAGGCCGAGCGTCGGCGTCAGATCTGCGACGACCGCGCGAACCTCGTGGCCTGGGGCTTCAATCCGGCGTCCCTCGCCTATCCCTACGGATACGCCAATGCGGCGGTCCAGCAGGCCGCGCGCGACTGCGGCTACGACAACGCCCGCGCGCTCGGCGGCCTCTCGTGCGCGGGCTGCCCGGGCGGCGAGAGCCTGCCGCCGGCCAACCGCTTCTTCGTCCGCACGCCTCCGTTCGTCGGTCCCGGGACGACGCTCGCCCAGCTGCAGCAGTACGTGCTCAACGCGGAGAGCCAGGGCGGGGGCTGGGTGCCGCTCGTGATCCACGAGATGTGCTCGGGCGGGAGCTGCCCGAACACGTCCATGAGCACGACGACGCTCGCGGCTTTCGTCGACTGGGTCCTCGCGCGCGAGCCGATGGGAACCGTCATCCGCACCAACGCCCAGGCGCTCGGCGCCGGCGGGCCTCCGCCACCGCCGCCTCCCCCGCCCGCGCCGTCGACCGAAACGTTCTCGCTGTGGCCGGCGCAGACGCCGGCCGCGGGCGAGTTCTACCTCGACCCCAACCCCATCTCGCTCGGCGTGCGGTTCTTCTCCGACGAGGCGGGCGCGATCGCGGGCATCCGCTTCTACAAGGTCCCGGGCAACAACGGCGCGCACGTCGGACGCCTCTACACCGCGGCGGGCGCCCTTCTCGGCTCGGCGTCCTTCGCGTCCGAGACGGCGTCGGGCTGGCAGTTCGCGCCTTTCGCCTCGCCGATTCCGATCTCGTCGGGAACGGTGTACGTCGCGTCCTACCATTCGCCGACGGGCTACTCGGCGACGCGCGGCGCGTTGAACGCTCCGCGCGACAACCCGCCGCTGCACGCGCCCGCCAACGGAGCGGGCGCCGCGCAGAACGGCCGCTACGCCTACGGCGCGTCCCCCGCGTTCCCGGCGAACGGCTACCTCGCGACGAACTACTGGGTCGACGTCGTCTTCACGCGGTCCTCGTCGACCGCGGCGCCGGGGTTCCAGTGCGCGAATTCGTTGGTGATCAGCGCGTTGGGACGGTTGAAGTCGTCGGCGTAGAGGACACCCGCGCGCGGAGGCGGCGGGGG